>JAHEMQ010000009.1:0-12246 GCA_024643555.1 Crocinitomicaceae bacterium | reverse complement strand
TAAAAACTGGTATGTACTACCTAAGAACAAAAGCAGCAACGGATGCCATCAAATTTACCGTTGAAAAAACAGTGGTTGAGGAACCAACAGCTAAATCATTGGAAGAACAAGCTGCTGCTATTGCTTGCTCACTAGACAATCCAGACAGTTGTGAAATGTGTTCTGGGTAGAAGCGACGAGTCGGTGATAGCCAGAACGTAAATTCACGAGCTTGTCTCGCTAAATGTGTTCTGGGTAGAAGCGACGTTAGTCGGTGATAGCCAGAACGTAAATTCACGAGCTAATCATAGGAATAAAAAAGATGAAAGTCTTTGTGGTAAATAAGCCCCGTTCATAGCGGGGTTTTTTTATTCGTGGTTTTAACTGCGAATTCAAGTGTGGTTTTAACTATGAATTCAAAAAAATAACCCTAATTTTGCACTTTCTTTTACACCTCATGACAGATTTAAAAAACATCAAAAGCGCCTTAATTTCAGTATATTACAAAGATGGGCTAGACGAAATTGTACGCGAATTACACAAACACAAGGTTTGTATCTATTCAACTGGCGGGACATTGGCCTTTATTCAAAATTTAGGCATCCCCGTTGTTGCCGTAGAAGACTTAACTGGATTTCCTGAAATTTTAGGTGGTCGAGTGAAAACCTTGCATCCAACTGTTTTTGGAGGAATATTAAACCGTCGTGCACTTGCAGAAGATCAAGAGGCTATCACAAAACACGGAATTCCAAGTATTGATTTAGTAATTGTCGATTTGTATCCTTTCGAAGAAACGGTGCAATCTGGCGCAAGTCACGAAGAAATCATTGAAAAAATCGACATTGGTGGTATTTCATTAATCCGTGCTGCCGCGAAAAACTTCCAAGATGTAGTCATCATCCCATCCGTGAAACACTACGCCAATTTTTTAACCCTTTTACAAACTCAAAATGGTGGAACAACATTAGTGCAAAGACAAGCATTGGCGGGAGAAGCTTTTCATGTTTCTTCTCACTATGACACCATGATTCATAATTATTTTCTTCAAGATAATAGTCCTTACCTCAAAGTAAGTATCGAAAAAAATGAAACCTTACGCTATGGTGAAAACCCACACCAAAAGGGTCAATTCTTTGGAGATTTGAATGCCTTATTTGACAAATTACACGGGAAAGAGCTTTCCTACAACAATCTATTAGATGTAGACGCTGCTGTTCTTTTATTGCAAGAATTTAAAGAGGACGGTCCAACATTCGGTATTTTAAAACACAACAACGCCTGTGGATTGGCAACACGGCCAAGTTTAAAAGAAGCGTATGAAGTTGCATTAGCCGCGGATCCCGTAAGTGCCTTTGGAGGAATATTAATTTCAAACAGATCCATTGACTTCGATACTGCAACATTCATCAATGAGTTATTTTGCGAGGTATTAATCGCACCGGGATACGATGCGGAGGCGTTGGAATTATTAAAAAGCAAAAAAAACCGAATTATTTTGGTTCAAAAAGAAACCACACTGCCACAACAACAAGTAAGATCTATCCTAAATGGTGTGCTCGTTCAAGACAGAGATGCAAAATCAGAAACGAAAAATGATTTAGTAGTTAAAACAACAAACGCACCAAGTGAACAAGAAATCGCTGATCTACTTTTCGCTAATAAACTCGTGAAACATACCAAGTCAAATACCATTATTCTAGCGAAAAACGGACAATTATTAGCGAGTGGGACAGGACAAACATCCCGTGTTGATGCCTTAAATCAAGCCATTCATAAGGCAAAAACTTTTGGCTTTGATCTGAAAGGTGCAGCCATGGCCAGTGATGCGTTTTTCCCTTTCCCAGATTGCGTAGAAATCGCTCATTTGGAGGGAATTGATGCAGTCATTCAACCAGGTGGATCTGTGAAGGATGACCTTTCCATTGATTATTGCAATAAACATGGAATGCGTATGGTATTTACAGGTGTGCGCCACTTTAAACATTAACTTTACATATATTTACATTAAATTGTAACCTTTTCACCGAAACTCTCGAAAAAGGAACAACTTAATCACTAGTTGGATTCAACATGGCATTTTTTAGTTTTTTAACGCAAGAAATTGCGATTGACTTAGGGACAGCAAACACACTAATCATTTGGAATGATAAAGTGGTCGTTGATGAGCCGTCTATTGTAGCGAAAGACATTCAAACAGGCAAGGTAGTTGCCATTGGACGAAAGGCGCAACAAATGCACGGTAAAACCCACAAGTTGATCGAAACAGTACGTCCATTGAAAGATGGTGTAATTGCCGATTTCCAAAGTGCTGAACAAATGATACGTGGAATGATCAAAATGATTAATCCAGGAAAAAGCCTATTCAATCCAACACTTCGTATGGTGATTTGTATTCCTTCAGGTATTACTGAGGTGGAGAAACGTGCCGTACGAGATTCTGCCGAACATGCAGGGGCAAAAGAAGTATATTTAATTCACGAACCAATGGCGGCAGCTATTGGGATTGGAATTGACGTAGAAGAGCCAATGGGAAATATGATCATCGATATCGGTGGTGGTACCTCTGAAATTGCTGTCATTGCTTTAGGTGGAATTGTCTGTGATAAATCGATTCGTATCGCTGGAGATGATTTTACAAGTGACATTGAAGAGTACATGCGTCGTCAGCATAACATCCTTGTAGGTGAGCGAACGGCCGAACAAATCAAAATTGAAGTTGGAGCAGCTTTGCCTGAACTTGATAATCCACCAGCAGATTTCGCAGTTCGTGGACGAGATTTGATGACAGGTATACCGAAAGAAATCATGGTCTCCTACGTGGAAGTCGCGCATGCTTTAGATAAAACCATTTCTAAAATTGAAGAAGCTATTTTAAGTGCATTGGAATTAACTCCGCCTGAACTTTCTGCGGATATCTACAAAACAGGTATCTATTTAGCTGGTGGTGGATCTATGTTAAGAGGCTTAGACAAACGTATTTCTGCTAAAACAAAATTACCTGTGCACATTGCTGAAGATCCTCTTCGTGCAGTTGCTAGAGGAACAAGTATCGCATTGAAAAACATCGATAAATATCAGTTCTTGATTAGAGACTAACGAGTACAATTACAATAAAACATAAAAAAGGGCTGTTTTCACAGCCCTTTTTTATTCCATTAGAGTTTTATTTTAATAAATCCAATGCCATTTCAATTTCCAATTGGATTTTATCCGTGAGTTCTTTGTGTGCAATTCCCGTCGCTGGACCACTGTATCCAGTATGAACAGATAACACTTTTCCGTCCTTTCCTATGATGACCGTCGTTGGAAAACTCATGATGCCATTCAGCATAGGGAACTGAGCCGCTGCAATATCCTTCGAAGAGGACCCCGCTAGAACAAGTTCATAAGTCATGCCAATACGTTTTTTAAATGCGGTTAATTTTTTTCGCTGTTCCTTCGCATTAGAACCCACTTCATAAGCCAATGCGATTATTTCCAAGCCGCTGTTGCGATATTCCTGATAAAGCTTTTCCATAAACTGCACCTCATCCAAACAATTTGGACACCATGTTCCCATGATTTGAAATACAACTACTTTTCCAGAATACCCTTTGAGCGAAAAAGCAGAACCATTTAATTGGGTCATCCCAGCAGTATTCAGTTTTTTATCATTGACAACATAGGTTAGTGATGCCTCATTTCTTAATTTTGCTGCTGGATTTCGAATGGCCATCCAATCTGTGCTGTAGGATATACCACTATAAAACGTCCCTTTTAATGTGTCCCCAAATAATTCCGCCTCAAACATCATTGCCCAAGAACCATTAAATGTGGACAAAGAAAAACTGTTTCCAGTACGATTCCCCGCCAAAAAACGATAATCCCCCGTTTCAGTTAAAAATGTTCCAGCAATTTCTGTATTCTTACCTGCTTTAAAAACTCCGATTGCCTTCTCTTCGTCTTTTGTTCCCGGTTGAAATGTAACTTCCCAAGTCCCATCGAACAGAGATTCAATTGGTTTTGTTGGGTGCATGTTAGGAAATCTATTTGACACATTCCAAGTCAAGGTTAATGGGATTTTTTGAAGCACTTTTTTATTGTAATTAACCCAATATCCTCGTGCTGATTCGCCATTTTTTTCCAATTTGAAAATGACTTCGGCATCTTGAATGGGGAAATTTAGGTACATACTATCCTTTTTTGTGTGGCTTATCATTAAGATTTGCTCTAAATCATTCACCACATAGATCTTTTTGCCCGCATTTTCTACCATTAACTGAAATGGGATGGAAAGACGGTCATTCATGGCTAATTCGCCTTGCCACATCCCTGTTTTCATTTTCGCCTTCGCGAATGAACTGATGGACATCATTATAAAAATGAAGCATAAAAAGGATTTCATAATCATTTGTTTAAGCAAACGAAAATACGTTATTTCGTATGAATTTTGCAGTGACATGCAACTTTTTTGCATACGATTTAGTCAAACAAACTGAGCATGGAGGAAATTGCATTAATTAAACAGTGTATTGAAGGGAATCCAAAGGCTCAAAAAGCGTTGTTTGACATGTTTGCCCCTAAAATGTTCTCCGTCTGTCTGCGTTACATGAAGGACAAAATGCGTTCAGAAGATGTCCTGCAAGATGCATTGGTTAAAGTCTATTCCAAACTTCCTGAATATAAATTTGAAGGAGTGTTTGAAGGATGGATTCGACGCATTGTAGTCAACACTTGCTTAGATCAACTGCGAAAAGATCAAAAAACACTTGGAGAAATTCAAGTGGAAGAAGTCACTTATCGCATCGAGCAACATGAATTCATTGCAGAGAAATTAATGGCTGATGACTTGATGAAATTGGTTCAGTCTATGCCAGATGGATACCGAATTGTTTTCAATATGTTTGCCATAGAAGGATATTCTCATCAAGAAATTGCGAAAGAACTAGGAATAACAGAAAGTACCTCAAAGTCACAATATTTGAGAGCAAGGGCATACTTGAAAGACCGAATAGAAAAAAGATAAATGGAAGAAAAAGATTTCATAAAAGAATTGTTTCAAGAGAAATTGGCGCAACATCAGTCGCCTGTAAGTCCAGAATTATGGGCTTCTGTTTCGTCTTCTATAACGTCGGGAACAACTGTTGTAAGCAGCGGTTTGTCTCTATTAGCAAAATCTCTGATTGGGGGATTAAGTGCAGCAGCCGTAATTGGAGGTGTTTGGATGTTAACACAACAAAACACATCATCCAAAAAGTCGGTTTCATCCCATCAAATCAAGAAACCTTTGGCTCAAACTTCATCCAATGATGAAAATCCAGCTATAAAATTAACGGTTAAACCTGCTGTAAACATTGGTTGTGTATTCTTGATTCCAGAAATCCCTGAAGAGGATAATGGACCTAGCTTTGGCCCAGGAATGATACACAGCGGTAGTGAAACGGATGTCACGGTTTCTTATTCGTCCAATCGTGAGCCAGATGTGCTTCCAATGGTTTCATTCAACAACATACAACTTGAAGACGAAACGATTGAAAAAGTGATTTCTGAAAATCAAATCGCAACGAATGGTGCAACGAGTGATAACGGAAAACTGGATGCTATTCAACTAGAAGAAAAAATTGTTTTGCCCAATATTTTTACTCCTAATGGAGATGGGAAAAATGATGAATTTAGCATTGATTTAAGTGACTTTGAATTTCTTGATTACAGTTTAGTCATTCTCGACATGAACAACCAAGCTGTGTTTAAAAGCACTCATCCACAAGAAAGCTGGAATGGTAAAAAAGAGGACGGCGAAAACTGTAAAGCCGGCAACTATATTTATTATTTAACAGGGAAAACAGTTTCTGGCAAGACTATTTCCAAGTATGCTACCCTTCGGATTCAATATTAAATTTAGCATCTAACTGCGTCGCCACCTTGGAAATTCCAACATAGAAAAAAACATTTCCGACGGACAATAATATGTGTGTGACATCATTTTTATCCATCCATGGGTGTACGTTTATTTTCATTAAGAAAAAAAATGCAGCAGGTAACATGGCAAGAACCCCGTAGGTAAAATAATGAAAAGGCGCCTGATGTTTTCGATAAAACACCAATCCTAAAATCCCCGCACTTAAAATGGTGCCCAAAATCGTATTGATTGCAATGGGTAGAAATCCAATGTCTGGTTTTTCCATGACCGGTTTATTCAAGCAAAGCCAAATGAAAATGCCAAAGACTACCAGTACTTTAATACTTGACATGTATTGATAAAATTTTTGCGCTTTTTTATTGTAAACGAAAGAGATCATCGCTCGCTCGATACAAAAGACAGCAAAAACACCTGTTATCCACCCCGGCATTTTGCCAACTGTGCCCCAATAAAAATAAAAGGCATGACCTAGTCCACCAACAAATGTGCTGATTCCTAACATGACGAAAAAAGCTATGAACCAATTTACAAAAGGGTTTTTTGAATGACCTCTCCAAAGCTTAAGCGCCAAATAAAAACAAATAGCGGACATTGCCGTATCCGTCAAAAATGTATTTGGTTCAAGAATGAGGAGGTCTCCCCATTTTAAGCTCATTTTTTCAAAATCGGCTCCGATAATCATTTGACAAAGATATATATTTGATTTTTCAATCAGCAAAAGAGGCCGCTATACTTTTCATGGTTGGATAAATACTCGCCTATTTCATTATCTTTGATAGATGTCAAAAACACTTTGTTTGCTGAATGGAAGCAAGAAAAAAAGCGCTGTTATATTGGAATTAATCGAAACCTGTCAGGAGACATGGCCAGGTGATTTTTGTGTGATTGAATCCAAGTTTGAAAAAGAACTCATTGACATCGCACGAGATCACGCTTCCAAAGTGGAGGTGATCATTGCCGTGGGTGGAGACGGAACATTAAATGAAATCATGAATGGACTATTATCCGCTCAACGCGACACGCTGCCTGTCCTTGCCATTATTCCACATGGAACAGGAAATGACTTCTATCAAAGTGCCGGATTCAACAAGTTTCATTTACCAACATTCATGTCCGCCTTGAAGGCCAAGAAAACCATTTCTTGTGATGTTGGTGTGATTAAAACGGATGAAGAAACCCGTTATTTCATGAATGTGGCCGATATTGGTTTTGGCGGAGCCGTAGTTCTCTCATTAAATGAGTTTCGAAAACAATATGGCGCAGGTTTTTCCTATGGATTAGCCATATTAAAAACCTTTTTTAGATATACTCGTCCCCTCGTTAACATTGAGTCAGATGCCTTTCAATATACCGGTGAATTGCTATTAGCTGCGGCATGCAATGGTGCCATTTTTGGAAATGGACTGCACATTCATCCGGGTGCATCCATTCGCGATGGGAAACTGAACATGACGATTTTAGGTAAGGTTTCCTTGTTGGATTACTTGCTAAACGTCATAAAGGTGAAAAGAGGAAAACGCATTAAGCATCCTGAAGCGCATTATTTCGAAAGTAATCAGTTGGTCGTACATGGCAAAGGAGTTAAGCTACATGCGGAAACAGACGGTGAATACTTAAGTGGGACTCGTTTCGAAATTTCCATTCTTCCACAAAGAATAGCGATAGTTCCTTATTAATTCCCCTCTAATGTTTATTTTTGAAAACATATGTTAGGTACTGTAATCATTACGGCTGGTGGAATTGGAAAACGCATGGGAGGAACGATTCCTAAACAATTTCTTCCTCTGCAAGGCAAACCCATCCTACTTCATACCCTGGAGAACTTCCACCGTTATGATTCTTCTTTACAACTGATCATTACCTTGCCGAGTGACTGGATAAGTTATTGGGAAGAATTGTTACTGAACCATCAGTGTGCAATTCCACACCAGGTAGTTATTGGTGGGGAAGAACGTTTTCATTCCATTCAGCTCGCGCTCGAACATTGTCGAGGAGCATTCGTGGCGGTTCACGATGGTGTGCGACCTTTGGTCAGTCATGAAACCATCAAGCGCTGCTTCACAGCCCTTGAACATTCCAAAAGTGTCATTCCCGTATTGTCTTTGAAAGATTCACTGCGTTTCGTGGATGCATCCGGATCGAAAATTGCCGATCGAACGGCGTTTAAATTGGTGCATACGCCACAATGTTTTGATGCAACAATCCTGAAAGAAGCCTATCAAACAAGTTATCAATCTGGTATGACGGATGACGCAAGTGTGCTTGAACGGTTGGGTATTCAACCCTATTTAGTAGAGAGTAACGAAGAAAATATAAAAATCACAACCAATAGCGACCTATGCATAGCGGACGCTTTTTTGCAACAAATGAACGCATCATGATCATTCCACCAAACTTAGCGGAAGGGGATTTAATTTACATTACGGCTCCAGCAAAAGCAACAGACGCAGCTTCTGTCCAGTATACCAAATCGTTTCTCGAAGCTCATGGATTTCGTGTTTTATTAAGCAAACATTGCCTCGGAGCTCACCGTTATTTCTCAGGAACCGATGAGGAACGATCAGCCGACATGCAATTTGGAATAGATCATCCAGATGTGAAAGCCATTTTGTGCGCAAGAGGAGGCTATGGCTGCGTGCGCATTGTGGATCAAATCAATTGGGCGAACATGTTAAGGGAACCACGTTGGTTAATTGGATTTAGCGACATCACCGTTTTTCATCACCGTTTGATGAGGCTTGGTGTACAGAGCATTCATGGGTCCATGCCCTTGAATTTTGAAAAGAATACTCCAGAAGCTTTGGAAACCATGTTAACCATTCTTCAAGGAGAAAAACCAGTCATTTCTTGTGGGGTGAATGCTGCGAATCAAGTTGGTTCGGCAGAAGGAGTCTTGATGGGAGGAAATTTAAGCATCGTCTACAGTTTGTTAGGAACGGACGACAGGTTAAATTTCGATGACGGGATTTTATTCCTGGAGGATTTAGCAGAGCAACTGTATCACCTGGACCGCATGTTTTTTGCATTGAAAAAAGCTGGGGCATTTTCGAAAATAAAAGGTCTGATCATCGGCGGAATGACCGATCTTGAGGACACAGATAACCCAACAGGCTTGTCCATTGATGAAATTGTGTCACATCATTTCAGGTATTCTAAGATTCCCATTTGCTATGATTTTCCCATTGGACATTTTGAAGATAATCGATCTGTCATTGTCGGTGCGGATGTCAAATTAGAAGTGAGTGACACGGGAGTTTCACTTTCTTATCTAAATTCATTCTAAATAGAAACAAAATTCCCTTTTTATTGTTAGTTAGAAGTAAATTTGCAGCACATTAATGGTTAACAATTATGAGTAACTCAGTATTATTTAAATCATCCATCGCCAAGAAATACTTCATGGCTTTGACAGGTCTGTTCTTATGTACATTCCTCATCGGTCACCTACTAGGGAACCTGCAACTAATTTTCAAAACAGGAGAAGAAGGACGACGTGCCTTTAATGAATATGCGTACTTCATGGGGCATAATCTATTTATTAAAGTATTGTCATACACGACTTATATCGCGTTGATTATCCACGCAGTGGATGGAATTATGTTGACGATTCAAAACAAGAAGGCTCGACCAGTAAATTACGCTTACAACAATCCCAAAGCAAATTCTGGAACGGCATCAAGAAACATGGCCATCTTAGGAACCTTGATTTTGGTTTTCCTAGCAACGCACATGGCTAATTTCTGGTGGAAGGCAAAAATCACGGAAGAGATTCCAATGCACTCCTTGGTCAAAACGGTGGATTATCCAGTAGGTCAAAATCCTGCAACGGGTGAAATGATCACAAAACCGATTGAAGTGACACATTACTTGAACACAAATGGCACTTACCAACAATTCATGGTAAAGGATCCAAGTACTGGACAAGAACAAAAATTGTTTGAAATTAAAAACAAACATGAATTTTATGACATTACTTCCGGTGTGAAAATAGGAGAAGGTTATAAAGATTTGCATACGGTAGTAATGACCTTTTTTAGCAAAGAAAATTCAAGCGCATTGTTTGGTGTTCTTTTCTATGTTATTTCGATGCTTGTTTTAGGGTATCACTTGTGGCATGGATTTGCATCTGCTTTTCAATCATTAGGATTGAATCACCCTTTGTACACACCAATAATTAAGAAAATAGGGATGGCCTTCAGTATTGTAGTGCCTTTCTTATTTGCAATTATTCCGGTAATTATTTACATGAACCATTAGGAAAAACAGGATTATGTCAAAATTAAACTCAAGAATTCCAGAAGGACCAATTGCTGATAAGTGGACGAACCACAAAAATCACATGAAATTGGTTGCTCCAAACAACCGTCCGAAAATTGATGTAATTGTCGTTGGAACAGGTTTGGCCGGAGCAGCTGCTGCTGCATCTCTAGGTGAGATGGGATATAATGTAAAAGCATTCTGTTTTCAAGATTCTCCACGTCGTGCACACTCGATTGCTGCACAAGGAGGTATCAATGCTGCAAAAAATTATCAAAACGATGGTGACTCTGTTTACCGTTTGTTTTATGACACCATCAAAGGTGGAGATTACCGTGCACGTGAGGCCAACGTTCATCGTTTAGCAGAAGTTTCTGGTAATATCATTGATCAATGCGTGGCGCAGGGCGTTCCTTTTGCACGTGAATACGGTGGATTACTAGACAACCGTTCATTTGGTGGAACACAAGTTCAACGTACGTTCTATGCTGCTGGTCAAACCGGTCAGCAATTGTTATTAGGTGCATACTCAGCGCTATCTCGTCAAATTGGATTAGGTCGCGTGAAAATGTACCACCGTCATGAAATGATGGACCTTGTTAAAATCGACGGAAAAGCACGTGGAATCATCGCTCGTAACCTAGTTACTGGTGAAATCGAACGTCATTCTGCACATGCGGTGATCATCGCTTCTGGTGGATATGGAAACGTGTATTTCTTGTCAACCAATGCCATGGGAAGCAATGTTTCTGCTGCTTGGAAAGTACATAAGAGAGGAGCGTTGTTCGCGAATCCATGTTACGTACAAATTCACCCAACATGTGTTCCCGTTCATGGAACAAATCAATCAAAATTAACATTGATGTCAGAGTCCTTAAGAAACTCTGGTCGGATATGGGTACCGAAGAAAAAAGAAGATGCGGAAGCTATTCGCGCTGGGAAGTTGAAACCAACACAAATAGCGGAAGAAGATCGAGATTATTACTTAGAAAGAAGGTATCCTGCATTCGGAAACTTGGTGCCACGTGACGTTGCTTCTCGCGCTGCGAAAGAACGCTGCGATGCTGGTTACGGAATTGAGGCCAATGACACCAATGAAGGTGTTTATTTGGATTTTGCTTCGGAGATCAGAAGCAAAGGAAAACAGGCTGCATATGCACTTGGAGACCACAATCCTACCGAAGGACGCATGATTGAGCTAGGTAAAAAATGGATTGAAGAAAAATACGGAAACTTATTTCAGATGTATCAAAAGATCACTGACGATAATCCATACGAAACTCCGATGAAAATTTATCCAGCTGTACACTACACCATGGGTGGCGTTTGGGTTGATTATAACTTACAAAGTAGCATTGAAGGTTGTTTTGTGACTGGTGAAGCGAACTTCTCTGATCACGGAGCGAATCGTTTAGGAGCATCTGCATTGATGCAAGGATTAGCAGATGGATACTTCGTTGTTCCTTATACTGTTTCCGACTACTTAGCAAATGAAATTCGCACTGGTAAAATTTCAACTGATGCGCCTGAATTTGAAGCAGCTGAAAATGAAGTGAAAGAAGCAATTCAAAAATTCTTAAATAACAACGGTAGTAAATCGGTTGATTTCTTCCACAAACGCTTAGGCTTGATTATGTGGAACAAAGTTGGAATGGCAAGAAATGAACAAGGATTAAAAGAAGCAATCGAAGAAATTGCGGTACTTCGTGAAGAATTCTATAAAGATGTTTACGTTCCAGGAAGCGCAGATGAAATGAATCCGGAATTGGAGAAAGTAATGCGCGTTGCTGATTTGTTAGAATTAGGTCAATTAATGGCTGTAGATGCTTTACATCGCTTGGAATCTTGCGGGGGACACTTCCGAGAAGAATACCAAGACGCGGAAGGAGAAACACTTCGAGACGACGAAAACTTCAAATACGTAGCCGCTTGGGAATACAATGGCCAAGATGCTAAAAATTCAACACTTCACAAAGAAGATTTGAATTATGAGTTTATTAAAATTGCAGCAAGAAATTACAAATAATTAAGAAAGAGATTATGGCTTCTAAGTTCATTAATATCACATTGAAAATCTGGAGACAGAGAAATACCAATGCCAAAGGTGCATT
>JAHEMQ010000112.1 GCA_024643555.1 Crocinitomicaceae bacterium | reverse complement strand
CCCAAATACGCGATTTCGCTTGATCGATGAGTCCGTCCATGCTATTGGAGGTATCAAACAGAATCACCAATTGGATTCTTCTTGGACTAATTTGTGCATTACTCACTTGGCTTACCGCAAGTACGAATAAGGAAAAAAGGAACTGTTTCATCATTGTTGGACTTTTGTTTTTTGGTCCGGTACAATGAAGAGGGGAAAAGGTTCAGGAGGGAATTGAAGTTCTTCAATTTTGCTGAAAATAGTTCAATAATCATTAGGAAATATGTCTATTTTGTCTGTGCCAAACATTTTTTTAATCGTCATTAAACCGTCAATATGTTCGTTCAAGGATGGGTCAATGTAATTCATCATTGGATCTAAGATGAAATCGACACCTTCGCGACGAGCAAATTTTGCTGCAGGGACGAAATCGCTGTCTCCAGCAATGAGAATAATTTGACCAACTTGATCCTTATAAGCCAATGTAGCAATATCCAAACCTATTTTCATGTCAACTGCTTTTTGATTTAATGGAAATTCAATGTCAGCTTCCGATAGTTCTTCTATTCGCATTTTTCCATTCAACAATTGTTTTGTATAGCGGGCACGGATCACCCAATTCTTAGATGTATTTTTCAAAAAGCCAAGCCTTAAGGCAATTTTTCGTTGATTTTTCAATGCTGAAAACAAGGAATGTCGAAATTTGTATTGAGCGGTATTTTTAAAATTAAATGACTTATTTGAAATGGGATTATGAGAATCACCATCATAAGGATTTGCATCGTAATAAAAGATTCGGTAAAGTTCTGTTGGTTTCAGGTGATATTTCGACCGGTAATTATTCACCCGTTGTATATGTCTATAACAATAAGACACCAAATTCTTTGCCATGATTTCAGCGGAATCATCCACGTGAAAACCTTCAATATACTTATATCGACGAATAAAAAAACCGCCATCGATTAAAATAGCGGTCTTCATAAATCTAAACAAAAAAAATGTCCAAAGTTAGTTGATGTCGCTATGAATCCTTTAACATCATGGCTAAAGGTGACAAAACCCACGCAATGGACAATACTGCACAAAATTACTTTTTTTTCTTTTCCCTTCATATAGATTCAACATTTTTTTAAAAAAATCACATCGCTTTCAGCGCATGTTATCTAACGAAAAGAATGGATGAATATTGTCATATGAACTTCTTCGTATTTTGATGCCTTCACAAAATATTTTTTCAAAAACCTCGTTTGAAGGCCAGGTTTTAAATGGTTTCCGTTCATGAAATTTCTTCCTCTTGTCTTTTTAATCCTTCTTGGTTCATGCGTCAAAGAAATGAAAGTCAATCCTGAATTTGAAGGGTCGAAACTAGTGGTCAATGCACTCATTTGTCCAGATTCAATCATTCGTGTGCATGTGAGCAATTCAAGCGCAATGGGTCAGCCCATCACATATTTGGAGGATGTTGAACTCACATTGTATGAAAACGGACTGGAAGTTGGGGTATTCTTCTACGATACGTTAGGATGGTATCAAAATGTTTTTTATCCAAGTGCTGGAAATTCCTATAAGCTAGTGGCAAATAGTCCAAGCTTTGGAAAAGTAGAAGCCATTACTTCTATTCCGTTTTTACCCCAGAACTTAAGCGGGACCTACTATAAAATATCGGATGTTCCAATTTCTAACAATGGTATTGTAAAATATTTTGAAACAGAATCCAAGGTGGTATTATCAGATGATCCGCTGAAAGAAAATTATTACGAACTAGGACAAAACATTTTCCTTTATCAACAGACACAAGAAAAGGATCCAAGTTTACTTTCGGATGGTGATTTAAGTTATAATCCACAAAATTACTATTGTTCTGATGCGCTCTTTAATGGTCAAGAAAAAACCTTCCTTCTCTGCAAAGGCGGATATGTTTCCTTGAGTCCCTTTGGTACTTTTTTTCACGATGAAAACTACCAAAGATTAATCAAAAGTTGCAGTTACGAATATTATTTATTCCGAAAATCGTGGACCAAACATCTGTACAATCAAAATAGTGTCGATGTACTGGATGATCCCTTGCAAATTTTATTTTATGGAGATCCGGTCACGATGTATTCCAATGTCATTGGTGGATACGGCGTTTTTGCTGGCTATAGTCAAACAAAACTACAGATGAACTATGTGGAATAAAGTCAGTCTGTTGCTTTTTGGATGCATTGCTCATGTTGCCTACGCGCAACAAATCCATATGCAAGGTGAAATTAGTGATTCGATTAGCGGTGAAGCAATTTCGGGTGTATCAATCCTTTATGCTAAAAATGACGTCCCGGTGTTGAGTGACGCTAACGGACATTTTATGCTCACGTTCAACACGAAACAACTAATGGAAGGACTTCGAGTGCGCTTTGTCGCACTTGGTTATCAAACAAAAGAAATCTCACTCGTTCCAAATCAGGATTACTATGAAATCACTCTTTCGCCAAGAACAAAAGTCGAAAATGAAGTCTCGGTGAAAGCCTCCAAGGACAATTTGAGTAGTTTGAATCTACCCTTAGCTTTAGCAAGGAAAATTCCGATGCTAGGTGGTGAGGCTGATGTCATCAAAGCATTTCAGTTTATGCCCGGTGTCGCTAGCGGTGGCGAAGGATCGAGCGCCTTGTATGTACGAGGTGGAAGTCCCGATCAGAATTTGTTTTTACTCGATCAAATTCCACTTTATTATGTTAGTCACATCGGTGGATTCGTTTCTACTTTTGATCCGAATATGATTGGATCGGTGCAATTGCATAAAGGGAATTTTCCGGCACGTTACAACGGACGCTTGTCCTCCGTTGT
>JAHEMQ010000086.1 GCA_024643555.1 Crocinitomicaceae bacterium | reverse complement strand
AAAATGAATGCAGGACAAATGCTTTCCCATTGCAGTGTTGCCTACCAACAAATTCTTGGAGAGAACACTGATAAACCTGGTAAAATCATGAAATGGATATTAAAATCATTTCTAAAAAAATCAATGGTGAATGAGGTTCCTTACAAAGCGAATCTACCAACAGGTCCAACTTTTATACGAATCAATGAAGAATTTGATATCGAGGCAGAGAAGCGCAGACTAAAAGCTTACGTGCAAAAAATTCAAGAAATGGGACCAGAGCAACTTTGCGCAAAACCATCTTTATCCTTGGGAATGTTGACTCCGATAGAATGGAATAATTTGCTCTATAAGCACATTGACCATCATTTGCGTCAGTTTGGGGTTTAGTTCTATTTAATTAGATAAAATCTGTTACGGTTTATTTCCTTTGTATAGGAATTAATATTAAGTAAATCTTACTTAACTATTTCCACGTGTCACTGCAGTTGCACTGCTGCGAAACTACGATTCCAACCGTTTAAAATTCCCAAAGTTGTTTTAAATCGCTAATTAAAACCAAAAATCAAGTTAGTATATGTACTTAAATATATAGGTATATATACTCAAATTTCTTCGACCGTTAAAAGCAACTTTCTTAATGAAGTCTAGCATTTACGGGTAAATCCTATAAAAGTCAATTTCCAGTCTCCATTCCAGAGAAAAATCCTTGTTAAAATTTTCATTTAATTTGACCATCAAGAATTATACTTTGATTGTGAAAGTAACTCGAACGAAATTTCCATTTTTCATTCAATTTGAAAGGAGAAAAATTTGACTCGAACACTCCTTAAAACAAAGTAACAAAATTTTAAATATGAAAAAACAATTATTCTTTTTTGGCCTGTTAGGCTGTAGTGTGGCTTTTGGGCAGAACCAATCCAATGGACCATTAAGCTTTGGATTATCTGGACCAGAAACATTTCGATTTGGACCAGGAATAGTTACTCAAGACCAATCGCTTTCTGGATTTGGTTTTGGGCCAACAGCGAGATGGTTTAGCTTAGGTCAGGTTACTTCTGGCACACAAACATTCTATGGTAATCGTTTTCAGTACAATGAAAGAGCTTTGGTTACAGGATATACAAATGCTTCTCCGAACAATCCTCGTATAGAGTGGATACATAATGGTGGGTCGACATTGGGGAATCTTGAATTCAGAGTTGCGAAAAATTTCCTTGTTCCTGTTAGTGAAGTTGTAGCCATCATGACCCCACAAGCAAATACATACTTTTCTAAAAATATTAGTCTTTTCAGTGCACTAGACCCTAAAGTCGGGATAAGCTTTGACAATATATCGGGCTTACAAATAATTTCAAATAATACATTAGCATCAGGAATAGATCCGATAGGAGCTCAAATTCACGTACAACAAAGTGGAAATTACGGAATAGGTTTACAATCGAACATGAATGGAGGCATGACGTCAATTGGTGTCTTAGGAAAAGCAGAAGGGGATTTAAATTCAATTGGCGTTTTAGGTGTTGCCTCATCAAATACCCAATTCGGGGCTGGAATATACGGTAATTTACCAATTTCGGGGAATCCCTCCCTTTTTGCAGGATTCTTTGATGGTGATGTCTACTTAAATGGAATGATCCTTCCATCAGATGCTAAACTAAAGGAAAATATTTTGAAAGAAACAAATATTCTAGATCGCATCAACTTATTAAATCCTGTTTCATATAACTACAAGAAAACAGATGGACTAAATCTTTCTCAGGGAACACAACATGGCTTCATTTCTCAAGAAATGGCTGAAGTGTTTCCAGAGCTTACCCGTGATATTACCAAACCAGTTTTTGATAACGAAGGTAAAATAGTATCTGAATTGTCCTTCAAAGCAATTAACTATGTTGGAATGATCTCTCTTCTCACAGAAGCAGTTAAGGAATTGAATGTTGAATTGACTGCAGTTCGTCAAGAGTTGAATGAATTTAAATCAAATGATGTAATGCGAAATCAAATTATTCAAAATACATCTTCTGTAAATGGCTATTCTATCGAACAAAACATTCCAAACCCTTTCTTTGATAAAACTTCCATTCGTTTTCAATTAGCGCCTGGTGTAGAAACTGCAACACTTTCTATTTTCAATTTAGACGGTGGTTTTGTGAAAGATTATTCACTTGAAGGAAATACAGGTGATGTGGAAATCCTTGCAACCGAAATTGGAAAAGGCATGTTTATTTACAGCCTCAATCAAAATGGACAAGAAATTATTTCTAAAAGAATGATTGTTAAATAATTTCTCTTTATATAAAGTACCGCTTTTTTGTGGTGCTTTTTAATTGTAACTAATTCCAACCGAATTATTGATAACATTAAACTTTTCAACTTATTATTTGTTTCTTCGCTTGGGTATGAATTGTTGTAAAATGACATTTACTAGAATTTTGTTATTGTTTTGTCTTAGTGCTTTTTTTGGCAATGCACAGGTAATCGTGCCTCATACTTTGTATCAGCAATTTAATGGCCCATATGAATATACCATAATTGGAAACACTCACAATGCTTTTGACAACTGGCAAAATCCAGTCCCTCCGTGTTTTATACAGACAAATTCCTCTGCAGTTCTTTCACTAGCACCAATTCAAAATGTCGTGGGGGCTTTTTTAATTTGGGCAGGGATTGGAGATGGTGTAGGAAGCAACATCACGTTAAATGGAGTCACTATGTCCCCTGATTACTTGAATTATGTCAATATAAACCCTATTACTTGGAACTGGACTTTCCCTTATTTTTCTGCCGTAAAAAATATTACCTCATTTGTTCAGAATAATGGAAACGGCATCTATCAAGTGAGTAATTTCGATCTCAACCCTATAATACAACCGTATTGTTCGAATAGTGCTCAATTTGCAGGTTGGAATATTGTGGTTGTTTATTCAAACCCTAACTTACCTAACAAACAAATCAATATTTACGATGGTTACGCCTTTACCTATGGTGGTTTCGGAGGACAAATAAATATTCCAATTTCGAACCTTAATGTAACGAATACAACTGGCGCTACAATGACATATATCGCTTATAATGGTAGCCCAAATCTGTTTTATACTGAGTCGGTTTTATTTAATAATAACATTTTAAGTAACGCACAAAATCCCGCAAATAATCCTTTTAATGGGACAAATAGCTTTACTGGCAGCAATGCGAGTTGGAACATGGATGTGGACAAGTATTCAATAAATAATTTCATTAATATTGGTGACAACTCTGCATTATTAAAATTTAATTATAATAGTTTTCGTTTAATCTCCACAATCATCACCTCCATCCAATCCGAACTTCCGGATGCGACCATCTCTCTCGATAGCATTACAGGTCAAGATATTTGTCAGAACCACGACTTAACGCTCGATTATACGGTGTACAATGTCAACTCGAATGATACCTTGTTGGCTGGAACACCGATTTCGGTGTTTGTGAATAATACAACACTAATATCTACAGTAACTTTACCTTCTAATATTTTAATGGGTGACAGCCTTAACCTTAGCACGCTGGTTACTATTCCTACGGGAATTTCAAGTCCGTTTACCTTGAGCATGGTGGTGAACCAGAATGCCACGCAATTGGGTGTTTATCCGGAGAGTAATTTTACGAACAACACTTCCAACGATTCTACGATCAGCCTGACAGAAATTGTATATCCTAATTTTGGAATCGTGGGGCCGTTTTGCCAGGGCACGAGTTATACTTTGCCGAATGTTTCTTTGAACAATGTCGATGGCGTTTGGTCGCCAACGTTCAATAATCAAAGTTCAGGAACCTATTACTTTTTACCGAACGATATGACCTGCAATCAACCTTTGCAGTTGTCTGTGAGTATCGCCGGTCTTTCCTCGCCAGTGTTTAACATCATCGATTCGATTTGTCAATATGGAAATTTGGTTTTTCCGGCTGTGACACAAAATGGTGTTCATGGATCTTGGTCACCAGCCTTTAACAACCAAAACACAACCACCTATACCTTTACACCAGATGTCTCCACGCCAGCCTTGGGATGTCCTACACCAGCACTACATACCGTGAACATCATTCCATCAACAGTTCCAATCTTTAATTTACTCGATTCCATTTGCTTGAACGGACAACTTTCGTTTCCAACGGTTTCCACGAATTCTATTTCCGGAACATGGTCGCCAGCTTTTGATAATCAAAACAGTGCAAGTTATACCTTTACTCCAGACAATAACAACACGGCGACGTGTCTCGTTTCAACACAACACGACGTGGTGATTGTCCCACCAACTATACCTTCTTTTTCTTTTGTAAATAGTTTGTGTGAAGGAACTTCCTTTGTTTTTCCAACAACAAGTTTGAATAGCATTTTAGGAACCTGGACTCCAGCTTTCAATAACCAAACGAGTGCGACGTACACTTTTCAGCCAGATAGTAGCACCATGCTAAATACCTGTGCAAACTCGGTGAATGAAACCATGACCATCATTCCAAACTTGGATCCATCGTTTACCTTCAGCGATTCACTTTGCGCAGCTGCGGTCTTTGATTTCCCGTTAACGTCCTTAGAAGGCGTTTCCGGCGTTTGGACTCCAAGCTTTAACAATCAATCCACGCAGAATTACACCTTCACACCAATCGTCACTGGAATTGTATTCACGAACATCGGTCAGCGTTGTCCCCAAGTAATCAGTCAAACCATAACGATTATTCCAAATGCAGTAGCTGATTTCACGCCACAAAATTCGGTACTCTCCCTCTTTGCGCCAACGACAGTTTTAGACAACAACTCCTCGAATGCCTACTCGTATTTCTGGAATTTCGGCGATGGGACTTCCAACGACAGTACGTTCTCGCCCGAACATACCTTCCCAGACCAAGCAGGAACGTATTTGGTTTCCCTGGAAGTCAGTAATGAACTTGGTTGTATGGATTCCACCTCGCAAATCATTGTTATTGAACACGATCCTGTGGTTTTCATTCCCAATGCCTTCACACCCGACGGTGACGATTTGAACAATGAGTTCACAGCGATTTTTCCCGAAAACATGAAACTCGCGAGCTTCGAAATGTACATCTACGACCGCTGGGGAGAATTAGTCTTTTACAGCCAAAATCCCAAAGAAGGTTGGAACGCTTCCCTCGCTGGATACGATGCGCCTGATGGTATGTATTCGTATTTAGTGAAATACAAGGAGTTGGGTTACGTGAACAAATTTCAGGTGACGGGATGTGTGGTGGTGATACGGTGAGGTATTGTCACGGCAGTTGCACTGCTGCGTAACGATAACTTACGGGGTGAATTACGGTTTCAAATGTTGTTTTAATTAGTATCTTGTAGTACTAAAACACACAAAACATACTTAAAATTCACAAACTATGGCAACATTTATTCAAACTTCTGGGGGATTCCTCCGCACTTTAAAGGTGACGTATTGGGCACTTTTTACGGGTCAAATTATCTTTGCAACGTTGGCGTTTATCATCAATTTTCATTATCCAGTTGAGTATGGTGAATTTCATCCAAATGACATCTTCTCCTATATTGTCCCGATGTTGGTATTAAGTGGATCTGTAGGCGGACATTTTATTTCTAAAAGTGCCATCGACAAAGCGAAGGATAAACCATCATTCAAACAGAAATTAGAGAGTTATAAATCGGCATTAGTCATTCGTTATGCTATGTTAGAGGGGCCAAATTTATTTTGCTTGGTGGCTTATTTATTGACCAGTAATTTGATATTCATGTATATTGCAGTTATTGTAATGGGTTATTATTTAATGTCCTACCCGAAAATCAGTAAATTAATGAATGAGTTGGATTTAAGTGGTGCTGAAATCGATCAATTAAACGATTCGCAATTTCAGTTACATTAACGATTCATTGCTTCCACTAAACCATTTCCGCACTGAAAATGTCCTTTCGGACATGCTTTGTGTCCGTGCAGTCCACATGGACGACAGGCTAAATCGTTTACCTCAATCACAGAAGAGTCATCCGACAAAGGACCGAAGCCAAATGCAGGTACTGTAGAACAGAAAAAGGCCGTTACGGGTGCGTTAATTGCTGAAGCCAAATGCAAAGGACCAGAATCATTGACAAAATTACGTTTGGCGTCTTTCATCAAAGCAGCCGATTGCATGAGGCTAAGTTTTCCGGCTAAATTAAGCACATTCGCACGTTGACTCGTTGCTTGTATACTCGCGCACAATTCTTCATCATCCGGACCACCTAACAAATAAAAAACATGGTTTTCTTCGTCGTGTTTTTCGATTAAATATTGCCAAACAGCAGGAGGAGCTTGTTTTGTGAACCAAACGGATGCCGGGGCCAAACAATAATAATTAGTTGTTTTATAATTGGCAGTCGTTTGAAAATCCGCTACATGAGGATAGAGTTGTGGACGTCGCATCGGATCTGGGACTAGGTCTTTTATGATGGATAGGTTTCGATCCACTTCATGTGTTCCATTTCCCAAATCATGTGGAAAACGCTTGCTGTATAAAAATGAGAAAGGATTTTTAGAGAATCCACGGGTTTCTTTGGCACCAGATAAAATGGTCAGAAGTCCTGAGGAGGAAAATCGGTGTAAATTCAAAACAAGGTCATATTTTTCCTTACGGATTTGACCGAGAAGCGTTGAAAGTGATTTTCTTTTTTGAGCTTTATCGAAAAGATAGACCTTAGTTAAAATGGGATGTCCATTCAACAAGGATTCATTCCCCTTTTTCACCAAAAAATCGATTTGTGCATGTGGAAATTCTTGATGGATGTTTTCAATGAGGGGAGTTGCTAAAATGACATCCCCTAAAAATGCGGTTTGAATGATTAATACCTTATCCATTTATCGAATCAAAGTCACGTATCCTCTTTTCACAATCGTTTCATCAGTCTGCGTTGTGATTTCAATGCGGTACAAAAACACATCGTTGCTGGCGTCTAATCCGGAACTAGAAATTTTACCGTTCCAACCGACCGTTGGATCGTGCGTTTCAAAGACAATTTGTCCCCAACGATCAATTATATTGAAGGTGTAATATTTAGGATTGACATTGGACACAACCGGTAAAAAAAAAGGATTCAACCCGTCAGGTGTGAATGCGTTTGGAACAAAAACGAGTGGGTCATATGGAATGCAAACGTCAATTGAGCGGCTCGTTTCACTGAAATTGTAGCTATTCAGTCCTTCAACGGCTTCAATGCGGTAACAGACTTCTCCATTATTTCGAAGTGCAGAAACATCGTCCGTAAGGGTTAAAACGTTATTGGGAACAATGGCCATTGGTGTTGGTTCAAATGTCCCGTACGTATTTCTATAAATGTGATACTCCATCACATCTCCATCGAATAATTCGTAAGCATTCCACTGTATCGTATTGATCATATTGTATTGATCAGCCGAGCCTGTTGCGAAAATGGTTTTGTTCGTATTGGCATAGGCACCTGAATTTCCACAACTGTCTACATACATGGTTCGGTATTGCCAAGCTTGACGTGTTAAATCAACATCTTCATCAATGAATATGGCTACATTATTAATAACAGCACTTCTACCAATCTCTTGAAATTGACCAAGGGTATCCATGCGTTCGAAAATAACTTCCGTAATTCCGACAGAACCATCGATGTAATCCGATAGCTCAATGAATTCACCATTCACCGTTGCCAATTTAAAGTAATGAAAAGCCGGTGGACTTGGCATTGGCATCATGAAACAACACGGATTTGAAAATGCGCTGTGTCCATTGGCTAAAACGGCTTCGATGAAGATACAATAGGACAATCCTCGATTTAACTGTGCCGTGAAAGTAGTATCAGTTGAGGTGCCTAAAAGTGTCCATTGGTTATTGTTTTTAGACCAAATTTTATAATTTAAAACAGCACTTCCACCGTACAAACTCCACGATAATTTCGCCTGCTCAGCGCACATGTTGATGCTATATTTTGCTAAGATACTCGTGTGGACAAGCGCTTTTGCTGATGTTTGAAATGTCGGTGGATTCGCTACGGTGAAACAGGAGTCAAATGCGGCAACTGAATACGAAAAAGGACCTGGTGCACTCACCAAATATTCATAATTAGTAGTCCCAATTCCATATACGGTATCTAATTCATAAAGGAATCCATTGGCGTCAAAAGTGTAAATGACATAGCCATACGTATCGCCTTGTGCATTTTGATTCCATTGAATGTTCATTAAATACGTGGTCGTATCGTAGCCAACGGAATAAATGACAGGCATGTCTGGCGTAAACATATCCGTTAAATTATCTCCTGGGCGATTTGAATTGAAATTACAGGTCGATGTTGCTAAGTTTACACGGTAGCGAATGAACTCGTGACATAAATCAATGGTGTCAATGTAACTCGTTTGACTATATGGAACGCTGTCTAAAAAGTTGAAAAAGTTGGTGGGATATTCTCTGTAAATGTAGAAATAGCCATTGTAACTTGGTAAAGGAGTATTTCGTGGTTTATTCCAATTCAACACTGCCGTTCCATTGTTTGGATTCGTCAGGGTTAAGAAGATATTCGAAACCGTGTCACTGTATTTTAGCGTTCCCCCGTTACATCCGGATTGAATGGCAAGGTAAAATTCATGATGTGTGTAAATAGCTGGAACAACGAAGTTATTGGCAGTGATGTCCGGAATTGTTCCAATCAAGCCATTTTGAATGGAAAAAATTTGATAGGAAACAAAGGAATTATTGACATTGGTCACAGGTGTCCAAAAAATCGTTAAATCATCCGTGTTTGCCGTTTGGATGCAATTAATTTCCGGTGCAGGAATGATACCGGGATTCATTACGTGAATCGTGATTGTCGCGTAGGAAACTTGTGGGACTTGACAATAGTCATCTTGAACACGGAACACGAAATTGTATGTCATTTGGTCTTGTGCATTTCCCTGCGCATTGGTGATGTGATCGCAAGTTGTTTGCCAAGAAAAATCGGTTTGGATGGTGCCCACACCACTGAAAGGCAAAGCCGTATTCAACGTGGCACAAGGTGCAATCGAACATCCTGTACTAGAGGTGAAGTTCGTTCCGTACATGGGACCAGAGCCTGACATCGTCATGGTTTGCGGACTTCCATCTTGCAATAGGTCGACATCCGTAGCATTCAAGGTAAAACTCACTAAATCTCCAGCATTCACGGTCGTTTCGAAGGAGTTTCCAGGAAATGGTGCAGCTATAACCGGCGCATTATTTCCACCCGAACAAGGCATGACCATTAATTGCATTTCGCGTTCAATTTCTGAAATCAGGATGCCTTGACGATAGGACTTCACTAGGATTTTAACCACGTAATTTCCAATATTCATGGAAGTAAAAGACAATTCTCCAGATACTGGATTTAAGCTTGAAGGAATGTTCGCCGGATTTAAACTTTGGTTTGGCGTCGGATTCGTGGCACTAAATCCAACTTCAAATGGAACGGCAATTGGATCCAATGGTGGATTGTAACTAGCACCTTGAATATTGTCGTAAGGCACGCCAAAAGAAAAAACCAAGGAATCTAAATTTGGATCAATGGCATTCCCATTAAATGTAAATGGAGTTCCGGCACAACTGACGAAATGCGGGTCTTGATAAAAGACAGGTGAATCATCGGGCGTATCTAGGTGATAGATTTTTGCCGCTAAGGTAATGCCGTAATTTGCAGGATTTAAAAGGTTTGAAACGGTGTTGCTTCGGGAAAAGTTTTCATAGGTGAAAATCCAACCATTCGCTGGTG
Source organism: Crocinitomicaceae bacterium (assembly GCA_024643555.1). Classification (GTDB taxonomy): domain Bacteria; phylum Bacteroidota; class Bacteroidia; order Flavobacteriales_D; family Crocinitomicaceae; genus UBA952. Next base: position 4,434 of record JAHEMQ010000086.1, on the reverse strand, counting down.
GTACACCAGAAAGCGTAATGCTTCCACTTCGATACAATACTTTTTCTACCGCACCCAAACCATTTCCACCATTGCTACCTGATCCACAGAGCAAGGGTCCTGGAGATCCGGTGACGGGGGAACATGTTGGTGAAATGTCCTGACGAGAAACAAAATTGACAGTGATGGAAGATAAGGTTGGATGATTCCAAACTTTTAATTGTTCCGAGACTGGATTGACATCCGCTCCATTGCAGTCACGGTAAAAAATGAGTTCAAATTGGTAATTGTTTCCTCCAATGTTTTTGTAGCGGATTTCACCTCCCATCACGTGCGATGCAAATGAGTTTTGCCATAGCAGCAAAAAGAGGAGAAGGTAAATAACTCTAAACATTAGTAAAACAACGGGAAAGGACCCGTTTTATTATAACGAAAAAGGAAGAAATAGGTTGCTATCCAACACTAATTATAGAAAAACTTTCCCAATCCAAGTGTTTACGGGCGATTTCGCGTATTTCTTCTGCTGATATTTCACGTACTTTTTGAATGTATTGATTGTAAAATGAGATATCCATTCCATGTAATTCGACCCCAGCAAATAAATCCAACATGGCATAAGGTCCATCCGCGGCTTTTAATAATTGTCCGAGTAAATAACTTTTTACTAAATCCAATTCTTCCGAGGGTACTAATTCAGTTTGGAGTCGCTCGATTTCATGTCTAACCTCTTGAATGGTGGCTTCACGAACCTCCTTTGCTACTTCTGTTGCAATCATGAAATATCCGAAATGCGTATTTTCCATCATGTAGGACCCAATTCCGTAAGTATAGCCTTTGTCCTCTCGTATGTTGCTCATTAAACGACTTCCGAAGTAATCTCCTAAAATCGTATTCAAAACGGAAAAGGCAATAAAATCTGGATGCGTTTTGTTAAACAGAATTTTCCCGATGCGCACCGCAGATTGTAAGGCATCGGTTTTCTCTTCGTGGTGAACACTAGGTTGATGAGCAAAACTAACTGTTGGTACCTCGTGCTTCTCTCCAACAAAATCCGCGCATTGAACGTTGATTTTTTCCATTTCATCCATGGAAATATCTCCAACCAAATATACCTTCGCTAGTCCTTTGAGGTAATGAGTAGCGTGGAAATTTTGGATGTCTTTTCGCGTGATTTTTTCGTAATCTGAAAATTGAATCACATTTGCATAGGGAGTGCCTTCAAACAAGGACTGTTGAACCTTTCGCTGTGCTAAAACATTCACTTTTTTTAATTGAACTTTTAGTTTTTCCTGGCGTTCATTGCAAATTTCTTGTAGTTCTTTCTCTGGGAAAATAGCCTGAGAAAAAGCTTCATGGAAAATGGAAAAAGCGGCAGATAAGTAGCTGTTCAAGGCGTAAATAGTTACAATGGACTGTTCTTGTGATACACTGACATCGTAATATGCACCAAGCGCATCTAAGGCATGGTGAATTTGAATGGCAGATTTTTTCGCTGTACCGGAGATTAAAAGTCCGGCAGTTAAAGATGCCACTAAGGCTTTCTCCACCGTGGTTCCAGCATCAAAATGCAATTCGATTTTTGACGTTTCATTCGCGATGTTGTTCTTCCAATAGAAGGGAACCTTGGCTCCAATGGTCAACTGTTGAGGAACCGAAAAATCGATGGATTCAATCGGTGTTAAAGGTGGAGCAACTTGACGATTAAGCATGTTTTTTTTGTTTAACTTTTAACAATACAGCATTCTTTTTGGCGAATAATTGTTTCGCGAAATGGCGCAAATCTTCAGCTTGAATGGATTGGTAGATTTCCTGTTCTTGATTGATTCCATTGGCATCACCCAATAATTCGAAGTAGGATAAATTCATCGCTCGGTTCAATAATCCTTGATCCTGAAACGCTCGTGCTGTACGCAACTTGATTTTGATTTGTTCCAATTCTTTGTTGGAAATCAAGGTCGTTTTGTAATGTTTGATGATGTTCCAAATTTCTTTATCTAAGTCGGCAAACGATTTCCCCTCATTCAATTTTCCAGTGATGATGAACAATCCTTCGTCCAACGATCCTGTGATGTAGGCGTTGATTTCGGATACCAGTTTTTTCTTCTTGATCAACTCAATGTACATCTTGGAAACTTTCTCTCTTCCCATGATGTCACTCAATAAGTCTGCATAGTAGTAGCCTGGGTTTTTTCGTTCCGGCATTTTAAAAGCATAGTAAAAGGCATCTGCTGGAACATCTCGAACAATCGTTTTCGATTTAAAGCGATCTTGCGCGGGTTCGAGTGGAAGAATTCTTGCCGATTTTTTTGCTTTGGGTATGGAACCGAAGTAAAAGTTGACTTTCTCTTTTACGAAATCCAACTCGAAATTCCCGATGATGCAAAGAATGCAATTGGAGGGATGGTAGTGCTTTTTGAAAAACGCCTTCACATCACTCATTTTTGCTTGTTCGATGTGACTGATTTCTTTTCCAATAGTTGCCCATTTGTATGGATGCTTGGAATAGGCAAGTGGACGCAATTCCAACCAGACATCGCCATATGGTTGATTCAAATAGCGTTGTTTAAATTCCTCGATGACAACATTTCGTTGAACTTCCAAACTTTTATCTGTGAAAGCTAAGGACAACATGCGGTCACTTTCTAACCAAAGCGCGGTGTCGAGGTTGTGTGCTGGAAGGACATCGTAATAATTCGTAATGTCATTGCTCGTGAACGCATTGCTTTCTCCACCGGCAGACTGCAATGGTCCATCAAAATCGGGAATATTTACAGATCCTCCAAACATGAGGTGTTCGAACAGGTGCGCAAATCCAGTTTTGTCCTCACTTTCATCACGCGCTCCGACATCGTATAGCAAATTCACAACTGCCATGGGTGTGGATGGTTCTTTGTGAAAAATGACCGTAAGGCCATTGTCTAATTTAAATCGTTCAAAATGAATCATACATAGTTCTTTTGTTCATTCAATACTTGATGAAATTCTGTCATCATTTCTTGAACAATTTCGCCCGCAGGCATTATTTTTTCAATGAGTCCGGCTATTTGACCAATTTCCAATTCGCCTTCTGTTAAATCTCCTTCGAACATGCCTTTTTTCGCACGTCCACGTCCAAGAATTTCCATTAATTTCTCCTTGTCTGCTCCATGTTCATAAGTGGATTGCAGTTTGGTGTAAAAATCATTTTTTAACAAGCGAACCGGAGTCAGCTCCTTCAAGGTCAACATGGTGTCGCCTTCTTGACTTTTTGTAATGTATTGTTTAAAGTTTTCATGTGCACTACTTTCTGTGGACGTCACAAAGCGACTGCCTACTTGTACGGCATCTGCCCCAAGGTTCATCGCCGCGAGCATTCCTCGACCTGTGCCAATTCCACCAGCGGCGATTAGCGGAATGTTAATGGCAGCTTTTACCATCGGAATCAAACAAAACGTAGTCGTTTCATCGCGTCCGTTGTGTCCACCTGCTTCGAATCCTTCTGCTACAACGGCATCTACACCAGCTTCTTGTGCTTTCAGAGCAAATTTTACACTCGAAACGACGTGTACTACTTTGATTCCATGTTCCTGTAGGTGTTTCGTCCATGTTTTTGGATTTCCTGCCGAAGTAAAAACAATTGGAACTTTGTGCTTGATGATGGTTTCAATGTGCTTGTCGATATCGGGATACAACATCGGCAAATTCACTGCAAAAGGTTTTGAAGTAGCCTGTCGACATTTTTGAATGTGTTCATCTAAAATTTCGGGATACATGGATCCTGAGCCAATGATTCCGAGTCCGCCCGCATTTGAAACAGCAGCGGCTAGTTTCCAGCCAGAACACCAAATCATTCCCGCTTGAATCAATGGGTATTGAATATCAAAGAGTTGACAAATACGATTGTGTGATGTAGACATATTTCCTGTTTGAAGGACGAATTTAAGGATTTCTGAAGGGATTCGTGCACCCTAATTTCAATCTGAGGTGAAATGATTAAATTAGCGTGAAATTACACGTTTTGAAATTACGTTTCCTCTTTCTACTCATCTTGTTCGCATCGCTTTTTCAAGTGACTGCGCAGGATTCTCATGAAGAGATGCCTCATAACGAAATTCAATTCATTGAAAACAAGGGTCAGTGGCCTTCAGTGGTGCAGTTTCAATCGTCCGTTTCTGGAGGGAAACTATGGATTGGGGATAGTTCGATTTTGTTTCAATTACAAGATTTTTCGGATTTACATAAAGCACACTTCGACTTAAAAAACGTTGCTGATCCAAGCCTGAAATCCGCGCTCATTCAGCAAAAGTTTCTTGGCTCGAATTCGGAAAAATTAATTTATAAAAAAGGACGTTCAATACATTATTACAATTACTTTCTCGGCAACGACTCCACCAAATGGGCGCATGATGTTCGCGCATATTCCCAAGTGGAATACGGGCATTTTTACGCGGACATTCATTTGCTTTGGGAAAGCGA
>JAHEMQ010000077.1:8805-14623 GCA_024643555.1 Crocinitomicaceae bacterium | reverse complement strand
CACTTGCACAAGTTTTTTTGCGATTAGTTCTAAGTTGTCACTTGCTTGTTCAAATAACGAATAGAACACTTTGTCTTTTGGTAAAAAGTAACTTAAAATTCCAGCCATAACATTAATTTTTGACAAATGTAGGCGCTTGGTTGGTTTGGTCAAACATCGTTGTGCTTTAATAACGTAAACATAACATTACTTTTGGCAAAAATGGTATTTGGTTAGAATGTGCTTATTTGGAAATGCATATGACTATTCAAGCATCAAAAAAAGAAATGCACATGTTTTGAAACATTTGAAATTATTTGTTTCTAGATTCGCTTTTCAAATGGCCTTTTAAAAATATGAAGGATTATTGACGCAAAAAATTAACGTTTTTTAGATAAGCATCCAAGGATAAATTTTCCTTGGATGCGATTATCATTATTTAAATCGCTGCTGCAAATTTGCTAGCAACAAATTCCCAATTGATGACATGAAAGAACGATTGAATGTAATCTGGTCTTCTGTTTTGGTAATTTAAATAGTAAGCGTGCTCCCAAACATCTAATGCAAGAATCGCTGTTCCTTGACATCCTTCACCCATCAATGGATTATCTTGATTTGCTGTTGAGCAGATTTCTAATTTACCATTTGTGACGCACAACCATGCCCATCCTGAACCAAAGCGAGTGGTAGCGGCTTTCGCAAATTCTGCTTGAAAGTTTTCAAATGAACCAAAAGCTTCATCAATGGCATGAGCTAATTCTCCTGTTGGAAGCCCACCACCATTCGGCGACATGCATTCCCAAAACAAATTGTGATTCCAGAATCCACCTCCATTGTTTCTAACTGCTGGTAAATCTTTGCAAACTTTTAAAATTTCTTCAATGGATTTCCCCTCCAATTCAGTTCCAGCAATAGCATTGTTTAGATTGGTAATATAAGCTTGGTGGTGTTTCGTGTGGTGAATTTCCATCGTGCGTGCATCGATGTGTGGCTCTAATGCATCATATGCATAAGGCAAAGTTGGTAATTCAAATGACATATTTTTATTTTTTTATGTTAACTACTGATTGACAAAATTAATCATTAAACAAGTTCGCATGTTGAAATGTTCTTTCGAATGTGAATAGATTTCATTTCTGAAACTATCCTGTGTTTAATGCGTAATTTTGTCCTATGACTGTAGAAAGACCCATTTCTGATTGGATTCCAATGTCATTCAAAGAAGCTGAAAAACGCGGATGGGATGAATTTGATGTAATATTAATTTCTGGTGATGCGTACGTGGATCATCCCAGTTTTGGGACTGCCGTGATTTCGCGCATCATTGAAGACGAAGGATTGCGTATCGGAATCGTTGCACAGCCGAATTGGAAAGATGATTTGCGTGATTTCAAGAAATTGGGAAAACCAAGATTGTTTTTTGGCGTAACTGCCGGTTGTATGGACTCGATGGTGAATCATTACACAGCGAATAAACGTTTGCGTTCAACGGACGCGTATACACCAGGAGGTCAGGCCGGATTTCGTCCAGATTATGCGTCTACCGTTTATAGTCAGATCTTGAAGTCCTTGTATCCGGATGTGCCAGTAGTGTTAGGTGGAATCGAAGCATCCTTGCGAAGGGTAACACATTACGACTATTGGAAAGATCAATTAATGCCGTCTATACTAGTCGATTCTGGCGCGGATTTATTGGTTTATGGAATGGGAGACCAACCATTACGAACGCTTCTCCGTCTAATGAAACGAGGCGTTCCTTTTCATCAAGCGAAAACGATTAACCAAGTCGCTTTTTTGAATCCAATAACGGAAGAATTGCCTAAAAATAAAAACTGGGAAACCGTGGAGTTGGCGAGTCATGAAACATGTTTGGTAGATAAAGTGCAGTACGCGACCAACTTTAAAATTGTGGAGGTGGAATCCAATAAATGGGAAGCTAATCGCATCATTCAACAAGTGGGTGACCAAACCTTGGTAATCAATCCACCATTCAAAACAATGACGGAAAACGAAATCGATCAGAGTTTTGATTTACCATACACGAGACTTCCTCATCCCAAATACAAAAAACGTGGCGCCATTCCGGCTTTCGACATGATTAAATTCTCCATTAACATGCACCGCGGCTGTTTTGGAGGATGTAGTTTCTGTACCATTTCTGCGCACCAAGGGAAATTCATTGCTTCGCGAAGTGAAAAGTCTATTTTGGGAGAATTAGAACAATTGGTGAATCATCCAGATTTCAGGGGATACATTTCCGACATTGGTGGGCCTTCGGCGAACATGTACAAAATGAAAGGAAAAGATGAAGCCATTTGTGCGAAATGTGTGTCGCCGAGTTGTATCCATCCAGTAATTTGCAACAATTTGGATACGTCACACGAACAAATGACAAAATTGTATCAAAAAATTGATGCACATCCGAAAGTCAAAAAAGCATTTGTTGGATCTGGGATTCGTTACGACTTATTGGTTGACGATTTCAATAAAAACAATGAAGACGGCAACCACGATGCCTACATCGAACAAGTCATTACCAGACATGTGAGTGGACGCTTAAAAGTGGCGCCTGAACATACGTCTGACAATACCTTGCGTGTGATGCGCAAACCATCGTTTAAATACTTCCATAAATTCAAAGAGAAATACGATCAATTGTCTGAGAAACATGGATTGAAACAGCAATTGATTCCGTACTTTATTTCATCACATCCCGGTTGCGAGGAAGAAGATATGGCAAATTTGGCGGCTGAAACGAAGGATATGGGCTTTCAACTTGAACAAGTGCAGGATTTTACGCCAACACCAATGACGGTGGCGGAGGTCATCTATTACACAGGATTGCATCCTTATACCTTAAAGCCGATCAAGACAGTAAAAACAAGAGAAGAAAAGTTGAATCAAAACCGTTTCTTTTTTTGGTATAAACGAGAAAACAAAGATTGGATTAAACAACGCTTGGCGAAAGTGAATCGCCCTGATTTGGTAGAGAAACTATTGGGTGAGCAAGCGCCAAAGGAGAATGTTCCAAAACGGCTTTCTGATAAAAGAAATAAGCGCAAATAGAAAAAAGTGAATTGTTAAAAATGTTAATTTTTAAATAAAACTGAAATATAAATAGAAACATTGCTTTACTTATTGAAACAACTCTTATGAAAAAAACACTGATACTGTTGTTGTTATTTGTTGCAGGAAATGCGACATCTTATGCACAAGATACCATCGTTGAAGAAGAATACACCGAAGATGAACCCATCACGTTTGCGTCAACCCGAATCGTTTCTGGACATTCCGTAGAAACCTTGTCGAAAGGAATCATGGACTTCCGCATCGAACACCGATTTGGCGATATCGCAGGGACGAATGGTGGCCCACAAAACATGTTTGGGTTTGATATGCTTTCGGATATGCGCATTGCCTTAGAATACGGAATCACAGATAAATTGATGATTGGTGCAGGAAGATGCAAAGGAACAGGAGCCCCTTACCGATCATTATTGGATGGATTTGTGAAATACCGATTCTTGACTCAAAAGAAAAATGAAATGCCGATTTCTATGGCCTTGATTGGTGGATCTTCGTTTACTTATATGAAAGCCTCAACGGACATTTCTCAGGTGAATAGTTTTCCCAAAACAGCACATCGCTTTTCGTATTTTACCCAATTAAACATGGCGCATCACTTCGGGAAAGTGGCTTCCATTGCCTTGATGCCGACATACGTACACCGAAATTATGTGGCTGCTGACGATGTCAATGATTTGTTTGCATTGGGTGGTGCATTCCGCGTGAAATTAACCAGTCGTTTTGCCTTAGTTGGTGAATACTATCAAGTTTTTTGTAACAATGCGTACCGTCAATCTGGCTACAAAAACTCGATGGGTATTGCCTTGGAGTGGTTTACGTTTGGACACAATTTCACCATTAACTTAACGAATGCTGCAGGACTAGGAGAAACACAGTTTATTCCATATACGTTTCAAAGTTGGGGCAAAGGTCAATTCCGTTTTGGCTTCAGTGTCAGCCGTAAATTTTCATATGAATAATGATTAAACCAAATAAAATGAAAAAAACAATCTCTACCCTTGGACTTGTCGCTTTAACAGTGCTTTCCACATCTTTAGCTTGGATGCCAAGCGCACACTATGAAGTGTCTGATGGCTATGCCATCGACTTCAAAAGTAAAGATCCATCTGGTTCATTTAAGACCATGGACGGAACTGTTGAGTTCGATGAAGCAAACGTCGAGGAAACTCAGTTCAATTTAAAAATCGATGTGAAATCCATTTCTACTGGAAATGGGATGATGAACAAAAAATCTCAAATTGAAGAGTGGTTTAACGCTGAAAAGTATCCTTATGCAAAATTCAAATCGACGAAAGTGACGAAAAAAGGAACGGATTTGAGCATTGTTGGGGATCTTACAATTAAAGGAGTTACGAAACAATACACAATTCTGGCAACTTACTCCACAAGTGGAAACAAAGTAACATTTAAAGGAACTTTTAATGTGAATCGCATTGAATTTAAGGTTGGACACAAAAGTGATGTCGTTCCGGATTTAATGAAAGTTTCTTTCCAAGTACCGGTAACAAAAAAATAATTCGAATGAATGTAAAGCTTGGTTTGACCAGTGCCCTGAGCGCAAGTGTTTTGGGCACGCTTTACACCGCTGTTTATTATCGTTTGCTCTTTGACTTCTCGACTGTGTTACCCATTTGGAAAGTAACTTTTGGACTCATTTCCTTTACACTTCTTTTGTTTTATGCGCATCTTTTCTTTTTGAAAAGGCTTAAAAAAAACCCAACGTTTTGGTTTGGAATCACGTTTTCCATTGTAACATTTGTCAGTATTTTATACCCCATGTTGGAACGTGTGTATGTGGATGCCTCCGAGTTTTATCCCGGTTTTGTCATTCCCCTACATTTTTTACCCCTTCTCCTATTATTAACTTTTTACCATTTATTTCCTAACCAATGAATCGATTCCTATTTATCTCTATTTGTTCCGTTTTCCTTGCAAGTTCTTGCACAAAGGAAAAAACTCCTTTTACACAAACGCCTACATGTAACGGAACTGTTTCATTTGCCAATGACGTGCTTCCAGTTATTCAACAAAGTTGTTCTGGATGCCATGATGCCAACGGTGTAGGTGGATATTCTTTTACTGATTATTCAAATATTTCTACAAATGCAAACGCATTGTTAAGTTCACTTCGTGCAACTGGCCCACAACTAATGCCACAAGGTGGACCAGCATTGCCGGATTCCACCATTCAGTTAATCGAATGTTGGATTTACCAAGGAAAGTTGGATAATTAAGCAACCCTTTATGCGTGCTTATTTTCTTATTTTTTCTCTTGTGACCTTTGGTGCATTTGCTCAATCAGAACGGACTATTCTGTATGAACAAGCGACCGAATTTGGATATCGAAACAAATATGCCGAGGCAGAACAGGTGTTATCCTTGATCATTGCCTTAAATCCGTTGGATTCAAGTGCTTATTTTGATCGTGCCATTATGCGCGAACATTTGGGTGACACGCTCGGTGCTATTGCGGATTACTCCAAAGAAATTTCCATTGACTCCAGAAATGCAGACAATTATTTTTTGCGTGGACTACTCTACAGGGAAATGAAAAAACACCAAGAAGCCTTGGCAGATTTTAAAAAAGTGAATCACTTGGACCGAGGAAATGCAGACGCTCATTTCTTTACTGCCCAAATGTATATGTTGTTAAAACATTCCAACAGAAAGGTGAGGAAATCACTGAAAGCCTGCCTGAAGGTGAATCCACAGCATGAAGAAGCTCAAAAGATGTTGCTGTCAATAAACTGAA
>JAHEMQ010000077.1:0-8705 GCA_024643555.1 Crocinitomicaceae bacterium | reverse complement strand
GCCCAAATGTATATGTTGTTAAAACATTCCAACAGAAAGGTGAGGAAATCACTGAAAGCCTGCCTGAAGGTGAATCCACAGCATGAAGAAGCTCAAAAGATGTTGCTGTCAATAAACTGAAATGCAATTATTTAGAATCAATTCAAATTAATTCTAACCTACGAAACAACGATAAAACTCCAATTAAATTAAATATCTTTGCTTTATTAAATTTTGACTGACTATGAAATCACTATTCCTTTCTATCTCCGTATTTGCCTGTACCTTGTTGCAAGCACAAACACAAGGAACCTTATCTTTTTCCTTTACTCAAACAGCGCATACCTCTTATACAGGAAACAAAAACGTGTTGGCAGTTTGGATTCAATCAAGCACAGGAACGTTTATTAAAACACGCTTGCGTTATGCAGGTGGTGGAACCTCAGATCACCTTCCAACATGGGCGGTAAATTCTGGTGGTACAGCATCAAACTGTATGGCAACAAGTTGTAATAAAGTGGGAGCAACAACAGGAGCAACGCTTACAAGTTTTTCTACGCGAACCTTCACATGGGACGGTACAGATGCTTCTGGAAATTTGGTAGCTGATGGAACGTATAAAGTAACGATTGAAAGTTGTTGGAATCATGGTACTTCTGCGAAGGCAACAAAGTCATTTACGTTTACGAAAGGTCCTGCTGCGGATGTACAATCTCCGGCAGATGATGCGAACTTTACAGGAGTTTCTTTAGCTTGGAATCCAAGTGGAGCAGGTGTGGATGAGAAAACAAATGAAATCATCGTTACAATTCACCCAAATCCAAGTTCTAATGGAATCTTTACGGTTGACTTCAACTTCGCAATTAGAGTTTCTGCCATGGACTTATCCGGTGAGGAAGTTTTTGCAGAAGATGTAAAAATGAGTGAAGTATCAAAAACGGTTAATCTATCAAATGTTTCCAACGGAGTATATTTCATCTGTGTGGATAACGGAACAACGCTTTCTAAGCACAAAGTGGTAGTTAATAAATAACGAAGCGAAAACAATTCAAAAATAAATGAAAGGGGAGCAGTGCTTCCCTTTTTTTTATTGCTCATCGGCGATCCAATCCACTAATTTGGGTGTGATATACACTTGAAATTTTCCGCCTCCATCACTGTAAATTAAGTACGCTTGAATTTCAGGATGGGCGGATAAAAATAGTTTCGCTTTTTCGAATCCCATCACCAATACCGCGGTTGCAAGCGCATCAGATGAAATGCATTTATCCGTAAAAATAGAAGCGCTGAGTAATTGATTGCTCGTCGGTTTTCCCGTTTTCGGATCAATGTGATGAACAATCTTCACACCATTTTCGACGGTGAATTTGCGGTAGTTTCCAGAGGTAGCCACGCCTATATTTTCAATTTGAAAGATGATGTTCAGTGGATTAACATTGGTTTTATTTTCAATGGGTTGCTCCAAACCAATGTGCCATGGAAGACCGTCCCTCTGACCATGTGCATAGACTTCCCCTCCGATTTCAACCACGAAGGAGCTTATTCCTTTAGAGAGAAGTAAATCAGAAACGAGATCAACGGAATATCCTTGCGCAAAGGCATTGAAATCAAGTGAAACACGTGGATCCGATTTTGTGATTCTTCCTCGTTTCAATTCGATTTTATCAAACCCAACAAAGCTTAATAGACTGTCAATCTTCGATTGCTCCATGGCGTTTTTCTTTTCAGGTCCGAATCCCCAGGCGTTCACTAAAGGATAAACCGTCGGATCAAACGCACCCTCTGTCAAGGCCCAAATTTCCTTTGCTTTGGTAAAGCACGCATTGAAATAAGGATCCGTTCGCCAATAAAATTGGTTGTGATTGATTTTGGAAATCAAAGAATTGGATTGATACGTGGAAACGGATCGGTCGAAACGCCTCAATAAGCGATCAATCTCCTTTTGGAAGTTTCGTCCACGATTATCTAGGTAGGTAATGTGGTAGCTTGTTCCCTGGGCAAATCCTTCCAAATAGATGGATTCCGTTTGACCCTCAACCGCTGTAAAGGTGAATAAAAATAACAAAAATAGAAGCGTCGTTTTCATCCCACTAAGATAAGAAAATGCCTCCTATTTTAACAGGAGGGAGCTTGCCTTTGTCGCATAGAACCCGTTTTGCTGTACAATTTCTTTTTTAAGAGACGTGAATGCGTCTATTTTCCCTTGTGCACGATAACACAACAAAAGGTACCATTGTTGCTCCTCGTCAAAATTGTCAAATTTCACTAAGTCAATGAGAATCAATCGTTGTTCACACAAACTGAATTGTTGTAAATTGTACAAACAAAGTGCACTGTAAAATAGTGCGTTGATGTCATCCGGATAGCTTTTCAAAATCTCATCAAATCCCCTCAGTGCTGCTTTGTATTCACCTTGATTAAAATCACCTAAAGTTGAACTGAGGTAATTAAGGTAGCTTATTTCCATTTGTTCTTTCGCGCTCATCTCCGCTTGATTGGATTCCAATGCTGCAGGTGTTCCTGTGAGTAGGGTCGATCGATCCGCTTTGACTTTGCTTCGATAATAACGGTAATCCAAGACCTTTAAATCTTGAATATACGTTTCCATGGCAAAATTATTTCTTCGTTTACGTGGCATTCGTTCTACTTGTCCCTTGGCTTGAATGGGAAGTTGTACCAATTCCTCACTTGGAAAAGTTGGATTTTCTTGCACTTGAAAAATTCCTTTTTTGTCCTTTACCTTGAAATCGGTCTGCACATGTTGGGGAACAATTTCATCTTTTGGATTAATTTTTTCCAATGTTCGCAGTTTTTCTGAAGTGATGTGTGTGATTCGGCCGTTTGTTTTCGGTGGATTGGGTGTGGTGGGTTTAGTAGTTGGAGTGCTGTTAAAATAGGAAATTCCGATACTTAGAGCCACGATGGAAATAAACACGGCAGCTGTTTTCATCCAAAACCGTTTCAATCCGAAACGTTTCTGATCCATCCGTTTTAAAGCAAAAAATGCCGCGCTGTTTTCAGCGAAACCATCCATTGCATCAGATAAAAAAGGATCTTTCAAGCTTTCTTTTTCAAGGGCATGTTTATCCGAATTGGACATTCTTCCGAAATACGATTTTAGTTTATGTCGATTAACGTGCATGGCCTTCTTTTCGATTTTCTATTAGTAGTTTTAAATTTCTACGGCCATTTTGTAAATGGCTTTTCACTTCTTTCAATGTGTAGTTGGTGATACGTGTGATTTCGTCGTAACTTTTTTTCTGGATGTAAAATAATTGAATGCAAAGTCGTTGCTCTTGCTTCAACTCTTCCAATACCATCGTTAATTGATCAAGCAAGGCATCTTTTTCTAATTTTTCGTTCAATAGTTCATCACTATCATCTGCAAAAAAATCATCTTCGATCGGACTTGCACTTTTTTTATTGGAACGAATGAACATCAAACTACTGTTGCGTGCTGAAACATACAGCCAACTCTTAAAATGCTGTACCTGATGTTGTAGCAATTTATCAGATAATGATGCGAAAAGTGAAAGCGTGAGGTCCTCGGCGTTTTCGATTTGTTTGACATATTTTAAACATACACCAAAAACCAGATGGCTATAACGACGATATAGTTCATCAATGCACAGGGTCCACTGTTTCTCTTTGTAGAGTGCAATGATGTCCTCATCACTGAGCTTTCGTACATATGTTCGTTTATTCAACAGCATCTCTTACAAAGATGCGGGATAAAGTGTGATTCCACAAATTGCCTTGTTATTTTGCGAATTAATGTGCGTCCACCACTTTTGCAGCCCCGGACGGTTTCTTGTAGCGAATCAACAAGACTACCGGAATAATCAACAAGATCGAGATACCAACGACATAAAATCCTTGAACGTAGCTCAACAACGCTTGTTGTTTAAAAATAATCCCTTCCATTGATTTATTGGCCAAGGTCTCTGCCTCCTGAAGCGAATACCCTTTCATGAGGAAACTTTGTTTGATTCCCATGATGCGTTCTTGCGTTTGCTGACTGTAATCTGTAACGTAAGACAGCATGTTTCCGCGAACCTCGGCATTCTTATTCACCAAGAAAACATTAATCAAGGCAATACCAACTGACCCACCGAGTTGACGAATCATATTTGACAATCCAACCGCTTGCGCCATATCCTTTCCTTGAAGTCCTGAAATTGCCAAGGATAAAATAGGAGACATCATGCAGGCCATACCTATTCCTCGTAGAATAAAGGGAAAATAAAAATTTCGTTCAGAAGAGTCAGGGGATGCAAAGGATAAAATATACAAAAAGAAAAAGGTCATAATCGCTCCGAGAATAATAATGCGTTTTGGATTTACCCCTTTTCCTAAAAGCATTCCAATGGTTGGCATGGTAAAAGCAGTGAAAAGTGCTCCCGGAATCATAAACACTCCTGTTTGAGTGGCTGTCCAACCTAAGGATATTTGTACAAACAAAGGGAAAATAAACACAGAACCAAAGAGCATTAATCCAAGCAGGAAATTTAAAATACTTCCCAAGGCGAGGTTGTAGCTACGGTAGAGACCGATGTTTACTGCAGGATAATCAATGCTCAATTCACGGATGATAAACGCAATAAGTCCGATAAAGGCCATTAACGAAACCAATACAATTTCCGTGCTTTGAAACCAATCCTTAGCCGAACCTTCTTCCAATACAAACTGAATACTTCCAACGGAAACCACTAGGAATAAAATCCCCCAATAATCTATTTTTTTGGGTTTTACTGCTCCGATTCGGTCCCCTACGTAAGTCCATGCAAGCACCGTAGCAAGGACACCAATGGGAATATTGACAAAAAAGATCCAATTCCAAGATAGGTTGTCAGTAATCAATCCACCTAAGGTTGGACCAAAAGTTGGACCCAGGATGATTCCCATTCCAAAAATGGCATTGGCAGTACTAATTTTTTCAGGCGGAAAGGCACCAATGATGATGGTTTGAGCGGTGGAAAGAAGTCCGCCGCCACCTAAACCTTGAACGAATCTCCAAAAGACAAGCATCCACAAGCTGGTGGACATTCCGCACATCAAGGAAGAGAAGGTGAAGATAATCACCGATGCAGTGAAGTATACTTTTCTCCCAAAGAAATCAGAGAGCATACTCGTGAGTGGAATGATGATCACATTTGAAACCGCATAGGCGGTAACGACCCACGCAATTTCAGTGGTCGTCGCACCAATGCTTCCACTGATTTCACGCAAGGATACATTGACAATCGTCGCATCAATCAGCTCCAACAAGGCACAACTGATTGCTGTCAAAATCAGGATCCACTTTGTTGCGCCAGTCGGATATTCTATCTTTATTCCTGCGGTCGGATTCACGTTAGTCGGCTTTTACAGAAACAAATGCGCTAAGTCCAGGGAACAATAAAGCAGTTTGTTTTTTGGAAAGTGAATGCAAGGAAATGCGAACAGGAACGCGTTGAACGATTTTCACAAAGTTTCCTGTTGAATTATCGGGAGGAAGCAAGGAGAATTTAGCGCCAGTTGCACCAATAAAAGATTCTACTTTTCCAGCAATATGTAAATCTGGATAGGCATCAATGTGTACCTCTACTTTTTGCCCGGGACGCAAACGACCAACTTGTGTTTCTTTAAAATTAGCCGTAATCCATAAATGTTGGTTGTCGATTTCTGAACATACAGGAGATCCGGTCGTGATAAATTGCCCATCATCCACACTTCGTTTGGAAACCAAACCATCACATGGTGCAATTATTTTGGTATAGGTCAATTGAGTTTCAGCAAGAGTCAATTCAGCTTGGCGTTGTTTTACCAAAGCCTCTGCTAAGGAGATCATTGATTTTTGTCCTTCCGCTTGTGAACGAACACCTGATGATTGCGCTGCTGAAGCTTTGTATTGATTTGTTGCGGAGTTATATTGAGCTTGAGCGACTTCCAATTCGGCGGTAACTGCATCCATTTCTGCTTTCGTCGCTGCGTTTTGAGCAAACATATTTTTAATGCGCTTATGGTCCTCCTTTACTTTGGTCAATCTTGCTCTAGCCACATCAATGTTTTCGTTGGAGGACTCACTGCTTAATACAGCCGCATCCGCATTTTTCGATCCTGCGTCTGCATTATTTTTAACTGCCATTAAATTCGCTTTTGCATTTTCTAGGGCAGCCGTTGCTTGGATGACACGTGCTTGAAATTCTTGATCGTCAATTTCAATTAACAAATCACCTTTGTGAACGAATTGATTGTCCTTAAAATAGACATGTTTTACGTAGCCTGTTACACTCGAACGAATGGGAATGATATCTGCATCAATTTGCGCATTATCTGTCGTTTCGTAACCTGCATTCAATAAATAGGAGACCAATGCCCCAATTAACACGATTCCAGCTATCGCAATTAATACGATGAATCTTTTCTTTTTTGGTTTTGCTTGTTCTGTTGTCATTTTGCTTTTTATATCAGTTAAAATCTTATTCCATTTGTTGTGTAATACATCGATTCAGCATTCATGCGTTTGATTTCGTGTATTTTTTGATTCAGTTTTGCGGTCATTTCTTCGTTTAATTGATAGAGGTATTGACTCACCGTAATTTTACCATTGTCTAATTGAGTCGAATAGACTTTGGAAATCGCACCACGCTTTTCAATGATTTGGGCATCTTTTTGAATCAGTTCATTCATGGCATCGATTTGATTTTCGTAATTGATGCTCGCAAGTGTCGTATTTAACAAAAAGGCCTCGCGTTGAATTTGAATCAAATCTTTATTGATTTCGTAGCGACTTTTTTCTCGGGACAAACCATATAAGGTAGATATGTTCCAACGCACATTAATTCCAGCGCTTCCAAAGGCACGCAGTTCTTGGTTAATGAAATTCGGCCCCGGACGCCCATAATTCCCGGCAATATTGAGCGTGATTTTTGGTAAAGCCAACTTTGTAGCCAAAGTATAACGATTGTCTAGTAATGCTTCTTGTTGCTCCAATAAAAGCAATTCTGGTCTCGAAACCTTACTCTTCGTTGATCCGCCAAGTGCAACCAGCGTAAATTCATTTTGTTCATTAATTGTTTTACCCGTTAATACAGATAGTCCACGGTAAAGTGCCTGCAAATTTTGTGTCGTTTCAATCATGTTTTGATCCAACTTCAATAACTCCACATCAATTTCATCCAAGCTACTGGATAAGCTTAAGCCATTCTCGACGGCTGGAAGAATGTTCTTTCTTCGATTCAATAGATTGTCCTTGAATAGAGCGAGCATGCTTAAATTTTCTTTTCCAAGAAGGATAGATGTGTAAAGTTGGTTGACGCGGTCTATCACTTTGTACAGTTCGATTTCATTTTTTTGCTTTTCAATCGAGAGGTTTGATGCTTCAATTTCCCGTTGCTTCTTTGAGATCCCACCGTCAAAGATTGTTTGTTCGATTGCCAATGAACTATTATAGGAGTCATGTGGAAAATGAGTCGTCATTCCAGGTAGGTTAAACTGAACCACCTCTGTTTGATACACACCTTGCACATTCATCGTGAGTTTCGGCAACCATGATTCATTAATGGCTCGTATATTAAGTTCAGAAACTTCGTTGAACAATTGATTTTGCTTGATCAGCGGATAATTTGACTTTGCCCATTGAACACAGGAATCTAAATAGATGACTCGTTGTGCTTGACTTTGGATACTCAGCAATAAAAACAGGATAATGAGAGATGTTTTTTTCATAGATGGGATTTACTTAGTTTGAAGTGAATAAATTCATGAATGGATTGTAATAATTTTTCGTGGTTTGCATCTGTCCATTGCACTCCGCTACCTTGACAAATAGCATGAAAAATGGGAGCGGCAACAAATGGATAAGCACACAAGGAATGCAAATTCATAAGGAATACAACTGGATCAATCACGGGCAGTTCACCTTTTTCAACACCTTCTTTGAGCACGTTTAATAAGGAGTACTTTTTATCCTTTTTTATTCCTTGTACTTTCAAATGAAACAAAGCTTGATTACTACTAATTTCTTTAATGAGGAAAATGGACATTTGAGGATACTCTGCAAGGAAGTAAACGAAACGATTCGAATAGGTTAATACACGGTCAATAATCGGAAGAGATTCGTCAGAAATAATTTCCATGTTTTGGAAATAGCGAGCGAGCGCACCGCCAAAGACTTCATCAAACAAGCGTTCTTTGTTTCGAAAGTAATAATGTAAAAGCGCTTTATTGATTCCCGCTTGATTGGCAATATCTTGCATTCGGGCACCATAAAGCCCCTTTTCCATAAAAATCAGCTTTGCCGATTCCAAAATAGTTGCTTCCGTATTTTGATCTTTTAACTTCATGGTTTAACCAAATGGTTAACAAAAGTACATTTAAAAATTTTGTTAGCGTTTGTTTTTGAGCAATTCTTAAAAAAAACATTCTATTGAAACAAAGTTTACATCATGTTATCAATGAGTTAACAATTATTTTTCAAAAAGAGTAACCTTATGAAACAATTGTCGTTTCAAATCCCCGGGTCTATAAACGAAAAAAAATAAAAAAAACTTTTCAAAAAGTGTTGCGGATCCAAAAAGAGTACATATCTTTGCACCCCGCAACTGAGATAAACAACGGTTCATCTAACGGGAAAAAGTCTTAAAAGTGAATTAGAATGGGAGTTCTACTCACGACAGAAGAAGTTCTTTGAAGTATTGAGAAATAAGGAAACAGCGTTTTTAAGAAAAGAACATAATAAACAT
>JAHEMQ010000072.1 GCA_024643555.1 Crocinitomicaceae bacterium | reverse complement strand
GTGGTTCGTTGATTGTTACATCAAGGGTTTGAACACAACCATTCATATCAGTTACCGTTACCGTATGTAATCCTGCGCCTAAGTCCAAGGCTGTAGCTGCAGATGCCGTTGATCCAGACCAACTATACGTATAATTCGGAGTTCCTTGCGTAACAGTTACTGTAGCCTGACCATTTGCGAAGGTGTAGCAATTGGCATTCACAATATTGGTCATGGTCAAAATCATTGGTGGAATCTCTGTAATCGTCACGTAGATTGTATCCTGACATCCAGTTGATGTAGTGGCATAACACCAATAATTCCCTGCACTTAAACCCGTTGCTGTTTGTGTCGTTTGACCGTTGCTCCATTGGAAATTCACCGGGCCTGTAACTGGAGTTACTACTGCTGTTGCTGTTCCATCATTTCCTCCTGGACATGAAACTGGAGTATTCGTTGAATTGAAAGTTGCTGGATTGTCTGCAATAATGGCCGTTCCTGTTGAAGTACATCCATTGCCATTCACCACTGTAACGGTGTAGGTTCCTGCAAATAAACCAGTAGCAGTCGCTGTGGTTTGACCATTACTCCATAAATACGTGTATGGCGGAGGCGAGCCTGCTCCCGGAACAGCAGTTGCTGTACCAATCCCTTGAGAACAGATATCAGGTGTTGTTGTGGTTGTCATAGTTGGATTTGTTACTGTCAACCACGTGGTATCTTGCGTAATCGATCCAACACTTGTACCACAAGCCGCTCCGGATAAAAAGTAACCTGTTGTTCCGTTCGGCACAGGATTTACATTTAAAGTTCCGTTGTTGTAAGGAAAAGTTTGTCCTAGCGTATTTGCCCAAAGGAAGTTACTTCCCGGACTATTCACCATGACATAAGGAATCTGTGACATGGTGTAGGAATTCGTATTTGAAGGTGCCGTGGGTAAAAATCTTCTTCCATCTTGGTTGGCACTCCATACAGAAACATTTCTTCCTGGGGTGATGTGCGCTAAATTCATCGGTAAATTTTCCGATCCTTGAATGGCTAAACTTCCGTTCCAAGTTCCACAAATCGGTTTATTACCGATGTGTAATTCGAAAATATTTGATGTTTCGTATAAAATAATAGCCATGTAATTACATTGTGTCGTACATCCAAACATCAAGATGTTTTTGTAAATCACCACAAATTTTCGATTCGGAGCTGTTCCAATCGTTTGGTATTGGATTTGTCCACCTAAGGATGGATTCATATCCTCATATGTCAACATGATGGAATTACTCGCTGATGGAAAAGCCGGATTTGGAAGTGGGGCAACGCCATTTAATGACCACGGACAATATCCACCAGCATTTGCAAGGTTGAATGAAATTAATCCATTTGAACCAATCACACATTGTGTATAATTCACACCATAAAAACTGAAGGGGAATCCTATTGCAACTGCTCCTGACCATGAGTCATCACTTAAACTGACACTAGATGGTGCATTTAAATATACACCTGCAGCTGTTCCCGGATTTGTACCGGTATTACAATTGTTAATCGTAACTGTTTGTCCTGCACAAATGGTAGCATCTTGTCCTAAACATAAGACAACGTTACTCTGACTGTAAGCGTTTACTTGTGAAATAAGTAAGGTGATGAAAGCTAGTGAAGCCTTGATGATATTCATTTTTCTTGATAGTGTACTTAACATTTTCATAGGTTCTTTTCGTAAGTTCTGAGCATTAAACGACGAACGATTGTTCATGGTTGCTTATGCGACCCAAAAATATGAAAAAAAGATGCGGAGAACAAGGGAAGTTCTCAAAATTATTCGTTCCTGCAAAGCCATTTTCAAGGATTCAGTTTTATCGCTTGCGAAAGTGTCATTTGGACACTAATAATTTGTTGAAAATAGTTGTCTTTCCGTTGGAAAATGTTGCTACTTTTGCCCAAGTTCAATTTATAAAAACGATCAATTATGTCTAATAAGTATCATGCAGAGATTGAAGCGTTCATGGATCGAGTTCGTGCAAAAAACGGACATGAGCCAGAATTCCTTCAAGCGGTTCAAGAAGTAGCGGAAGCAGTTATTCCAATTGTAGAAGCAACACCAAAGTATAAAGCGTCTAAAATTTTAGATCGCATTGTTGAGCCTGAAAGAACGATTATTTTCAGAGTTCCTTGGATTGATGACAAAGGAGAGGTTCAAGTGAATAGAGGTTACCGTGTAGAGTTTAACTCTGCTATTGGTCCGTACAAAGGTGGATTGCGTTTCCATCCTTCAGTGAATTTATCAATTCTTAAGTTCTTAGGATTCGAACAAATCTTTAAAAATTCCTTAACGACTCTTCCAATGGGTGGTGGTAAAGGTGGTTCTGATTTTGATCCAAAAGGTAAATCTGATAACGAAGTGATGAAATTCTGTCAGTCTTTTATGACGGAATTATCTCGTCACATTGGAGCTGACACAGATGTCCCAGCTGGAGATATCGGTGTTGGTGGACGTGAAATTGGTTACATGTTTGGTCAATACAAAAGAATCCGTAACGAATTTACAGGAGTATTAACTGGGAAAGCGCGCAACTGGGGTGGATCTTTGATTCGTCCAGAAGCAACTGGATATGGAACGGTTTATTTCGCAAAAGAAATGTTGGCAACCAAAGGAGATTCTTTCAATGGTAAAGTGGTAGCAGTTTCTGGTTCTGGAAACGTTGCTCAATACGCATGTGAGAAAGCTACTCAATTGGGAGCAAAAGTGGTTACTTTGTCGGATTCCGAAGGCTACATCTACGATGCAGATGGAATCAATGCAGAGAAATTAGCATTCGTGATGGAATTGAAAAATGTGAAACGTGGACGTATTTCTGAATACGTTGCAGCATACCCTTCTGCAAAATTCATCGCTGGAAAACGTCCTTGGGAAGTGAAAGTAGACATTGCTTTACCGTGTGCAACTCAAAATGAATTAAACGGTGATGAAGCGAAAATGCTCGTTTCAAATGGTGTTATCTGTGTGGCTGAAGGTGCAAACATGCCTTCAACTCCAGAAGCAATCACTGCATTCCAAGATGCGAAAGTATTGTTCTCGCCAGGAAAAGCGTCTAACGCTGGTGGAGTAGCAACTTCAGGATTGGAAATGTCTCAAAATTCACTTCGTCTTTCTTGGTCTGCTGAAGAAGTAGATCAACGTTTACACGGAATCATGGTTTCCATTCATGAGGCTTGTGTGAAATATGGAAAAGACGATGCTGGATACGTGGATTACGTGAAAGGTGCAAACATCGCTGGATTTGTGAAAGTAGCAGATTCAATGATCGATCAAGGTTTGGTATAATCCAATCGACTTATAGGAAAATCCCGTCTTTGACGGGATTTTTTTTTGCCATTATTTACGAATTTTCAGCACCTTTGTAAGTGATGTGCAGACTATTCTTTTTTTGTTTTTTGCTTTTTCAATATTTACGTTGTTTATCCCAAGAGCAAGTAGAGTCAGGCGCATGGCGGATTGGATTCTCGCAAGAATTTCAGAAATTCAATCAATTTTCTGCCCTGCGTGTTCAATGGAATGCAAAACAACACCAATTCGGATTTCAGCTTGGAATGTCAGCTCAAAAAGCAAGTCAGCAACTTTTTGCACCCTGCATGTCGATTGACTATGCAGCACCTTGGAAAGTGAAACAATGTTTACTGGGGCCGGTTTTAGCCCTCTCGACGGATACTTATTTCTTTGGGACGCGTTTCAATTACTTGCATGCATCCATCGGATATCGCTTTTTGACCGGCAATAAATGGCAATTCTTTCAGGAAACAAGTGTTGGACCCAGTCTAGAGTCCTTCACGTATTTCAATCAAAAGAATCGACAATTTACTTGGAATTATCACCTTAAACTCGGACTACAGTATGCGCTTCGTTAAGTTCTTGCTTTTAGTCACTCTCCTCTCCGCTTGTTCGAAAAGTGAAAAGGTGAAAAACATTCTTGTTTATGGACATGGAGGAATGGGGTTGAGTATGGACAATTCGATCTATCACGATAACTCCAAAGAGGCTGTATCACTTGCCTTGAATTTACCAAGCTCTAATGGGGTGGAGGTCGATGTTCGTTTGGGAGCGGATGGAACTTTATGGCTCTATCACGATGAATGGCTGGAGGCGGAAACCAATGGCAAAGGGTGTGTGTCGGACTTGAACGACCAGGATTTATCCAAGATTAATTATCAAACGCTGAAGAAAGAAAAACTAGTGACATTAGCGGATGCATTGTCTTTGCTTCACACGGATCAACAGTTGTTTATCGACTTGAAACATGTGAATTCGTGCCGCAATGAACGGGTGGACCTCGAACGCTTGAAAGAAGCCTTCGAGGAGCAGCTGCAAGCATTTCAGCAACAGGTAAAAATCATTTGTGCGTATGAACCTTGGTTGGACGAACTCGCTGTCGAATATGAGGTTTTGTTTTCTACGGATGACGTGGAAAAAGGAAAGGTAATCGTTCAGAAATGCCCACTTATAAAAGGATTAGTCATTCGAAATGCTGCGATTCAGGAACAAGATGTTGCTTGGTTGAAGCAGCAAAATCGCGCAGTGTATTTGTATGATATTCGCTCTTTGAAAGGAATTCGTCAGGCTTTTGCAAAAAATCCAACCGGAATCTTTGCCGATGATTTGAGAAAAGCCTTACAAGAAAGAGGTTACGCTTTGTAGAATGGTAGTTTTACCACTTTTGCTTTCACTCCTTTTTCGCGGATTTCAATGAAAATTTCGCTGTCCAATTTGCTATGGTCCACGGTAACATATCCTAAACCAATTCCTAATTTCATGCTTGGGGACATCGTTCCGGACGTTACTTTTCCGATAATCGTTCCGGCTGCATCTAAAATCGGATAATCATGGCGTGGAATTCCACGATCAATCATTTCAAAAGCGACTAATTTACGTGAGACGCCTGCTTCTTTTTGTTTTGCAAGGAACTCAGAATCTGTAAAATCCTTTGTGAATTTCGTAATCCATCCCAATCCAGCTTCTAAGGGAGAAGTCGTGTCGTCGATGTCGTTTCCATACAAACAGAATCCCATTTCTAAACGAAGTGTATCGCGCGCAGCAAGTCCAATTGGTTTGATGCCGAAATTTGCTCCAGCAGTAAAAACTGCGTCCCACAACTTATTCGCATCTTCATTTTTAACGTACACTTCAAATCCGCCTGAACCCGTATAACCAGTTGCTGAAACCATCACGTTTTCAATTCCGGCGAATGTCCCGTATTGGAAGGTGTAATAAGTCATGTTTGACAAATCGATGCTCGTTAACAATTGCATGGCTTCTGCGGCTTTGGGACCTTGGATTGCTAACAAGCTGTATTGATCGGATAGGTTTTCCATCTCCACACCCAAGTCGTTGAGTGATGAAATCCAATTCCAGTCTTTTTCGATGTTGGAAGCGTTCACAACGATGAAAAATTCTTCCGCATGCACGCGGTAAATGATTAGGTCATCCACAATGCCACCTTTGCCATTTGGCATGCAAGAGTACTGTGCTTTTCCATCAAACAATACCGAAGCATCGTTCGAGGCAAACTTTTGAATCAAGGCCAAAGCATTTGGTCCGCGTAAAACAAATTCTCCCATGTGAGAAACATCAAACACACCCACTGCATTGCGAACGGTTTCATGTTCAGCATTCACGCCTTCATATTGTACAGGCATGTTGTATCCAGCAAATGGAACCATTTTCGCTCCAAGATCAATGTGTTTTTGGGTGAGTGCTGTGTTTTTCATTCGGAAAGAATTTATGTAGTTATTAGTTTTTTACACGCTCCACGTAAACGCCTGTACGTGTATCTATTTTAATGACTTCACCGTTGTCGATGAATAAGGGAACTTTTACTTCGGCACCTGTTGCAATGGTTGCTGGTTTCATCGAGTTTGTTGCTGTGTCTCCTTTCACACCTGGTTCTGTATACGTTACTTCAGAAATAATGTACATCGGAAGTTCAACCACCAATGGCATTTCTTCTTCCGCGTGGAAAAGGATGTTTACCACCATTCCTTCTTGCAAGAATCCTGGTTTCTCTACCATTTTCACAGGGATATTCACTTGTTCAAATGTTTCATTGTTCATGAAGACATACGACTCACCTTCTTGGTATAAATATTGGTACTCACGATTCTCAATACGAACCGGATCGATTTTGTGACCTGCTGAAAAGGTATTGTCAATGACTTTCCCTGTTTCAATTTGACGCATTTTGGTACGAACGAATGCAGGACCTTTTCCTGGTTTTACGTGTTGGAATTCAATGATTTGAAATAATTTATCGTTGTGACGGATGCACAAACCGTTTCGGATGTCAGATGTATTTGCCATTTTTCATTTGAAATTAGGTCGCAAAGATAGGATTTTGAGTTGAAAACACAATTCTTTGAGTGTATTTTCACCGCTGACTTTACTGATTGAATATGGATCCTGTAAAAATTTGAGTTAGTTCTTGAAATAAAGCCCTTTATCAACCGATTTTCGTTCATAAAAATCACTATTCCCATGTTATTTCAGCCTTTCTAAAGGTTATTTTTGTTATTGCGAAAACTTCAAAATTCGAAATGGCAGAAAATCAATATACGGAAGACAATATACGTTCACTCGATTGGAAGGAACACATCCGTCTTCGTCCCGGAATGTACATCGGGAAACTAGGTGACGGTGCAGCAGCTGATGATGGAATTTACATCCTTGTGAAGGAAGTGGTTGATAACTGCATCGATGAATTCGTCATGGGAAATGGAAAGCGTGTCGATATTAAAATCAAGGATGGAAAAGTTTCGGTCCGAGATTATGGGCGCGGAATTCCACTCGGAAAAGTAGTGGAAGTCGTTTCCAAAATGAATACGGGTGGAAAATACGATTCTAAGGCGTTTAAGAAATCCGTTGGATTAAACGGGGTCGGAACAAAAGCGGTGAATGCGCTGTCGTCACACTTCATGGTATACTCGGTACGTGAAGGAGAAAAAGTGATGGCAGAGTTCTCTCAAGGAGAATTGGTGAAGCAGCATCCTGTTGAAAAAACCGATGAAGGCAATGGAACGTATGTTGAATTCGTTCCGGATGAAACGATTTTTAAGAAATATGCTTTCAAAACGGCATATTTGGATAAAATGATGTGGAATTATTGCTATTTGAATCGTGGTTTGTCCATGTATTACAATGGCGAAAAATACCAGTCGAAAGACGGACTAAAAGACTTGTTGGAAAACAACATGGACGGTGATCCATTATATCCAATTATTCACTTGGAGGATGAGGACATCGAGGTAGCTTTCACGCACGGACGAACGTATGGGGAAGATTACTACTCGTTCGTGAACGGACAACATACGACACAAGGTGGAACGCATCAAAGTGCTTTTCGTGAATCCGTTGCGAAAGTGATTCGTGATTTTTACAACAAAAACTATGAAGCATCCGATATTCGTCAGTCCATTGTAGCAGCAATCGCAGTAAAAGTCATTGAACCGGTTTTTGAATCACAAACGAAGACGAAGCTTGGATCACAAGAAATTGAACCAGGTGGAAAATCGATGCGTGCGTTTATCAATGACTTCTTAAAAGATAAACTCGACAATTACCTGCACCGCAATCCAGATGTAGCGGAAACGATTGAAAAGAAAATCAAACAGTCGGAACGCGAACGTAAAGAATTGGCGGGTATCCGTAAAATTGCTCGCGACCGTTCGAAAAAAGCGAATTTACACAACAAGAAATTGCGCGATTGCCGTACACACTTGACGGACCTCAAAGATGAAAAACGAGAGGAAACAACGCTCTTTATAACGGAGGGAGATTCCGCGAGTGGATCAATTACCAAGTCAAGAGATGTCAATACACAAGCTGTTTTCTCTTTACGTGGTAAACCTTTGAATTGCTATGGTCTGACTAAGAAAGTCGTATATGAGAACGAGGAGTTCAACTTGATTCAAGCCGCTTTGGACATTGAAGACGACATGGACAATTTGCGGTACAACAAAATTGTGATTGCGACCGATGCCGATGTCGATGGGATGCACATTCGTATGCTTTTGTTGACTTTTTTCCTTCAGTTCTTTCCAGACTTGGTAAAAAGAAACCACGTGTATGTCTTGCAAACACCATTGTTCCGTGTCCGCAATAAGAAAAAAACGATTTACTGTTATTCCGAAGAGGAACGTCGCAACGCAATCGAAGAGATAGGAAAAGGAGCGGAAATCACGCGATTCAAAGGACTCGGTGAGATTTCACCGGATGAGTTTGTCCATTTTATTGGGGCGGATATCCGTTTGGAGCCCGTTTTGCTTACGAAGGACAATTCCATTGATTCCATTTTATCCTACTTCATGGGTAAAAACACGCAAGAACGACAAGAGTTTATCATTGACAATCTGCGCGTCGAAAAGGATATGGCGGATCAAAGTAAATCAGAGTTGAATACGAACGAAATAGAAATTGCTTCTTAATCATGGCAGAAGACGAAATAGAAGATGTAAATCAATCCTTGGGTGACGAACACAATCCATTTGAAAATAAACAAGTGGATGAGAAAATCATTCCGGTTGGTGGCTTATATGAAAATTGGTTTTTGGATTATGCGAGTTATGTGATCCTGGAACGTGCCGTTCCTGCATTGAACGATGGATTAAAACCGGTTCAACGACGCATTCTCCATTCCATGCGTGAGCTAGAAGATGGACGCTACAACAAAGTCGCGAACATCATCGGAAATACGATGAAATACCATCCACATGGAGATGCTTCCATTGGAGATGCCTTGGTGCAACTTGGACAAAAAGATTTATTGATTGACTGTCAAGGAAACTGGGGAAATACCTTAACAGGTGATGGCGCTGCAGCTCCACGTTACATTGAGGCGCGTTTATCCAAGTTTGCCTTACATGTCGCGTTTAATCCAAAAACGACAAATTGGTTGTTGAGCTACGACGGACGTAACAAAGAGCCGGAGCAACTTCCAATGAAATTTCCTTTGTTGCTCGCGCAAGGAGCAGAGGGTATTGCCGTGGGGATGGCCTGTAAATTTTTACCCCATAACTTTATCGAATTAATTGACCAGTCCATTAACCATCTACGTGGAAAAAAAGTGGAGTTACTTCCCGATTTTCCGAATGGTGGAATGGCTGACTTTACAGGATACAACGATGGCTTGCGCGGTGGACGTGTACGCGTTCGTGCGAAGATTAAAAAGGTGGATAACAAAACCTTGACGATTCATGAAATTCCATTTGGTACAACGACTGGATCCTTGATTGAATCGGTTATCAAAGCCAACGACAAAGGGAAAATCAAGATTAAGAAAATCGAAGATAATACCTCTTCGGAGGCGGAAATCATCGTGCATTTGTTTCCGGGTGTTTCACCAGATAAAACGATTGATGCCTTGTACGCGTTTACGGATTGTGAAGTATCGATGGCGCCAAACTCTTCGATCATCGATGGTGAAAAGCCAAGATTTTTAGGCGTTTCTGAAATCCTGAAAATCAACACGGACAACACGGTTCGCTTGTTAAAACTCGAGTTGGAAATTCGCTTGGATGAGTTGGAACGACAATGGCATTTCTCTACCTTGGAGAAGTTGTTCATTAACAATGAAATGTACATTGACTTCAAGCACTACAGCGATCGCGAGTCCTTGTACGAATATTTGTACAAACGTTTCGAGCCCTTCAAAAAACAGTTGATTCGCTCCATTGAAGATGAAGATTTGCATAAATTGACGCAAATCCCAATGATTCGTATCACGCGATTTGACTCCACAAAAGCGGATGATGCCTTATTGAAAATCGAAGAGGAAATTCAAGTGGTAAAAGGTCATTTAGCCAATTTAGTGGAATACGCGATTGAATATTACAAGGATTTAAAGAAGCGCTTTGGAGCAGGAAAAGAGCGCAAAACAGAAATCAAAGTGTTCGACAACATCAGTGCGACAAAAGTGATTATTGCGAACCGAAAGTTATATGTGGATTACGAAGAAGGATTCATCGGTTATGGATTGAAGAAAAACGAACCAATTGGTGATTGTTCGGAAATCGACGACATCATCTGTTTCTTTGCATCGGGAAAAATGATGGTCACCAAAGTTTCGGATAAGAAGTTCGTCGGTAAGGACTTGATTTTTGCAAGCGTTTGGAAAAAAGGAGACACGCGAACGATTTACCACTTGTTCTATCAGGATGGAATCGGTGGAGCGACGATGATGAAACGGTTTTATGTGAATTCCATCACCCGCGACACCGAATATGATTTAACGAAGGGATCCAAAGGTTCGAAAATGCTGTATTTTTCCGTTCATCCGAATGGCGAACGCGAGGTAGTGACCGTGTTATTGCGTCCGAGACCGCATTTGAAGCGTTTGCGTTTCGACGTCGATTTGGGCGAATTACTAATCAAAGGACGAAATTCTGCCGGTAATCGTGTGACGAAGGAAATCATCCAAAAAATTGTACAAAAAGAAGTCGGTGGATCAACACTGGCAGCACGTAAGATTTGGTACGATGGTATTGTTGGACGACTCAACGACGAGGGGAGAGGTAAGTTCCTCGGTTCCTTCAAAGGAGACGATCGCATTTTGACCTTGTATCGAAATGGTGAGTACCGTTTGAGTTCCTTTGATTTAGCAACACATTTCGACGAGGACATGGTGCACATTGAAAAATGGATCCAAGATCGTCCAATTTCAACGGTCTATTACGACGCAGAGAAAGAATTACATTATGTGAAACGCTTCATTTGTGAAGTCCTTTCTGATAAACGTGTTTCGTTCATCAGCGAGTCCGCAGGTTCGTATATGGACATTGTTTCGACGGCTTATCGTCCAGAGGCGAAGATTGTTTATAACAAATTACTGAAGGAAACGAAGAACCTTCCAGATAATGTCGTGAATTTGGCCGATTTGATTGACGTCAAAGGAATGAAGGCGCAAGGAAATCAGATGACGAAGTTGAAAGTCAAAGAAATCATCTTGACCCATCCAATCGATGAAAGTCCAGAACCATGGCCAGATCAAAAACCGGCAGAGTCCACCAACGACGACGAAGCAGAAATCCTTGAAGAAGACGAAGCAGGTCCAACGCCGAGCATGGAATGGGATTTAACCAAGAAAGAAGAAGAGGACAACGAAGACCAGATAAAATTGTTTTAGGTGAATGTGAGAAATTAATTTATGCAAATTGAACTTATCTTTACTTCGTTATGCTGAGAAAATCCCCTAACTTCTTTCGCAGTTTCAACTGAGGACAATTTGAGGGTTAGTATATTAAATCGAAGTTGATATAGTTGATATGGATCTCATCGGTGAAATATGTTGGTACATGATGTTTGTCACACCATTGATTTGCATCCCAATCGTTTGGAAAATCAGTACTCAAAACCTTGGCGTTAAGTTGCTCATCGCCTTGCTTTTATCATGCTCTTTATCCATATTTTTATATTTCTTAAGTCTAGCCATTATTTTTAGAGATGGCATGGGGCCTTGAGGTGGAAAAAGTGATTTAGAGTTGATAGAAACCCATTCAAACTTAGAATCTTTCTATTTAATCGGATAAAGTGTTGCCACCTTTTTTTTCGCTATTATTTTCGTTAAATTTGTTAGATAAAATTCACAAACATGAATGCATTAAGAGAAGACAAAATCAACTACGCCAACATTGGATTAATGCTTATTACAGCTGTACTTGCATACTTTTATCCGTTTGAAACATTCTTATTGGCATACGCATACCTTGGACCCCTACATTATTTGACCGAAATCAGTTGGTTACACGACCGAAATTATTATTCGAAAGGGAAGTACGATTTCATAGTACTGTTGCTCGTTGGAATATTACTTTCCTATGCAGCTTTTGCCAAGGATTTTGGAGTGAGTATCGAAGTGTACGATTATTTCGTGAAAATGAATCTCTTTGATAAACTCTTGGTTTTTGCGTTATTTAGTGCTGTGCTCTTCGCTTTAGTGAAAAACCTCTTCGTGAAAATTGTGGCCATCCTATTTCTGTATGTCTTTGTCTCTGGCTGGTTGAGTCCTGAAAATGCGAGTTCCAACGCGGAAAGTACCACCGTTTTTGCTCTGACTTCTTTGGTGCCAACCTTGATTCACGTCTACCTGTTCACTGGACTTTTCATGTTGTTCGGTTCTTTGAAAACAAGAAGCGTTTCGGGAATGTGGCAAATGGTTGGATTCGTGGTCGTTCCGTTGGTATTGGTGTTTGCCTTGCCGGTGGACTCCAAAGCGAAAGTTTCGGAGTTTGGTAGAAACGCGCACTATGCTAAAGGGGATGGATTCTATGCAACGAACATCAGCATCATGGATCATTTCAATTTGATTGAAGATCCAGTGTATACCAACGCTGACTTTGTTTCTTTTGTGAAGAAAAAAGACTTTAAAGATGCGAACGCCCAATACAATTTCATTACGAAGGAAAATTTGAACGGACTAACGGATAGCCTTTCAAAAATCCCGAATAAACCTTATTTGATGAATAAGCAGCCCTTGAATCCGAATTTCCAAGTGGACAATATCCTTAAGCTTTTCTCGAAAGAAGGAATGTTGGATGAATACCAAATGAAGCCAATCCCTGCGAAATTGTTTACGGGATTCTCTTTGGAGAAATATGCATCGATTGTTTACAATTCTACTGTTGGAATTATGTTGATGCGTTTTATCGCCTTCGCCTATTTATACCATTATTTGAACTGGTTTAGTAAAACGGAAATTATCCGTTGGCACCAAGTACCAAAATTGCGTTTTGCTGCCGTGATATTGCTGTGGGTCGTTGCGAGTGTATTCTATGCCTACGATTATTCATTGGGATTAAGTCTCTTGTTCTTCTTGAGCTTCTCTCATGTGCTTTTAGAATTTCCATTGAACATTATTTCCATCGTTGGAATTGGAAAGGAATCACTTGCCATTATGAAAAATGGCTTCAAAGCCACAAGCACGCCATAATTTGCTAACTATAAGAAAATGAAAAAAGTACTTTTTATCTTGTTGATGTTCGCGTTTGGTTCAAACGCACAAGAACAAAGTTCCATCAATATGAGTTTGGGTAACAGTTTGGTAAATACCTTGCCAGACGGTAGATACACCTTATCTGATGCCGGGGCATCTTATTTTGCACAACTCTCTTTAGCTTGCGTTTCAAAGACTTATCCGCACTATTACTACAAAGGCTTTAGTGAAAAAGTGCCAAGTGGGAGTCCAAAGGATCTTTGGCCGTCCTTTTGTGGTTGCTACGATTGGCACAGTAGTGTGCACAACCATTGGTGCATGATTAAACTATTGAAACTTTTTCCAAATATTCCAGAAGCCGCTGAAATGAGAAGCCGCTTGAATGAGAGTTTTAATTCTGAGAAGATAAAAAAGGAATTGGAATATGTGCGGACACATGAAAATGGACTTTTTGAATTTCCCTATGGACAATCGTGGGTATTGAAAATCGCAGAGGAGTTGAGTACGTGGAAAGATCACGATGCGCAACGTTGGTTAGAAAACCTCGCACCGCTGAGTCATTACATCGCTTTTGTTCATTCTGTTGTTTGGAAAGAAGTGGATAAGGTATCATTGTCAGGAAGTCACGACAGTCCAGCCATGGCGCTTTCGTTTGCTTATGATTATGCTGTTCAATTCAATGATGATCAACTGAAAAAAGTGGTTTCTTCAGTTGCCATGAAATACTATGGTAAAATCCAAAATACGAGCATCGAAAAAGAACCTTATGAATACGATTTTATGTCGGCCAGTTTGTTAGTGGCTGATTTGATGAGAAAGGTCATGACACCAGAGAAATATGTCAAGTGGTGTAAGAAATTCTGCCCGAATTTATTCATTTCTAATAAGGTAAATGTGGCCTTGCAAATCAAACGCTCGGCAAAACACGATGGCTATGAATCGCATTGGGATGGGTATCACTTGAACCGCATTTGGTGCCTCAATGGAATGTTGAAAACACTACCGGAGGGAACCTTGGATACTGCTACAAAAGCGGAATGGGTGTTAGCAATGAATCAAATGTGGGATTACGCACAAGAAAGTATTGGTAAAGGAAACTACGACATCGACCATTGGTTGTCGTCTTTCTCGGTATTCGCGTTAATTGGTTACGAGTAAATTCACTTTCGCCAAGACCCAGTCTAACTGCTCCGCTTTGGTGAGTTGTGAGTTGTCAAGCACGAGTGCATCTGCCACTTGAATCAGTGGACTTTCCGCTCGTGTTGAATCTAGGTGATCGCGCTCAGCTAAGTTCTGGCGAACTTCTTCCACTGTCATGGCGATTCCTTTGGTTTGCATCTCTGCTAGTCTTCGTTGCACGCGAATTTCTGGATCGGCAGTGACAAATAATTTTAGTTCTGCTTTCGGGAAAACAACGGATCCGATGTCGCGTCCGTCCATGACAATTCCACCTCGCACACCCATTTTTTGCTGGGCCTCTACTAATTTTAAACGAATGGTTTTGTAGGCCGCTACAATGGAAACAATTTCAGCAACTTTCGGCTCTCGAATTTCATCCGAGACATCTTGTCCGTTTAAAAAGATATGGGATTGAGCATCTACTGTTTCAAAATGAATATCGATTTGGTCCAGTTGCGTGTCGATTCCTATTTTGTCTAATGTACCATTATGAATCAATTCGTTTCTCAAACAGTAAAGGGCCGCAGCGCGGTACATCGCACCTGAATCAATAAACACATAGCCTAATTTTTTGGCAAGGTCTTTCGCAAGGGTACTTTTCCCACATGCTGAAAATCCGTC
>JAHEMQ010000070.1 GCA_024643555.1 Crocinitomicaceae bacterium | reverse complement strand
CTTTTTCTTAGCACATTACAATGCCTACACGCGTCAAATGACCTACGTCAACGCAGGACACAACCACCCCTTCTTACTTAATGGAAGAAAAGTCAGCATGTTGAAAGATGGCTGTATTGGATTAGGAATGCTGGATGAATTACCATCAATCAAAGTTGGTAAACTAACCCTTAATCCAAATACAACGTTTGTACTTTTCACGGATGGTGTGGTCGAACTCGAGAATGAAGAGGGTGAACAATTTGGCGTAGAAAGATTGATAAAAAATGCTCAGGCCTATTCTCCGCTTAAAATGGAGGACATGAACAATATCATTTTTTCAAAATTAGAGGACTGGAAAGGACCTTTGAATTATGTGGATGACACCGCGATTTTCAGTTGTAAATTTTTCTAGCCTACTTTCCAATCTGACACTTGAGCGAAAAAACATGCGTATAATAATTCGTTTTCACATCTCCTAGGCGTGTAAAGGCATAATCCAATTGAACGCTTTTAATCTTGACGCCCATTCCAATATTTGGTTGGAATGCCCAATATTTAGATTGATCGAAATTGGTAAATTGTTGAATGTTGGAAACTCCCCAACGCAATTTGAAGGCATTTTTATAGCTCAAAAACATTCCTGCATGTGGATCAAAGGAAGCAAAGTTGGTTTTCAAAAGAACATTGCGTTTCCCGTCAGTTGTCATATCTAAATCAAGCTCTCCTCCCAGCTTCAGTCCTTTTTTTCCCAAATCTACATTTCCCGAAGCGGCAAAAATAAGGCGGGGAAGCGTTAGCTCTAAACCATTTTCAGGCAAACTATTTTGTGTATTCAAGAATACAGATTGCATTTCAGGAGTTAAATCAAAAACCCAAGCATTAAAAGTGGATGTGATGTCACGCGCCATGACGCCGAACTTCCAATGTTTTGGTAGCTGATATTGCCATCCTGCATCCAATCCGAAGCCCCAAGAATGTGCGAAATCGCCAATGTTTCGGTAGATTACTTTCGCAGTACCACCAACAGACATTCCCGGAATTTTCAATTTCCTTGCATAGGACCCCATGAAGGCGTAATCGCCGGCCGTAAATAGTTGCACATGATCGTAGTGAATGATACCGTTGTTGTCAATGAGCTGCGTGGTGTTTGGAATGTCATCCACACCAAAGCGAATAAAGGTAAAAGCCAGTGCCTGTCGGTCGTCCATCTTATAACTTAAACCCAAGTGATCATATTTTGCAATGCCGGCAAAATATTCGGAATGCATTAAACTCGCTTCCATTTTAGATGATTGTTGAAGAATACCTGCTGGATTCCAATAAGCCGCATTCACTCCTTCCGTACTTGCCACCACTGCATTCCCCATGGAAAAAGCATCGGCACCAACACCAAGTGAAAGAAATTCATTGGAATATTTCGGAGTCAAATTGCCTTGTGCATGAAGTACGCGCCCAACAAATAGGGTTATAAAAACAAGTGGAACTAATTTAATCATGCCTCAATAACTTTGTTTTTTAGAAAAAATTGTGCGTTTCTGATAATTCGACTGTCCATAAAAATCATTCAAATCAGATTTGTTCTAAATTTACCCCAAAAATACACATGTTTGGACTTGCAAATTTATTAACAGCTACAAATTTATGTTGTGGAATTATTTCGGTCATTTTTACCTTTTCTGGAAGGTTAGATTTGGCCGCGCTCTTTCTGTTGCTTTCGGTTTTCGCTGATTTTTTCGATGGTTTCACATCGCGTTTAACAAAAACAAGTGGTGATTTAGGAAAGCAATTAGACTCGTTAGCGGACATGGTCTCCTTTGGTGTTGCCCCAGGAGTCTTCATGATGGTGATGATCATTTTAGGTGTTGATTACAGTCCAATTATTGATTTGAAATTGACGAATTCAGTCGCAGACACTCAAAAATACTTTGTCTTCAATCAAATCATGGCGTGGTTCGCCTCCTTATCCTATGATGTCAACAATTCCTTTCAAGCCTCCATTAAATTTTTACCTTTCACGGCCTTATTCATTCCTTTTTTCTCGATGTTTAGATTGGCGAAATTCAACATCGACAATCGTCAAAGCGACAAATTCATTGGCGTCCCAACCCCAATGAGTACCTTTTTCTTTTCATTTTTCCCTTTGTACTTTTGGTATCAAAAGGAGAACTGGGGACATCAAAATGAATTCATTTATGGACTCTTTGATTGTTACACTCTTGCCGTTATTTGCGTACTCTTTTCCATGACCATGATTGCACCATTACCACTGATTGCATTGAAATTTAAATCATTCAATTGGAAAGACAACGTGTATCGCTACCTTCTTGTTATCATTTCGTTGATAAGTATTCCGGTTTTCTTTATCTGGTCGATTCCAATAATTGTAATTTTGTACCTGATTTTATCCATCATTGAACACAATCAAAGTAAAAAACATGAAATTCAAAGCTGAAATTGATGTAATGCCATTAGACGCACTTCTTGATCCACAAGGTAAAGCGGTGTCTCAATCCATGAAAAACATTGGATTATCTGAAATCGAAGGTGTCCGCATCGGAAAACACATTCGTTTGTTTATCGAAGCTGACTCTAAAGAAGCTGCTGAGGAAAAAGTAACCATGGCTTGTCAAAAAATGTTGGCAAATCAAATTATGGAAAGCTTTCAATTCTCGATTACAGAGGCTTAAGATCTCATGGGTTTTCGAACCTTTCATCCCTTGCAAAATTCTTGGAATCCGGAAGTCTTTCCAGTGACTTCTGAGGAGGAACTCGCCTTAAAACTAAACGTAATGGAAGCGAGTCAAGTTTTGTTTTCACAAACTTCACCTGCTGAACGCGCACGTTTCCTTCGAATAATTGCTTTGGAAATGGAAGCGAATAAATTCCAAATACAAGAAACGTATTGTCGGGAAAGTGGACTTTCCCAAGGACGATTTTTAGTCGAATGGAAACGAACGCTGGACACTCTTGAGTTATTTGCACATTACCTCGAAACAAATTTTGTATTTGAAAAAATCGATTATTTGTCGAACGAGTCTATTTCCATCCGTAAAAAACGACTGGCAATTGGCCCTGTGTTGGTGATGGGGTCTAGCAACTTCCCCCTTGCCTATTCCACCATTGGCGGGGATAGCGTGGCAGCATTCGCGGCAGGATGTTGCGTGATCGTCAAAGCGCACCCCATGCACGTAGGAACCAGTATTCGCGTCGCTGAATGTGTCGAAAATGCCGTAAAATTGGCGGCTTTGCCCAATGGGATTTTTACACATGTTATAGACGACGGATTTACACTTGCGCAAAAAATCACTTCTGATGAGCGCATACAAGCGGTTGGATTTACAGGTAGTTTTCGCGGCGGAAAAGCGATAATGGACTTAGCACAGCAACGCAAATCCCCTATACCAGTCTTTGCTGAAATGGGAAGTTGTAATCCAATGATCATTTTTAAAGGATTAAACAACAAGGAGTGTCATGCTTTCTCAGAGAAGATTAGCCAGGCCATATGCAATGACGCCGGACAGTTTTGCACCAAACCCGGCCTTCTTTTTATTCCAACCGGAACCAATGGTGACCATTTTGTGGCACAGTTGAGCACCGCCATATCTGAAAAAAAACCAGTTCCAATGTTGCATCCATCGATTTTCGAAAACTACCAGCGAAGAAAAAAAGAAGTAACCGAACAATCCAACGTGAAAATCCTTTTTGAATCGTCAACATTTCATGGGATTGAGGGCCCAATTTCGCTGGCAGAGACCAATTTGAATGATTTTCAAGCAACGGCAACGATGCAGGAAGAAGTTTTTGGTCCATTCGCGTTGGTCATACGTTATACATCCGAGGAGCAACTAAAAAAAGTCCTGCAATCCTTATCTGGACAACTCACCGCAAGCTTAATTTATCCATCAGATTTCAAGGAAATAGAAGCGTTCATTCAGCTGCTCAGTCAAAAAGCCGGACGACTCATTTTAAATGGCGTTCCAACAGGTGTACGCGTATTAGAAACCATGCATCATGGCGGACCATATCCAGCTAGCAGCGACCTTCGTTTTACGGCTGTTGGGCCCGATAGTATCCATCGATTTCTAAAGGATATATGTATTCAAGAAGAAAACATGGTTTGAGAAAAAAGAAATATCGTAATTTTGATTAAAATTCAATTATGGAAGAGCAACACACACCGAAAAGTTCAAATGGTTTATACCTCGGATTTATTTTCATTTTACTTGTTGGCATTGCCGCTTTAGCCTATGCTTGGTCATCACAACGCACTAAATTGAACGAATGTCGCAACGAAAATGCGCAGTTAACCAACGACATGGCGAGCATGGAGGAAATGCTTGGTGGGTACGTAAATGTTGGGGACCTATCAAAGGATTTAAAAAAGGATTTTAGAAACATGCTCGATAACTATGATAAACTCATTGAGATGGACGCATCTAAAGCCGACAGTTTAAACAAGCAAAAAGACCGCATCAATGACTTGTTGAAAAAAGTTGAAAGTGGGAAATTAAGTTACCGTGAATTGATGAAAGTTCGCAAAGAAAATGAAACATTGCGCGGGATCATGCGCAGTTACGTTCGAACAATTGACTCATTGAATACCTTGAATATAAAAATTGGAACGGAACTCGTGGAAACATCCGCCAAATTGAGTACCACTTCAACGGAAAGAGATGAGTACCGAAAAGCAGCTGAAACCAGTCAACAACAAGTTAAAAAAGGAAGCAAGCTACAAGCCTACAATATTCAATCGGACGCCTTGCGCCTGAAGCTTAATAATATGCCAGAGCCAACGGATAAGGCAAAAAATGCTGTTCAAATACGCAGTAGTTTTACCATTTCTGAAAACGTTTTAGCAAATGCTGGTAAGAAAACAGTGTACATGCAAATTATTGGTCCAAGTGGACAAACATTGCAATCCAAAGCGAATTACATTTTGGAAACAGAAAGCGGAAGCATTGCGTATTCAGAGAAAAAAGAAATCGATTACCAAAACGAAGCCATTGATTTAACGATTTACTATAGTTTAAAAGGAGAAGAATTGCAAAAAGGAAGTTACAAGGTAAGTATTTTCTGTGATGGCAATTTGATTGGAACAGACAGTTTTTCATTAAAATAAGATATGGACGCAAGAGAGCAAGGATTCGTTGATGTAGAAATAAGTGAGCAAGGATTAGGGACAATTACTTTCGGTCATCCCTTAAGTAATTCATTACCTGGTAAAATCCTCCGAAAACTAGCGCAAACCATCACCGATTTAGGTGAACATAGCGATGTAAAGGTGATTTTAATTCAATCGAATGGGGAACGTGCTTTCTGTGCAGGTGCAAGTTTTGATGAATTAATATCCATCGATGATTTAGAAACAGGACAGGTCTTTTTCTCTGGATTTGCACACGTCATTAACGCTTGTCGCAAGTGTCCGAAATTAATAATCGGACGTGTTCAAGGAAAAGCAGTAGGCGGTGGAGTTGGTATCGCTGCTTCTGTTGATTATTGTTTTGCAACAGCGCATGCGGAAGTGAAACTATCCGAATTAGCAGTTGGCATTGGCCCATTTGTTGTTGGACCAGCAGTTGAACGTAAAATTGGTTTATCTGCCATGAGTGAATTGGCCATCAATGCAACCGAATGGCGCTCTGCGTCTTGGGCGAAAGCGAAAGGACTCTACACGGAAATTTACGATGATAGTCAAACCATGGATGTTGCCATCGATCAACTAATCACGCGACTTTTAAAATCCAGCCCAGACGCCATGAAAGAACTCAAACAAATCTTTTGGCAAGGAACCGAGCATTGGGATCAACTATTAATGGATCGTGCCGCGATTAGCGGAAGACTTGTGTTAAGTGATTTTACGAGAAATGCTATTTCCGCATTT
This sequence comes from Crocinitomicaceae bacterium, assembly GCA_024643555.1. Taxonomy (GTDB): domain Bacteria; phylum Bacteroidota; class Bacteroidia; order Flavobacteriales_D; family Crocinitomicaceae; genus UBA952. Next base: position 8,894 of record JAHEMQ010000070.1, on the reverse strand, counting down.
AAAGCGAAATAAATTCTTCTTTTTTTCGCAATTCATTTGTATTTAATCACAATAGTTGTATCTTTGCACCCCTAATTTTAGGGTTTATTCGTTTTTTATTTAATAAAAAGTACCGTGAATACATTAAGTTACAGAACGTTATCAGGCAACACAGAAACTGCAGACAAAAAGTGGTATGTTGTAGATGCAGAAGGTCAAACAGTAGGTAGATTAGCTAGTAAAGTGGCTAAAGTGATCCGAGGAAAATACAAAACCTGTTATACTCCGCATGCGGATTGTGGCGACAATGTAATTGTCATCAATGCAGAGAAAGTTGCGTTTTCAGGAACAAAGTTAGAAGACAAAGAATACGTACGTTTCTCTGGATATCCAGGTGGACAACGTTTCACGTCAGCTGAAGAGATGTTGAGAAAACACCCTGAGCGTCTAATTGAGAAAGCGATTAAAGGAATGTTGCCTAAAAATACATTAGGACGTAAATTGTATACCAATTTAAAAGTTTATACAGGTGCTGAGCACAAACACGAAGCTCAACAACCTCAGTTATTAAATCTTGATACACTCAAATAAGAATCATGGAAGTAATTAATGCTTTAGGAAGAAGAAAAACAGCGGTTGCTCGCGTTTACATGTCAAAAGGTAACGGGAAAATCGTTGTGAACAAAAAAGAAATGAAGGTAATGTTTCCAATTGATGTACTTCAAGCGAAAATCAACCAACCATTTATCCTTACAGACACAGTAGGTCAATACGACATCAAAGTAAACGTAATGGGTGGTGGAATCAATGGTCAAGCTGAAGCGATTCGTTTGGGAATCTCCAGAGCACTTGTTGAGTTGTCTGCTGATTACAAACCATTATTGAAAGCAGAAGGTTTAATGACACGTGATCCAAGAATGGTAGAGCGTAAGAAACCAGGTCAACCGAAAGCACGTAAGAAATTCCAGTTCTCTAAACGTTAATCGTCGAGAATTAGGTTGTTTAGCATCCAAACGTCGGAGTACCTACAATCATTGGTTGTCCCTCCTTCGTTGCTTAACTTATTATATTAGGAACGTAAACAAAAACAAAATATGTCTAAATTAAAATTTGAAACTTTACTAGAAGCAGGTGTTCACTTTGGTCACTTGAAAAGAAAATGGAACCCAGCAATGGCTCCATACATTTTCGAAGAGAAAAAAGGAATCCACATCATCGATTTGAACAAAACGATGATTCACCTTGATCAAGCATGTGCAGCAATGAAGCAAATTGCGAAATCAGGTAAAAAAGTGCTTTTTGTAGCTACGAAAAAACAAGCAAAGGAAATCGTTTCTGAGCGCGTAGCAAAAGTAAACATGCCTTATGTTACAGAACGTTGGACAGGTGGTATGTTAACAAACTTCCAAACAACTCGTAAGTCTATCCGCAAGATGGCCATGATTGACAAAATGAAGTCAGATGGTTCTTGGGAAACTTTGAACAAGCGTGAGAAGTTATTTAAAACACGTCAACGTGAGAAATTAGAAAAAACGTTTGGTTCTATCGCAGATATGACGCGTCAACCAGCGGCAATTTTCATCATTGATATCTTGAAAGAACACATTGCTTTGGCTGAGGCTCGTCGTTTGAGCATCCCTACATTTGCAATGGTGGATACCAATTCAAATCCAAAATTAGTTGACTTCCCTATTCCAGCGAATGACGATGCAACGAAATCTATCGCGTTAATCATGGATCAAATCTGTGAAGCAATCCGCGAAGGATTAGAAGATCGTAAAAACTTGAAAGCTGGTGATAAAGACGAAGCAGATGCAACAGAAGTAGTTGCTCCAATTGTGGAAGCAGCTCCAGTTGTAGAAGCAGCTCCAGTTGTAGAAGCAGCTCCAGTTGTAGAAGAGGCTCCAGTTGTAGAAGAAGCTCCGGCAACAGAGGAAACGACTGAGAATTCAGCTGAGTAATTAATTCATAAAAAAAGATAAAGTCATGGCTATTACAGCTTCAGATGTAAACAAATTGCGTCAACAAACAGGCGCTGGAATGATGGACTGCAAAAACGCATTAGTAGAAGCTAATGGTGATTTTGAAGCAGCCGTTGATATTTTACGTAAAAAAGGTCAAAAAATCGCTGCGAAACGTGGTGATAATGATGCAAAAGAAGGGGTTATCATGGCTCAGGCTTCTGCAGATGGAAAATCAGGAGTTATCCTTGCGTTGAACTGCGAAACAGACTTCGTTGCAAAAAACGACGGATATGTAGCTTTGGTGCAATCGTTGGTTGATATCGCTTTAGCAAAGCTTCCTGCAACAGCAGAAGAATTGAAAGCACTTCCATACGACGACCGTTTATCCGTTGAAGAAAAAATCACAGAACAAGTTGGTGTGATCGGTGAAAAATTGGATTTATCCAGTTACGCAGTAATCAACAGCAATAAAGTTGTTGCTTACAACCACCCAGGAAATCAACTAGCAACATTGGTTGGACTTAGTTCTGACGCTTCCGCTAATATCGAAGAAGCTGGACGTCAAGTGGCAATGCAAGTTGCGGCAATGAATCCAATCGCAATCGACAAAGATGGTGTAGATGCACGTACGATTGAGCGCGAAATTGAAGTTGGTAAAGACTTGGCAATCCAAGAAGGAAAACCAGCGGACATGGCTGAGAAAATTGCTTTGGGTCGATTAAATAAATTCTTCCAAGAGAACACATTACTTAGTCAAGCATTTGTTCGCGACAATAAAATGACCGTTGAACAATTCTTGAACAGCACAGAGAAAGATTTAAAGGTCACCGACTTTAAACGATTCTCCTTAAGTTAATATCTTAAAAAAAAGCTATCAAATGATAGCTTTTTTTTTGTCTTCAACTTTTCCAAACCAAACGATTTGTATATTTGCTCAATCCTTTTAATATGACTTATAAACGCATTCTTCTAAAACTAAGTGGCGAATCACTCATGGGTGAAAAGCAATTCGGAATTGATAACCAACGCATCAATGCTTATGCGCTTCAAATCAAAGAATTACATGAACTTGGAATAGAAGTGGCGATTGTTATTGGAGGTGGAAATATCTTTAGAGGAGTTCAAGCAGAAGAAGGTGGAATGGACCGCACACATGGCGACTATATGGGAATGTTGGCCACCATGATTAATTCCATGGCCCTTCAATCCGCCCTTGAAGGAAATGGCGTAACCACGCGCTTGCTTTCCGCGATTGAGATGAAAGAAATTGCAGAACCATTTGTACGCAGAAGAGCAGTACGTCATTTGGAAAAAGGACGTGTCGTGATTTTTGGCGCAGGAACGGGTAATCCTTTCTTCACAACCGACTCTGCGGCTTCCCTTCGTGCCATCGAAATCAATGCAGAAGTCATCCTAAAAGGAACACGCGTTGATGGAATTTACACCGCAGATCCGGAAAAAGATAAGACCGCAACAAAATACGATCAAATTTCATTTGATGAAGTCTATTCTAAAGGACTAAATGTGATGGACCTTACCGCATTTACCCTTTGTAAAGAAAATAATTTACCAATTATCGTGTTTGATATGGATACACCAGGGAACCTAAAGAAACTTATGTCTGGTGAAAAAGTAGGTACAATCGTTTGTAATTAAAGAAAGATGACGGAAGAGCTGAATATGATTTATGATGACTTTAAAGTTTCAAATGCAAAAACTTTAAGTCACTTAGAAAGTGAACTGACAAAAATTCGCGCGGGTAAAGCTTCCCCAGCTATGTTAGGTGGAGTAATGGTCGACTACTACGGGGCAATGACACCACTTCAACAAGTTGCAAACGTGAATACGTCAGATGCACGCACCATTCTTGTGCAACCTTGGGAGAAGGCAATGTTGAATGAAATCGCTCGTGGAATCATCAACTCAAATCTTGGATTAAATCCACAAAACAACGGTGAACAATTAATTATTACTGTTCCGCCATTAACGGAAGAACGTCGACGCGAATTGGTGAAACGCTCGAAAGCGGAGGCGGAAAACGCAAAGGTAGGAGTTCGAAACAACCGCAAGGATGCCATCGATATGATTAAAGAATTGAAAAACGATGGACTTTCTGAGGATATGATGAAAACGGCAGAGGAAGAAGTTCAGAAAATTACCAATGGTGCAATCAAGAAGATCGATGAATTGGTTGAAATCAAAGAAAAAGACATCATGACCGTTTAATCAGTCGTGCCATTCTATGGGAAAGGTCGACATTTGTCGGCCTTTTTTTATGGCTTTGACATTTCAAAAAGTACTTCTTCCAAGTTAAAGTGCTCTTTCAAACTCAATTTTCCTGAACTTGCAAGCAATAAAGGAAGTTCGGCCTTCAAACATAATTCTAAATCATGTGTAGACAACAACATACACTTCTGTTGATTCTTTGACAAAGCAATCAAGATGTTTAATAACTTCTGACGATTTAAATAATCCAAAAAAGCTGTTGGCTCATCCAATAAGATGATCGGTGTTTCCTGCACAAATGCACGTGCAACCGCACATAACTGACGCTCTCCATCACTAATTTGATCCGTGAATTTTTCCATCAAGGATCTGATTCCAATTGCACTTGCGGTTTGTTGAATCACTTCCCAGTCTTGAGTTGTCAATTGTCCAAATGCATCCGTGTATGGAGTCCGACCTAAAGCGATATAGTCTTTCACTTTCAAGTATTCTATACCTTCGAAACGCGACTCCACTACTGCTACTCGTTTGACTAACTCTATTCTTGACAGTGAACTTAAGTCATCATTCATAAAACTTACCTTTCCTTCGAGCAAAGGGAGCGCACCCGTTAAACTTTGCAAAAGTGTCGATTTACCAATCCCATTTCGACCAACCAAAGCATATACTTTTCCAGCGTTCAACTGAATATCTTCTGATCTTAACAATACCTGATGGTATCCAACTGCGATATGATGAATCCGTATCATTTTATTTTTCGCATGACTAAGAACACCACGAAAGGTGCTCCAACAAGTGAAGTAAAGGCATTTAAAGGAATGCTGAATTGTCCTTCCAATAATTGAATAAAACTGTCCATTCCAAGCAAGAATAATGCGCCGATAAGTAGGTTACCACAAATCAATGTGGTATGATGAGTGGTTCTAAACAATATTCGCGTTAAGTTCGGAATGGCCATTCCTACGAAGGCAATCGGTCCACAAAACGCGGTGACAAGTCCAGCCAACAAAGCGGTTATTCCCAAAATAAATAAACGAGTTCGTTGAATGTGAATGCCTAACAGACCTGCGGATTTCTCTCCAAGAACCAGTACATTCAATGGTTTAACCGCCAAGAACACGAGTATTACACTCAAAATGAAAGTGGTTAAGATCAGTGGCAATTGCTCAAATGTCACTTGTTGTAAGGAACCCATGGACCACATGGTAAAGGACTTTAATGACTCCGCACCTGCTTTGGATTCCATCATGGAAACAAGGGCAGCAGTAAAACTACCGAACATTAATCCCACCAAAAGCAAAGAAATTTGAGATTTTAATCGCTGAGCAACGGACATCATCAATAATCCTGCGCCCATAGCACCGATTAATGCCGTGCCAATTAATCCGAAATTGGATTGAAAAAATTGAATTCCGGTCATCATACTCAACGCGATGAGTAAACTGGCGCCGGAGTTAATTCCTAGGACATATGGTCCAGCCAAAGGATTTTTGAACAAAGTCTGCATGAGCATTCCAGAGAGAGAAAGTCCAGCGCCTGCAACAAGTGCCATCACCATTCTTGGCAGGCGAAATTCGCGAATCAAGACTTGGTAAGTGTCCTTAGGATTAAAATCAAACAGTGCTTTCCAATAAGACGAAAAAGAAAGTTCGATTTGACCGCTCATAAGGTGCAAATACATCGCTATTGGCAACAAACCAAGCAGGCAAATGATCAGGGAACGAAGGCTTTTATCTTTCATCGTACTTCTTGGTAAAAGTAAGGTTTCTTTCCTTTATCATTCGTTAGTAGTGCATGAAAATCAGACAAGATCCAATCCGGGCGCAACGCACCTAGTTCCCAATACTTGTTGCTATTGTGTGTGTAACAATAAATTCGAGCCTTGGAAAAGAAAGGAAGGTATTTTGCTTTCGGATTGGCCGCTAGTATGGCCTTCTTAGTCGAAAAACCAGGATTCATCCAAATGTTTACCTGTTTTCCATCTAGTATGATTTTCTCCATGGAATACGCTAGACTGCCTGTCCCTTTTTCGCGTTCATAAACGTATTGGAATCCTGCAATTCGATACAACTGAGCCATAAAACTTTCACCTGCCGGTGCATACCAATAATCACCTGTGACATTTCCAGAAATCATTTGACCTTTTTGCTGAATGGAGGCTAACTTCGATTTTTCTTTTTGAAAGGAGCTTTGAATGGAAGTAAAAAGTTCTTGTGCTTCCTTCATTTTTCCCGTTAATGCCCCAAATAACAAAACCCATTCTGCTTTCCCCAAGGCACTTTCCTCCCGCCAGTCGTAATCTGGGATGCACTGAATTCCAAGTTTTTTTAATCGGTTTTCATTACTAAAGGATCCAGAAAATGCGCTGTATACCACGTATTCAGATTTGGACTTCATTAATTTTTCAATCGAAATCGTTTGTTCATTTTGTGCTTGATCTAGTTGCTCTACGAGCTTGTTTCTGGTTCGTTTTCTGACCAATGGACTATAAACAAAACGTAAATCAGAAATACCTGCAATGCACCTTTCTTGATGCAAGGCACTGAGCATTCCAATGTGAGTGGCGGAGAGTACTGTAAGGTGTTTCACCGGTTTAGGAATAAACAAATGGTAAACGTTGCTTTTTGAATCCGGATGTTCAATACGAACGGCAAAACCGCCTAAGGAATCATGAATGGACAGGTACTTACTATATTGGCAGTAATTCGCCTGCATTTTCTGCGTATTTGAATCGGTGCTTTTCCCTGAACTACACGCACAAACAACAAACAACAGAAAGATCAAGGCTGATCTCATTCACTTAATATTGTTCAGATTCACTCGGAAAATCTCCAGAACGCACATCTTGGATGTAGCTTTGGAATGATTGCATCATTTGCTCATGCAGGTTATTGTACTTGCGTAAAAACCTCGGATTGAATTCATTATTGATTCCCAACATGTCATGTACCACTAATACTTGTCCATCAACGCCATTCCCTGCACCAATTCCAATTATCGGGATACGAACCGTTTTTGCAACTCTTGCGGCCAATTCAGCTGGAATCTTCTCTAATACAATCGCGAAACAACCCACCGCTTCCAATGCTTTCGCATCATCCATCAAGCGTTTTGCTTCATCCTCTTCCTTTGCGCGAACGACATATGTTCCAAACTTGTAGATGGATTGAGGCGTTAATCCTAAATGTCCCATGACTGGAATTCCCGCCGTTAGGATGCGACCAATGGATTCAATGATCTCTTGTCCGCCCTCCATTTTTACGGCGTGTCCCCCCGATTCTTTCATGATTTTGATGGCACTTGAAAGTGCTTCCTTCGAGTTCCCTTGATAGGAACCAAAAGGCATGTCCACGACAACCAAGGAACGTTTTACAGCACGCACAACCGAAGAAGCGTGGTAAATCATTTGATCCAAGGTAATGGGCAAAGTCGTTTCATGTCCCGCCATGACATTTGAAGCAGAATCACCTACCAGAATCACATCGATTCCAGCTTCATCCACAATGCGAGCCATCGAAAAATCGTAAGCGGTTAACATGGATATTTTTTGTCCTGCATTCTTCATTTCATGAAGGGTATGCGTGGTGACTTTCTTTACGTTTGAATGAACTGACATAATTTCATGGTATCAAGCCACACAATCCAGAGTGGATTACGAAGCGTCATTTAAGCAAAATTAAGGCTTAATCTTTGAATCTACTAATTCAAAAAAACAAGGTTTGATTCACAGGGAATTCAAATACGCATCAACGTTTGATTGAATGCGTTGTGTAATATCTGAAGTTTCGGATTTAACAAAGGTATTTCCTGTTATTTTCTCGTAAAGTTCAATGTAACGATCCGTAATGGTTGCGACAAATTCATCCGGCATAAACGGCATTTGTTGTCCGTCTAATCCTTGGAAATCGTTTTCAATTAACCATTGACGCACAAACTCCTTTGACAATTGCTTTTGAGCCTCACCATTCGCTTGTCTTTCCTCGTAACCTTCTTTATAAAAATAACGCGATGAATCCGGCGTATGAATTTCGTCGATCAGAATCACCTCCCCATTGCGGATTCCAAATTCATATTTTGTATCCACAAGAATTAATCCACGAGCAGCTGCCATCTCTGTTCCTCGTTGAAACAAGGCACGTGTATATGCTTCCATTTTTTCATAAATGGCTTGCGGAACAATTCCTTTGGCTAAAATATCTTCTCGAGAAATGTCCTCATCGTGTCCTTCCTCGGCTTTCGTAGCTGGGGTAATGATCGGTTCTGGAAAGCGGTCGTTTTCCTTCATTCCTTCTGGAAGTTCCACCCCACATAACATGCGCTTGCCTGCTTTATACTCTCTTGCAGAGTGTCCAGCCAAATATCCGCGAATCACCATTTCTACACGAACGGGTTCACAAGCGTAACCAATGGCCACACTCGGGTCTGGCGTTGCTAACAACCAATTCGGAACAATGTCTCGTGTCGCATCCAAGAACATGGTTGCGACCTGATTTAACACTTGTCCTTTGAACGGAATTCCTTTTGGAAGAATGTGATCAAACGCCGAAATTCGGTCAGAGGCCACCATGACTAATAGACCATTGTCCAATGTATACACATCGCGGACCTTCCCATGATAGACATTTGTTTGACCTTTGAAATTGAAATTTGACTCCGTTATTGCATTCATTTTTTTTCTTCTTTAAGTTCTTTACGATTTTTTTCTTCTATTTCTGCTTTATCAAA
>JAHEMQ010000097.1 GCA_024643555.1 Crocinitomicaceae bacterium | reverse complement strand
TCGTGCATTCGACTGTTGGCGATCCATTCGGATATGCAAAGTTTCCAAGCTTCGCAATAACATCCAAGCCGTATGCGGAGAAATCATATTTCCCAGAAAGGTTCTTAATGTCTTTACACGTGTAATCACATCCGTATTCCCTAATACAGCTCCTGCAATTAAATCACTGTGTCCGCCCAAATACTTTGTTGCCGAATAAACAACAACATCAGCACCCAACTCAAGTGGTTTTTGCCATATCGGTCCTAGGTAGGTATTATCGACGGCTACATAGACTTTGTTTTGTTCAGTTGAAAATTGCTTTGCTAAATCAATCGCTTCTGAAATATCAAATAGGTCGTTCGTTGGATTCGCCGGTGTTTCAATGTAAATCATGGCTAAATCGTTCTTTTTACCACTTGATACAATTTTTTCAATGATTTCCTCTTTGGAATCACTTACGCCAAATTCAATGCTATCAACTCCAAATTTTGTTAATACATGATGAATAAAATGATGTGTTCCACCATAAACAGGAGCACTATAAAGAAGAAGGGATCCTGGTTTTAAAAACTCCAAAAGTACTGTTGAAATAGCACTCATTCCTGACTCAAAAACTGCTGCTCCATCTGCTTTATCCCATAAGGATAGTCGGTCTTCTAAAATTTCAAGATTTGGATTATTGATCCGGCTATAAATCAATCCTAGTTCTTCATTAGGACGAGATGCTCGATGTCCATAAGCAACTTCAAAAAAATCTTTTCCTTCTTCCGCCGTTTGGAAAACAAATGTTGATGTTAAAAAAACGGGGCATTTTACTGCACCTTGACTGAGTTCCGGTTTATAACCATGACTCATCATTAAACTTTCTGGTTTCATTTTGTTGTTGATTGATTCTTCAAAAGTAATCATCTCTTTGAATAATGACCTTAAAATGAAAATTACCTCTAAGTTATGAATCAGTTTAATTTCTTTTCGCAACTTTACCGAATGCAAATATGTGTCTACTGTGCATCAAGTGCGCAAATCCACCCAGAATATTTTAAAGCAACGAAAAAGCTTGCGCATCTTTTTGCGCAAAATAAAGTTCAAGTCGTTTTTGGTGGCGGTTCATCCGGACTAATGGGTCAACTAGCGGATGGCGTTCTGGAGGCAGGCGGACAGATCAAAGGAATCATGCCACAGTTCATGAACGAAGTAGAGTGGGGGCATCGCGGTGTTTCAGATTTTGTTTATACGGAAACGATGCACGAACGAAAAGCAAAGTTCTTAGAAGGGACAGATGCATTGGTGGCACTTCCCGGCGGACCGGGAACGTTTGAGGAATTGTTCGAAGCGATAACTTTAAAGAAATTAGCTCAATTTACGAAGCCAATTATTATTCTCAACACACGTAATTACTTTGATGTTTTTCAGTTGATGATGAAACAAGCTGTAACAGAAAAATTCATGTCCGACGATTTAGGTGAACTATATCAAATCGTTCAAACTCCAGAGGAAGTTCTTCCCGCGATAGAGCAAGCAAACGCTTGGACAAAGTCCATACACGACGCAGCGAAACTTCGTTAGAAATTACTTGATTTTAACCGTTGCCAATATCGGAAAATGATCCGAAGGATAACTAATTCCAAAGGGCTCCACTATGGTTTCAAAGGACTGAACACTTACCTTTTCATTGGTGAAAATGTAATCAATGCGCTTGGATGCAGGTGTTTTCAAGTCAAAGTTATTAAAGGTACGATTCATGTTGGTATTCACGTGTTTAGCAACCACTAATGCATCCTTCAACTTCGACTGTAAAAATGCGATGGTCGGATGGTCATCGTTCAAATTCAGATCACCACAAAAAAATACTGCTTGATGACTGCCATTCGTCAATGTTCCTATTTTTTGTAAAATCAATTCGGAACTTTTCATTCGGGCAATTTCTCCCACGTGATCAAAATGTGCATTAAACACCCAAAAAGTATCCTTTTCACGTAGATCGATTAGTTGAGCATACGTGCAAATACGATTTAAAGCTGCATCCCAACCTTTCGAAGGTATCTCTGGAGTAGGAGAGAGCCAAAAAGTAGCCGTATTTAACACCTGAAATTGTGCTTTTCTGTAGAATATCGGAGCGAATTCACCCGCATTGACTCCATCGTCCCGTCCAACACCAATCGAGGCATAAGCTGGTAGATCGACTAGAAGTTGATCCCGTTGATGCACCAAAACTTCTTGCATTCCGATGATGTCCACCTCGCATCGTTTGATTTGACTCGCAATGGCAGAATGTCTTTCCGTCCAAGGACTCGCATTCGAAGTAGTGTAGTCGTACCGAATGTTGTAGGACATGATATTCAGGCTCTTTTGAGCTTGAGACGTTAACATTCCACAAAGGAACAAGAAATGAAATAAGACTTGAGACTTCATTAATAGGGTTCTTCCATATTTGGGACTTTATTCGATGTCTTTTTGTAATATCCATCTGCAGCAATTCCCGCACCAAATCCACAGTTCCAACCGGTTTGAATGACTTTTACTGCGTTGCTCGAAAAAACAAATTTTAATCCACAATCACCTGATTTGTAAACTGCTACACCGTTTTTAAATTTCAATTCCTTCATGAATTCTCCCATGTTGTGACTCGGTTCACCACCGACAACGAAAATGCTTACTTTGATTTTATCTGAGCTAAGTTTTTGAACTTTGACTTTACCATTACCGTTGTTTCCGTGATCGTATTCATAGGTTCCTGTTGGATTTAAGCCTGTTGCTTTCTCGATGTAGAAAGATGACAATGTGATTAGAATAGTGAAATAAAATAAAAAGGATTGTTTTAACATGATTAAAATTTAAGATTTGTGATTTTTATTGTTCAATGGTAGAATTCAGGTGCTTACTTTTCCCAATCCACCCTAAATGCGTATGATCGAAATGGTCCAAATATTTTAATCCGTAGCCCATGATTCGATCAAAAACAGAATGTGCTAAAAAGATGAAACCAATT
>JAHEMQ010000066.1 GCA_024643555.1 Crocinitomicaceae bacterium | reverse complement strand
AATTTCCATTGTAAGAAGTATTTCGCACGATGTTGTCACTTCCCTTGTATTTGGAATCGAAAATAGACCCCGTAAATAAGAAGAAGAAGGTTTTATCAAAATATTTCTGAACCGTTAATTCTAAGCCATAGTTATACCCAGTCCCTGTGTTTTGCAAGGAATCTTGGAATAAGCGAGAGAATCCTGACCCCACGTTAATCATGGAGAACGAAGATGGAGTCATCGAAACTGGCACATTGTATAAATGTTGGTAGTACGCTTCCGTTTTAATGTTAAATCCTTTGTTGAACGATTTTTCATATCCGATTCCTGAGTGTATGCTTTTCGTGAATCCTAGGTGCATGTTGCTAGCTGGATTCTCAGGCGTGTTGGGCATAACATGGTACGCGTATGTGTAATACGGTTGTGTTTGACTGTGTAAACCTCCTCCAGCAAAGATAGATTGATTTCCTTTCATACGGTATTTCCATCCGACACGAGGCTCCAACGGACTTAAGCTATTGGATAGTGTAAAGTACTGCGCATGAAGTCCAGCAGAGAAATCCATGTTCTCATTGATGCGCCATTTCCATTGAACGAACGGCTGAATTAACGCTGCTGTTCCTTGGTAATTCCAGCGTACTTGCCACGAATTTTCATTGTCCAAATTAGACAAACACGAATCCAAGAAATGCATGTTCATGACGTCTAAAATAAGTCCTGCCTTAAGCAAGTGTTGTTTGTTGATTTTATGGTTGATGGCTGTATAACTTGACACTTTTCGAATGGTGTATTTGTAGGCCATCATCGCGTAAAGTGTGTCATAGGTGATTAGATTTAATGTGGTGTCCACTTGACGCCCTCTTAAGTAATCATGATTTGTGTGTTGTTCTTCTTGTGAGAAAGCCAAGGTCGTTGAAATGTAGGTTTTTTCGCTCAAGGTTTTTTTGTAATTCAAACCAGTAGTAGACATAGAAGTTCCAAAATATTGATCGCGGTCTCCCTCGCCGTAAAATTCCTGAGAATACGCTGTCTTATCCGATATTTTGATGGCAATATTACTTGCTCCGCCAATGGCAAATAAGGAAAGTTGTCCGCCATTTTTTAACTGCCAATTAAACTTAAAAGCACCGTCACCATAGACTGGAATCGCTGAAGTTCCAATTTGAATGCCCAAGGATTGAAATAAAGAAAGGGTGGAATAGCGTCCCATGGCTAAGAATGAAGACTTCCCATTTTTCGTAAGTGGTCCTTCCGCAAGGAATTCCGTTCCAAGAAAACCGAACTGACCGGTAAACTCATGTTGTTTGTTGTTTCCGTTGCGCAATTTCAAGTCGAATACTCCCGAAGTACTATTTCCATATTCCGCTGGAAAGGCACTCATAAAGAAGTCTGAGTTTCCAAGAATTTTGTTGTTAATGATGGAAACAGGTCCACCTGAACTGCCCGCAATCGCAAAGTGATTTGGGTTTGGAATATCGATTCCTTCCACGCGGTAAATGACTCCGAGCGGCGAATTTCCACGTACCACGATGTCATTTCGAGAATCATCTGCACCATTTACACCTGCAAAATTCGAAGCCATTCGAGCAGGATCCATACGGGAACCAGGATAACGGTTTGTTTCAGCGACACTAAATTGTTGTGCGGAAAGCAAGGCCATTTCATTAATGACTTCTCCGTGTTTCTTTGTTACTACTTTCACTTCATTTTGATTCGATATTTTTTCTTGCAACGGAATTTGAAGGATTAACTCACGTCCGGAGCTAACTTCAATGGTCATTGCTTTGCTATCGTAAAATCCGTAGGACGCTGTCAACTCATATTTTCCTACGGGAACTTTCGGGATTTCCCAGGTTCCATCCATGCCCGATAAGGTTCGGTATAGTTTACCGTCGTTCACCTCAATGGAAATTTTAACGGCATTTAAAGGAAAATTCGTTTCGCTGTCAAAGACTTTTCCACGTACCGTTTGCGTGGGTGTTTGGGCTAGGATTGACAAGGAACTTAATAGAAAAAAGAAAAGTACTAGTGATCTCATACATTTAGGTTTTAGTTGACGAATATATTGTTTTTATTGAAAAGTGGAGCTAAAAAAAAGAATGGAAACTTTTGCACGGTTTTTGGGTAAAGCGCCAATTATTGTTAATTTTAAAGAAAAAAACTATGAAAACGTTTGCGTTATTATCCATCCTTTTGCTGACAGGAATCCAATCATTTGCTCAAAAGGCGGCAAAAGAGGACTTGGTGTGGTATACTGATTTAAACAAAGCGGTTGAAGTGGCTAATAAAGAAAATAAGCCCATCATGTTGTTTTTTACCGGTTCTGATTGGTGCGGGTGGTGTAAAAAACTTCAAAATGAAGTATTTACTAAAAGTGAATTTAAATCTTGGGCAAATGAAAATGTGGTGCTTATGGAAGTAGATTTTCCTAGCGCGAACGTTCCGCAGTCAGAGGAACTTAAGACACAAAATCGCATGTTGCAACAGCAATTTGCTGTTCGTGGGTATCCAACATGTTGGTTTATCAAGGCTGATAAATTAAAAGACGGAAAGGTGAATTTCACACAATTGGGCTCAAAAGGCTATGAAGCAGGTGGACCAGTGAATTGGACCAACGGCGCATCAATGCTCATCAAAGCGAATTAGTCTAAGTTCAGCGAAGAGAATTCGTCGTATTCAAAACCCCTTGAAAGCAGAAACCTCATCAGTTTCTGCTTTTTTATTTGCGGATTTTTTTCATTGGAAAGTTCGCGGTTTTTACGTTCGATGAGGGAGACCATCACCGCTTCATATTCTTCATCAGAGATGAACGCGTAGATCCCTTCTTGAATCAACTTTGCATCAATACGTTTCTGAAAAAGTGCTGCTTTGATTTTCTGTCTGCCCCATCTCTTGATGCGCAATTTACCTTGTACATAAGCTTCAACAAAGCGTTTGTCGTCCAAGAAACGATTTTCTTTTAAATGCTTGATGATATCAGAAGATAAGGATTCGTCTGCACCCAAGCGTTCCAATTTGGTGCGAACTTCTTGGGTACAGCGTTCCTGGTAAGCGCAAAAGGCTTCTAATTTAAAGATGATTTGCTCCCGTGAAAAAGCAGGCGGAATCATTACAAGGTAATTTCCTCGTTGGATTTATTCACGAATGAATACTGTAACAAGTGGTGTGCCGTGACACCACGAACTGGAATCCATTGCTTGTATTTGAAGAACCAGCTCCATTGTTTACTGATGATTCCTTTTTTGAAGAAGGCCTCCAAATAAGGGTGAACCAATAGAGTGACTCCTTTTTCCTTGCGATCATTTAGTAAATAACTCAAGTTATTTTCTATTTCTTCTGCAAACAAAATACTTGCTTGAACTTCTCCGCTTCCGTTACACGTTGGACACGTTTCCGATGTTTCGATGTCTGTTTCGGGACGCACGCGCTGACGTGTAATCTCGATGATACCGAATTTCGAAGGTGGAATCATGTTGTGTTTTGCCCGATCTGACTTCATGAATTCCTTCATTTTGTCGAACAAAATACGGTTGTTTTCCTTCTCGTGCATGTCGATAAAGTCCACACAAACAATTCCTCCCATGTCGCGTAACTGAAGTACGCGTGCAATTTCCTCTGCTGCCTCTACGTTGGTTGCCAATGCATTGGACTCTTGTCCGTCTGCACCTTTGCGGTTTCCACTATTGACATCGATGACGTGCATCGCTTCGGTATGTTCAATGATTAAATAACCACCACTTGGTAAGGGAACTTTTTTTCCAAACAAGGTTTTGATTTGCTTGTTGATGGCAAATTTTTCGAAAATGTCAATTTTCCCTTCGTAGTTGCGAACGATTTTCTCGCGACCTGGGGCAATGGAAGAAATGTATTCTTTCATTTCCGTAGCCAAGGCTGGGTCATTCACATGTATATTGGTAAAATCACCATTCAACAAATCACGCAGAATGGAGGTTGTTGTATTTAATTCACCAAGCACGCGTCGAGGAGGTTGTGCTCCTTTCAAATTTGCATGCATGCCACGCCATTTTTCCAACAAATTTTGTAGGTCTGATTCTAAGTCTGCAGTGGACTTATTTTCAGCTACTGTTCGAATAATAACGCCAAAATTCTTGGGTTTAATTCGTTCCATAAGATCCTTTAGACGGTCCTTTTCGGAAGAATCTTTAATTTTTTGACTAACAGATATTTTATCTGAAAAAGGTACAAGTACGAGGTAACGTCCAGCAAGTGTAATTTCCGAGGACAAACGAGGTCCTTTGGTAGAAATCGGTTCCTTTGCCACCTGCACTAAAATAGGCTGGGACGAAGAAATCACGTTGCTCACTTTACCGTCTTTCTGAATTTCTTTCTCTAATTTGAAATACTGTAAGTCTGCGACATTTTGTTTTCCTTGGATGGATTCTTTCACGAATCGGGCTAAGGAATGATACTGAGGTCCTAAATCTAGGTAATGCAAAAAGGCATCTTTCTCGTATCCAACATCTACAAACGCAGCGTTTAAACTAGGGACAACACGACGTACTCTACCCAGATAAATGTCACCGACTGCAAAGTCTGAATTTCCACGATCTTCATGTAATTCAATTAACTTGCCGTCTCGTAACAACGCGATCCAGATTCCATTTGACCTGGTATCGACAACGAGTTCTAGGTTCACAATTTGAAGTTTACAGGATGAAACAATGAAAGCTCATTGAAAGAATCAATGAGCCCCCTTTTCTTCTCAATTAAGAAGTGATTACTTCTTCTTCTTGTGACGATTTTTTCTAAGACGTTTTTTACGCTTGTGCGTAGCCATTTTATGTCTTTTTCTTTTTTTACCGCTTGGCATAATGTATATTTTAGTGTTATTTGAATCTAAAAAAAATGCACCCCCTTCGAAAAGGGAGTGCAAAGGTAACTAAAAATTTGAAATAAAGAAATCTTATTTCACGCTTACTTTATTCTTTACTTCATCAATAAATACTTTTGATGGTTTGAAAGAAGGAATATTATGAGCCGGGATAATGATGGTTGTATTTTTAGAAATGTTGCGACCTGTTTTTTGAGCACGCTCTTTTACCACGAAGCTTCCAAATCCTCTCAAATAGACATTATTCCCTTTCGCTAACGACGCTTTAATGGAGTTCATAAATGACTCAACCGCTCTAAGCGCTTCGTTTCTTTCTAATCCTGTTTCTTCTGCAATGTCTGCTACGATATCCGCTTTAGTCATATTTCTTGATGTTAATTGATTTTTAATGCGGTGCAAAAGTATATCACAGAAACTTTATATTGTTAATTTTCGTCTTTTTTTTCTCAAAAAATTTCAAATGAGTCCAATTCAGGCCGAAATTATTGCGTGGTACCTCGCCAATAAACGTTCTCTTCCATGGAGAGAAACGCAAAATCCCTACTTCATTTGGCTGAGTGAAATCATCTTACAGCAAACACGTGTGGACCAAGGGATGGCATATTACCACAAGTTTGTGGATGCCTTTCCAACAGTTTTTGACTTAGCGAAAGCAGACGAACAATTGGTGCTCAACTTATGGCAAGGACTTGGGTATTATAGTCGGGCGCGGAATTTACATGCCACAGCAAAACAAGTCGTCCATGAATTTCAGGGGGTTTTTCCCTCCAGCTATGAAGGATTACTCCGATTGAAAGGTGTGGGTCCGTACACTGCTGCGGCCATTGCCTCTTTTTCCTTTGATTTGCCACATGCCGTACTAGACGGAAATGTTTTTAGGGTTTTAAGCCGCCTTTACAATTGGCCGACACCTATCAATTCAACCCAAGGGAAAAAAGACTTTGAGAAAATGGCGCAAGAACTTTTAGTTCAAGAAAATCCTGGGCTTTTTAATCAAGCCATGATGGAATTTGGTGCATTGCAATGCAAACCTGCACAACCAAACTGTCATGACTGTCCGATTCAAGTTCATTGTGAAGCCTTTGGAGCGCAAACAGTCGATGCATTGCCTGTTAAACTAAAAAAGCAAATCGTGCGCAAACGCTACTTTGTTTTCGAACTCATTCAATCAACACCTGGAACAATTTTGATGGAAAAACGTCATGCCAAAGATATTTGGCAGCATTTGTATCAATTTCCGCTGCGCGAATTTGACGATGCGGAATCGAAGCAGGTTTATTTATCCAACTTAAACGCTTCCTTCCTATCAAAAGAATACAAACACATTCTTTCGCATCAGCATTTATACTGTCATTTCGTAGGACGTGACATGCAATCCTCCGATTCAGCAGAACCGATTTCCATTCTTGAGCTCGATCAATATCCGATTCCAAGGGTCATTGAACGCTTCTTGGAAGATTATGGACTTGATATTTTTGAGTCCAAAGCAATATAACTTGCTACCTTTGTAAAAATTCGCAACATGATTCAAATCTCACATGCAACAAGCGAGCATACCTTCGCCTCAAAAATATACTTGATTCCAGCTGATCAAGAAACGGTTTCTGGACTGGACAGCAACGTATTGCTCACCTTTCAACAAAGCGAAAAGAAATTTGAGTATTTCAAAAGTAGCGAAGGCTTTACTTTTTTAGTAAAAGCTGATCAGAAAGCGGAAGAAATTCGCATCCTAGGAAATACGATCGAAGGACTTATTTTTGAAACATGTGAAGGCATTGAAGTCATCGGAACTCAGTCAGATGCGGTGTATGCACTGGTCGAAGGATTGGTGTTGTCAAGCTATCGATTTACAAAACATTTTTCCAAGCCGAAAAGTTATTCCTTCCAATCCATTGTTGTTTCAAGCGCCTTATCCACGGAACAAATTCAAGAATTACATGCCATGTGTAAAGCTGTTTTCTGGACCAGAGATATGGTAAACACACCTGTTTCTCACTTAAATGCGGAACAGTTAGCGGAGGCCATTGCAGGATTGGGTGAAGAGGCAGGATTTAACGTTCAGATTTTGGGTAAAACGCAGATTGAGTCCTTAAAAATGGGCGGACTTTTGGCGGTTAACAAAGGATCTATTGATCCACCAACGTTCACCATTGCGGAATACAAACCTGCGAATGCCATCAATAAAAAACCGATTGTATTGGTCGGAAAAGGAGTCGTATACGATACTGGTGGATTGAGTTTAAAACCAACACCTGGTTCCATGGATACCATGAAAGGTGATATGGCCGGTGGTGCGACAATGGCCGCGGTCATCTACTTTGCAGCCTTACAAAATTTACCCGTTCACATCGTCGGATTAATTCCAGCGACAGATAACCGTCCGGGAGGAAATGCTTACACGCCAGGTGATGTAATTACCATGTATGATGGAACAACGATTGAAGTGCTCAACACAGATGCGGAAGGACGCATGATTTTGGCAGATGCGTTGGCATATTCGGCGAAATTTGATCCGGAAATTGTGATCGATGCAGCCACTTTAACGGGGGCGGCATTGCGTGCTATTGGAACAGAGGCAACAATTATCATGGGAAATGCAGATGATTCTTATTTCCATGACTTAGAGTCCAATGGTTTCGATGTTCATGAACGCGTGGTACGTTTTCCGTTCTGGGATGACTACAAAGCGCACATGAAATCCAAAATTGCAGACATGAAAAATATCGGTGGACCAAATGCAGGAATGATATCCGCAGGAAAATTCTTGGAGCATTTCGTAAAAGCTCCTTACATTCACATGGATATTGCAGGTCCAGCTTGGTTGGATTCAAAAGAAAATTACAAAGGGGATGGTGGAACAGGAGCTGGTGTTCGCTTATTGTACCAATTCTTGAAAAAACGCTATAAGTAATGGAAAAAGAACAAGGAGTTTCAAAAGAATCCGCATCGACGAAAGAACTGTATAAAGTTGGTATTACGTTGGGTGATTTAAACGGTATTGGACCGGAAGTGGCGATAAAAGCACTGAAGGACAATCGCATTCTAGCAGATTTTACACCCGTGATTTACGGATCATCCAAGGTGCTTTCTTATTATAAAAAGTTGCTCGATCTTCAAGATTTTCAATACACGACCTGCAAAGATGCAAGTGAAGTATTGGCGAAAAAAATCAATGTTATTAATGTCTGGAATGAGGATGTCGAATTGCAAGTTGGTGAGTCGACGAGTACCGGTGGGGCCTATGCCTTCAAGTCGCTTGAAGCAGCAACGCAAGATTTATCGGAAGGAAAAATCGATGTCTTAGTTACAAGTCCGTTTAGCAAAGATGCCATTCAAAAAGCAGGATTTCAATTCCCGGGTCATACCGAGTATTTGGCGGACATGTCCGGCGTAAGCGAAGCATTGATGATTTTGGTGTCTTCCAGTTTGAAAGTAGCATTAGTCACGACGCATATTCCATTAAAAGAGGTGAGTTCCGCTTTGAGCAAGGAAGGAATTTTGGCAAAAATTGAAAAATTCGAACAATCCTTGAAAAAAGATTTCGGGATTGTAAAACCAAGAATTGCCGTATTTGGATTAAATCCACATGCAGGAGAAAATGGGAAACTAGGTGTGGAGGAGCAAGAAATTATTTCGCCAGCAATTCAGCAGGCAAAGGGTAAAGGTGTTTTGGCCTTTGGACCTTTTCCGGCAGACGGATTCTTTGGTTCAGACATGAAGAATCAATTCGATGGTGTGCTTGCCATGTATCACGATCAGGGACTTACAGCTTTCAAGGCCTTAGCTTTTGACGATGGTGTCAACTTCACGGCAGACCTGCCAATTGTTCGAACATCACCTGATCATGGAACAGCATTTGACATTGCTGGGAAAAATTTAGCGAACGAACAATCCATGAGAAGCGCCATGTATTTGGCGATAGAAATCTTGAAAAACAGAAAGTTCACTAAACTGATTCATGCAAATCCCTTGCCTTTTTCGAAGGAAGAACGAGGTAAAAAAGAGTCGGATAGACCGATATAATTTTAAAATTCCAAATAAATTTTATAATTTCGCGGATTCATTTTTGTTCATTGTAAAAACGATATGATTAGTCCTTTCACGATACCCTTTGTTGGATTGAAGCTAGGGCAGCATCTTTTTGACTTTGCAATAGACAAAACGTTCTTTGAATCTTTGCCGTATTCATTGGTTGATGATGGTAATTTAGTAGTGAAATTAAACTTGGAGAAAAAAGAAACAATGCTAGTAGCGAGTTTCGAAGTTAAAGGGGTTGTCACGATGCCTTGTGCCAGATGCAATGAGGACATGAGTCAAAAAATCAAAGGTGATTTGACTGTGTACTATGTGTTTGGGGATGAGGAATCAGAAGATGAGAACTTGATTGTTATTCCAAGAGAAAGCTACGAAATTGATGTTCAACAATCGATTTATGAGATGATCACCTTGGCTTTGCCCTTGCGTGCCGCACATAAGAAAAATGAATGCAATGAAGAAATGGTTCAACTGATACAGAAGTACATGTCGAATCAAGATTCCAAAGATGAAGAAGAAAACATTGACCCGAGGTGGGCAGCATTAAAGAATTTAAATTGATATAAATAAATAGTTATGGCGCATCCTAAACGCAGAATTTCCACAACAAGACGTGACAAACGTAGAACGCACAAGAAAGCGACTGCTCATCAAGTGGCAACATGCCCAACAACTGGTCAGCCACACTTGTTTCACCATGCTCATTGGCATGAAGGAAAACTATACTACAGAGGTAAAGTAGTTGCAGAAAAAGAAACAGTAGTAGAATAAGGATCCATCTCGTTTTCTAAATGAGGATTGGTCTAGACATCTCAGGGGGCGACTTCGCTCCCAAGGCAACTATTGATGGTGCATTATTAGCAAGAGAAGTTTTGCCTAATGATGTCACCATTGTTTTGCTTGGTGATGAGCAGGTAATTCAGGCAGAATTTGAGAGCCGTGGAAAACAACTCGATGGTTTTGAAATTGTGCATGCACCAGAGGTCATTACCTATCACGATCATCCTACAAGAGCGATTCCTCAGAAACCCAAAAGTTCGATTGCTGTTGGATTTGATTTACTAGCAAAATCAAATTTGGACGTATTCGCCAGTACCGGAAATACAGGCGCCATGTTAGTTGGTGCCATGTACAAATTGAATACAGTTCCAGGTATTATTCGTCCATGTATTACTTCGACATTGCCAGCTATGGATGGGTCACAATCCATCCTATTGGATGTTGGATCCAATGCAGATTGTAAAGCAGACGTCCTGTATCAATTCGCGGTATTAGGCGCGTTGTATTCCAAGTACGTTCATGGCGTTGAAAATCCAAGGGTAGCATTATTGAACATTGGAGAGGAAGACTCCAAAGGAAATTTATTGACGATTGCTGCATACAAGTTACTAGCAGAATCAGACGAACTCAACTTCACTGGAAACATTGAAGGACGGGATTTATTTACCGGTGTTGCCGATGTCATTGTTTGTGATGGATTTACCGGTAATATTGTATTAAAAGAAGCAGAAGGTATTTATACATTGATGCGTAAGAGAGGTATTCGAGATGCCTATTTCGATCGTTTCAATTATGAAAATTATGGCGGAACTCCAATTTTAGGAGTTAAAGGAAATGCCATCATTGGTCATGGTATCTCCAATGACATAGCTATCAAAAATATGTTGTTGCATGCGCACGAGGTAGCCGCTTCGGGATTAGCAACAAAAATTAACGATGCATTTAACTAAGAAATGAGCAAAATTACAGCAGCGATTACAGCAGTACAAGGGTATGTACCAGACGACATTCTAAGTAACGAGGATTTATCAAAATTTGTGGATACTTCTGACGAATGGATTACCACGCGTACTGGAATCAAGGAGCGTCGCATCATGCGCAATGGAGCTTCTTCTGACATGGCTGCCGCAGCTGTGAAAGCATTGTTAGAGAAAAAAGGAATTGATCCGATGGATATTGATTTGGTGATTTGTGGAACAGTCACCCCCGATCATCCATTTCCAAGTACCGCAAACATTTTAAGTGACAAAACAGGGATGAAAAATGCCTGGAGCTTCGACGTAAATGCGGCTTGTTCTGGTTTTCTATTTGCCTTGGCAACTGGATCTCAGTTTATTGAAACAGGAAAATACAAAAAAGTGATTGTGGTTGGTGTCGATAAGATGACTTCCATTGTGGATTACCAAGATCGTACTACTTGTGTGATTTTCGGTGATGGTGCGGGAGCTGTTTTATTAGAGCCAAATACAGAAGGACTAGGTTTACAAGATTTCATTTTGCATTCAGATGGTTCAGGACGTGAGTTCCTGGTTCAGCCTGCCGGTGGATCCTTGAATCCAGCAAGCATTGAAACGGTAGAAAACCGCATGCATTATGTGAAACAAGAAGGACAAAGTGTCTTTAAATTTGCTGTGACAAACATGGCGGATGTTTCTGCGAAAATCATGGAAAAAAACAGCTTGACATCCGAGGATGTTCAGTGGTTAGTTCCGCACCAAGCAAATTTGCGTATCATTGATGCTACAGCAAATCGCATGGGACTTTCCAAAGAGAAGGTCATGATTAACATTGAAAAATACGGGAACACAACAGCGGGCACCTTACCTTTGTGTTTGTGGGACTATGAAAAACAATTGAAAAAAGGAGATAC
Organism: Crocinitomicaceae bacterium; assembly: GCA_024643555.1. Taxonomy (GTDB): domain Bacteria; phylum Bacteroidota; class Bacteroidia; order Flavobacteriales_D; family Crocinitomicaceae; genus UBA952. The sequence goes on along the minus strand of JAHEMQ010000066.1, from coordinate 3,547 downwards.
ACTTATCCTTTCCGCATTCGGAGGAGGATTTACATGGGGAGCTATCTATTTGAAGTGGGCTTATAACTCATAATATTAGTAATTTTGCAAAACAAATCATTGTTATGAATTTAGAAGAAATCAAAGACCTTATTAAACTAGTTTCAAAATCTGGAATTGGTAAAATTGAAATTGAAAGCGAAGGATTTAAAATTGCGATCAAAAATGCTAGTGCAGTAAACGAGCAACCTGTGTTCGTTCAAGCAGCAGCACCAATGGCTTTGCCACAAGTAGCGGCTCCTGCTCCGGCGGCAGCTCCAGCAACCCCTGCGGCTCCTGTTGAAAGCAACGACGAGGCGAAATACATCACTATTAAATCCCCAATGATTGGGACATTTTACCGCACACCAAGTCCAGACAAGGACGCATTCGTGAGTGTTGGAAGCGTGATTCAAGCAGGAGATAAACTTTGCATTATTGAAGCGATGAAAACATTCAATGAAATTGAATCCGAAGTTTCAGGTAAAATTGTTAAGGTGCTTGTTGATAATGCAAGTCCAGTAGATTACGATCAACCACTATTTTTAGTAGATCCAGCTTAATTGCTGCAAAAATCTTCCACTATGTTTAAGAAAATTCTTATCGCAAACCGCGGTGAAATCGCCTTGCGTGTGATTCGTACCTGTAAAGAAATGGGTATTAAAACAGTTGCTGTTTATTCAACAGCTGATAAAGATAGTTTACCCGTTCGCTTTGCGGATGAAGCCGTTTGTATTGGTCCACCCGTTAGTTCAAAATCGTATTTATCAATTCCGAACATTATTGCGGCAGCTGAAATCACAAATGCTGACGCCATTCATCCAGGATATGGATTTTTATCGGAAAACGAGAAATTTTCACGCGTTTGTCAAGAACACGGCATCAAGTTCATCGGTGCGCTTCCTGAGCAAATTGCGGGTATGGGGGATAAAGCAACTGCAAAAGCGACCATGATTGCAGCAGGAGTTCCATGTATTCCAGGGTCAGTTGGGCTACTTAAGGATGTTGCACAAGCAATGAAAGAAGCGAAACTCATTAAATATCCTGTCATCTTGAAAGCAACTGCTGGTGGTGGAGGAAAAGGGATGCGTATCGTTTGGGAGGAAAGTGAACTTCAAGGAGCGTGGGATTCTGCCCGTCAAGAAGCGGGTGCTGCCTTCGGAAATGACGGTATCTACATGGAAAAATACATTGAAGAGCCACGCCACATTGAGATTCAAATTGCTGGTGATCAATTCGGAAATGCTTGTCACTTGTCAGAAAGAGATTGTTCAATCCAACGTCGTCATCAAAAATTAGTGGAAGAAACACCTTCTCCATTCATGACAGATGAGTTACGTGAGCGCATGGGTCAAGCGGCCATTAAAGCAGCGAAAGCCGTAAAATACGAAGGTGTGGGAACGGTGGAGTTTTTGGTAGACAAAAACCGAGATTTCTACTTCATGGAAATGAACACACGTATTCAAGTAGAACATACGATTACAGAAGAAGTGATCAATTTTGACTTGATTAAAGAACAAATTTTAATTGCTGCCGGACATAAAATCTCTGGGAAAAACTACTATCCTCAAATGCATGCGATTCAGTGTCGCATCAATGCTGAAGATCCTTTTATGGACTTTAGACCTTGTCCGGGGAAAATTACGGATTATCATTGTCCGGGCGGACACGGAATTCGAATTGACGCACATGTGTACGCTGGATATACCATTCCACCAAACTACGACTCGATGATTTCAAAATTAATCGTAGTGGCTCAAACACGTGAAGAGGCGATTGCAAAAATGAAACGTGCATTAGATGAATACGTTATTGGAGGAGTAAAAACCACCATTCCTTTCCACCAAAAATTGATGCAAAACGAAGATTTCTGTAAAGGAAATTTCACCACAAAATTTATGGAGACTTTCGAATTTTAGTAACTTAGGGCAACATTTAAAAAAAAGGAGCAACCTACAAACTTTTTTATCGTTTGAAAGGAGTGTTTTAAATGGAGTTTAACCAAGGAGTTACTATGATTTGGAGATTACTACTTTCCGTTTTACTTATTTCTTCAGTTTCAGGTGTTTCATTTGGGCAAAATTTCCTGCCAATTGGTGTTACTTCAAGTCCTATATCCAACAATACGATTTATGGTTATTGCTTTCAGGCTACAACAAGTTTCACTATTTGTGGTTTAAAGGTAAAATACGACAACGTAACAACACCTACAAATCAGCGATTATTCGTTGTAAAGTTCAGTACTACTCCAGCAAACTTTTCAGTAACCCCTCCTTTAACACCAAGTACACAAATATTTCCATTTGTTGTAACAAATCCTACCTCTGCACAATTGTGTAATATTACCGTAAATTCCGGAGAATACATTGGTGTTTATGGATATCGAGAATCCGCTTGTAGAAATTACTTCAGCACATTAAGTGCAGGAACATTAACTGTAAATGGTTTTAACATGCCATTGACACGAAGTGGGGGCGTTTTATCAAATGGAACTTGTGGTACAACACCATCCTTCACCGGTTTCTTTTCTGAACCAGGTTTAGCATTGGGAGCTATCGAGCTGTACACTAATTGTTGCTTTACCCCAACCATTGGGACCATCACGCAGCCAGGATGTTCATCCACAACTGGCAGTATTATCTTGAATGGACTACCTCCTGGTAATTGGACATTAAACTGTTATTTAAATGGAAATATTACTACGCCCTCCTCAACCATTGCGGGAACAGGAAATAGTTACACGGTTTCTGGATTAAGCGCAGGTTCCTACATATTCAGTGTTACCAATTCTGGTGGATGTACATCTGCAAATACATCATCCACTACGATAAACCCAAGTATCACCATCCCTACGGCATCCATTACCAACAATAGCGGAAATACCATTTTAACTTGTACTCAGAATTCGATTTCACTGAGTGCGGTCGGTACTGGAACATATTCATGGGCGAATGGTACCACTGTGGTGGGTAGTGGGGCAACCATTTCTGCCACTACTCCGGGAACATATACCTTAACAGTAACGGCGTCCAATGGATGTACTGCAACAGCAACCCAAGTGATTACTCAAAACATTACTACACCAGGAGCAAGTATTTCGAGTCCTTATAATCAACTCAATTGCACATTAACATCCTTCACTTTAAACGCAACGGGGAATGGGACGTATAGTTGGTCCAATGGAACTTCAAGTCTTGGAACAAATGCAAGTATAACAATTTCTTCCCCTGGAACATATCTATTGACCGTTACAGGATCTAATGGCTGCACATCGACCGCCAATTATTCGGTCACCCAATTTACCGGTACCACTGTAAACGTCAATAGTTCTACTATTTGTAGTGGACAAAATACCACACTAACTGCTACTCCAACATTAACAGGAGGTACATTCTCTTGGAGTCCGGGTGGTGCAACCACAAATAGTATCACCGTCAATCCAAGTTCCACAACTAACTATGTTGTTAGCTATAACGTTAGTGGATGTACATCGACTGGCAATGGAACTGTTACCGTGAATCCAACACCG
>JAHEMQ010000063.1 GCA_024643555.1 Crocinitomicaceae bacterium | reverse complement strand
TTTTCCACACCTGGAAAACGACGAAAACGAGTTATCCAACGAAATCAGCACGGAAGCATGAGAAAGTTCATTCACCTTTTCCTCGTTTGCTTCACGACCCTTTTCACTTGGAGTCAAGTTCCTGACGCCCCTAAGCCACCTCGATTCTTCAATAATCTTTCCCAAACGGGAATTATCAGTGAGGAACAAGGAGCGGAATTGGAAGCGATGTTGGACCAATTCGAACAAGAAACCAGCAACGAAATTACCGTTGTCATTGTGGATGATTTAAATGGTGACGAAGCCTGGCACTACGCAGCTGAATTGGGCGAAAAATGGGGTGTTGGAAAAGCAGACAAAGACAATGGAATAGTAATATTGGTCAAACCCACCGAAGAAAAAGGTGGACACCAAGTGTTCATCGCACCAGGAAGAGGATTGGAAGGAGCCATTACAGATGTTGCTTGCGGGGAAATCGTTGACCATGAAATGATTCCAAATTTTAAATCTGGAGACTATTTTACCGGCATAAAAAACGCAATCATTGTTTTAGAAAAAATGGCCAAAGGTGAAATCAATGAAAAGTCCTATCGAAAAGCGAATAATAAAAATGATCTCACTAGTTCCATTTTTGGTTTTATTTTCGTGCTAATCATTGTTATCTTGCTCATTCGAAAAGGTGGACGCGGCGGAAATGGTACGACCTTTGGTCGCGGTGGATTCTTCGTTGGCGGATTCGGCGGAGGCTATGGAGGAGGATTCGGCGGCGGAAGCTCTGGCGGTGGCGGATTCGGTGGATTCGGTGGCGGAAGTTTTGGCGGAGGTGGTTCCGGTGGTAGTTGGTAATAAAAATGAATTTTATGAAATTAAAAAGTTTACTTGTCCTAGTGCTATTCGTTCAATATGCATTTGCACAAAAGACGTACAAAATAGCATTCTATAATACGGAAAACTTATTCGATACCATCGATGGACCCAATGACGATGCAGAGTTTTTACCAACATCTAAATCGCAATGGAACGGAGCGCGTTACAACGAAAAATTGACGCACATTCGTCAAGTAATGAACGACTTGAATCGTCCGATGATCGTTGGATTCAGTGAAATTGAAAATAAAAGCGTACTCACGGATTTAATCAAAGATGGATTTAGCAATTACGGCATTGTTCATTACGAAAGTCCGGACCTTCGTGGCATCGATGTTGGAATGATCTACGACAAGAAAATCTTGAGCTTAAAAGAATCTGGAAAAATCCGTTTTGTCCTTCCGGGTGACACCACTCCCCTGACCCGAGACATCGTTTGGGCGAAATTCAAATGCAACAAAGAATACATATATGTCATGGTCAATCACTGGCCGAGTAGACGTTCCGGAACAGACACCAGCGAACCGAAACGCATCAAGGCTGCTGAAGAAGGAGCTCATTTTATCGATTCTATTTTATCAGTGAATCCAAATGCGAAAATTGTATTCTTGGGAGATTTAAACGATCATCCGCAGGATAAAGCACCTCAAATCATTCAACAACGATTATTTCCGGAGATTACAGCCGCTTCCGGTGAATTTGGTGGCTCTTACAACTACAAAGAAGAATGGGGCGTTCTAGATCACATTTATGTTTCCAAAGGAATGTTAACAGGAACGGTGCGCATGACAGAAAACTCTGGGAAGATTTCCTCTTTCCCGTATTTAATTACTGAATACAAAGGAAACAAAGTGCCCTTCAGAACGTATGGAGGAGACAAATACTTGGGTGGCTACAGCGATCACTTACCGGTGTCGATTGAAATTTTAGTTCCGTAGGATTTCTCAACCCCCTTGAATTGATAGGGAAGTTTTTCCTTGTACAAGAATTTCTTTTGAATGGACTCGAAGGGACGATAAATGTAGTAGACGTAATTGTTGTGCACACGAATTTTATCCACATAGCGAAAACTGAGCTTTACTTTTTCACTGATCTCTCCGGTTTTTACGTTCACCAATCCTAGGTAACAATAGCCATCCTTTTCATACGTGGTGTAAATCGATCCAGTCACTCGGTCTTGAATCACATTGCGTTTCCATCCCGTTTCCTTTGCATGATAATGGTGATACATGGGAATGGAATCCTTCAGATTTCCATCAATGGAATAGATCAACAAAACATCTTTTGGATAGTTGAAGATAAAAATGGAATCATTTCGGTGAAACATAGGCGCATAGACCTCTTGATAATAAATGGACTGTGTAAAGTAATTCGCACCAATGTAAATCTCTGCATCGATTCCCGTTTCAAGTTCCTTGTTTTTTGCCCACAACTTGGTTCGAACATCCATCCACTTATATTCGGAACGATACAATTCCATCATTAAATCATCTTTGATGTTTACGATGGATTTATAAGAGGAGTCTAATTGATCGTACACGTAATAATCAAATGCAGGATAAATTTTACTAAAATCTGAAAAGAAGATTTTAGACGTATTCGTATCGACAATCGGTTCAATGTACTTGAAATAATAGTCCTTCGGAATTTGCCCAATTTCAATTTGATCTCCATCGGAATAGACACCATACACATGTTCTTTACAAATGACATGGGCATTTCCACGGAAATCGCGTTTTAATTCAATGGCAGCATCGTTTAGCAAGACACTGGATTTTGTCACTGTCCCATCGTACAATAACAATTCACTGCCTTTTTGCAATTGCCTCGGATATGCCAATAGAATCAAATCTCCATTTGCTTGCACTTCAAAATCGCCAACGTTTAATCGTTTGGAACCAAAAACGGTATCTGGTACACCAACTGATTTCACGATGACTTCTTTCGAAGTCTGAATGCGCATGGGAATCAATAAAACTTCTAAACGAATAGTGTCCTTGCGTTCCTTGAAATGAAATTCAATGTTCGTTGTTTGGTAAATGGCATGACGAAAATCAAAGTACAAGGTGGTACCAAGGTCGATTTTGTTCAATTGAAAATCTGTCACTCCATTGATCGTTTTTTGGTAAACTATCGAATCTCCTCTCGGATTTTGAGACATCGATACGCCTGCATTGGATATTAAATCGCCTGTGCGTTTATCCAAACAAGTGACCCGCAAGACTTGTGTCTGTGCGTAATAACCTATAAAAGTCAGTAAAAATAGAAAGTAGCACCTCATGTCTTAAGTGAGACGCAAAGAAAAGTAAAATTCCACAAGGAACTTATACGCGCACATTCCAATTGAACACATCTGCTTCTTTTCCTGCTTTCAAATCATCCATGTGTTGTTTGATGCGATTCGATAAGGTACGTGTTTCAAACGCAGGTAATTCAAGAATTTCGTCGCGGTAACCAATGACTATAATCTGTGCAATCGTTGCCGCTGTTCCTGCTCCAAACGCATCTTCCAATGTACCGTTCTTCGCAGCTGTCACGATTTCTTCCACAGAAACTTGACGCTCTTCAATTTCCACACCCCAACTTGCCGCCAATTCTAGAACCGAACGTTTGGTGATGCCGCGTAAAATCGTATCTGCATCTTCGGATGGCGTAATTAACTTCCCTCCGATTTGGAAAATGATGTTCATTGTTCCAGATTCCTCGATGTACAAATGCTCTTTCGCATCTGTCCAAACCAATTGGTGGAATCCTTGCATCTGACATTGTTTTGCTGGATATAAAGAAGCACCGTAGTTTCCTGCTGCTTTCGCACGTCCAACACCACCTTTAGCAGCACGTGTGTAATGTTCTTCAATCTTTACACGAACAGGTTCCGCATAATAGGCGCCAACTGGAGAGGTAATCACCATGAATTTATACGTGTCAGAAGGTTTAATACCCACTAATTCATCCGTTGCAAATAAGAATGGACGAATGTATAAGGAATATCCAGGACGATCGGTTACCCAATCTTTGTCCACGGCTACCAACTGTTTCACTGCTTCAATGAATATTTCTTCCGGCACCTCTGGCATACACATACGTGCAGCGGACTCTGCAAATCGTTTCGCATTCATGTCGGGACGAAATAAAATGACTTCATCGTGCATATTTTTATATGCCTTCAATCCTTCAAAAATCGATTGACCGTAATGCAAAGCAGACATAGCTGGATGCATCGGTATCGGTTGAAAAGGCATGATTTTCCCTTCCTGCCATTCGCCATTCGCATATTCCATAATGAACATGTGATCTGAGAAAATCTTTCCAAAAGGAAGATTGTTCCAATCCACTTGAGGGAGTGTTGATTGGCTTGTTTTTTCAACTGAAAAAGAAAGAGACGAAGTTGACATAAGCGTAATTTGTTGCGCGAATATACGTCCTTTATTCCTCCCTCACAACTTATTTTATTCACAAGACAATTCTTGTACTTTTGTAAAACAATCTAGCAAAGTGAACAACAGCGAACAGGTTTTAAAACAATTTTGGGGATTCGATCAATTCAGACCGAACCAACAAGCCATTGTGGAAGATGCCATCGCTGGAAAAGATGTGCTTGCTCTTCTACCAACCGGTGGAGGAAAATCCATTTGTTTTCAAGTTCCAGGATTGATTCGCGAAGGTGTTACCATCGTTATTTCGCCGTTAATTGCACTCATGCAAGACCAAGTGGAGAACTTGAACAAACGCGGCATTCGAGCGAAATCGATCACTTCGGGTATGAGCTATAAGGAAATTGATCACATTTTGGACAATGCCCGTTTTGGTGGACTCGATTTCCTTTACACTTCTCCCGAACGAACGATGTCCACCCTCTTTATTGAACGCTTCAAAAGAATGAACGTCGGTCTATTGGTTGTCGATGAAGCGCACTGTATTTCCGAGTGGGGACATGATTTTCGACCAAGTTTCATGCACATCAAACAGTTGCGTGAACTGAAGCCTAGCGTTCCCATTTTAGCCTTGACCGCCACAGCAACAGAACGTGTTAAAACGGACATCATCACCCATTTGAATTTGAAAAAAGCCGTCATACACGAAGCTTCTTTTCAACGACCAAATCTGCATTATCAAGTTCGAAAAACAAGCAATAAAATCGAATCGATTTTAGCACATTGTAAATTGACAGATGGTGTTGGCATTGTGTATTGTCAGACAAGACGCTCCGTAAAAGAAATGGTCAAGTTACTCATGTCCAATCGCATATCTTGTGGTGTCTACCACGGTGGACTCTCCAAGTCGGAACGCGAACGCATGTTGAGTGATTGGATGAGCGAAAAACGCAGAATCATGGTGGCCACGAATGCCTTTGGAATGGGCATCGACAAACCAAATGTGCGCTTTGTCTTGCACTATGAAATCCCCAATTCTTTGGAAGCTTATTTTCAAGAAGCCGGACGTGGTGGCCGAGATGGGGCAACATCCAAGGCACTATTGTTCTTTGAAGAAAAGGACACCATTCAATTGAAAGAATCCATTCTGAAAAAATTCCCGAGCAAGACCGATGTTTTGAATACCTATCGAGCGATATCGAACTATTTAAAAATCGCCATTGGTTCGGGAAAGGATGAAACCTATCCCCTGGATTTAAAGAAAATTTGTCAAGTTTTCAAATTGGATTACGAAACGACATTTCATTCATTAAAGATTCTTGAATTGAATGAAAACTTGCTTTTTTCAGAGGGAACTTTTCATCCGACAAAGTTGCGCTTTTTGGTAACGAACCGTGAACTATACAATTTCCAAATTCAAAACGAATCCGTTCACGCTTTATCAACGCTACTCGCACGATCCTACCCAGGAATCTTTGATTATTTTCATGCCATTCACGAAGATGAGATTTGCAAAAGACTAAAAATCAATTTTGAACGTTTAACGCAACAACTAGAGTTTATGCAGTTACACGGAATCATTGATTTAAATTTACGAAGCAACCTTCCAACAGTCACTTATCTTACAGAAAGACTGCCAGATAGCTATGTTAATTTAAAGCCTTCGATTTACAAAGAACGTCGCGATGTAGCCATTGCAAAGGCTGATGCCATGCTGAAATTTTGTCTGGCAGAAGAATGTCGAACGCAACAAGTGATTCGCTACTTTGGACAGACTTCTGAACCATGTGGAACTTGCGACGTTTGTCAAAAAAACAAACTCCCAAAAAAGTCGCTTCAACGGGAGATCATCGAGATACTCGATCGACCACAATCCTTACACGAGTTATCCGATGCAATGCGCATTCCAGCACATGAATTTCAGGAAATCATTCGTGTACTTTTAGCACAAGAAATCATTTTATCTATTGACGGAAAGTTTTACTTGAACTAAACTTTCTAACATGTCTACAGTTTCGCCGGACTTTCGTCCAGCCTTTTCGCGCTATCCCTTTGTTTACCTGTGTAGCTATTTTTGCTTGGGGATTTTCCTAGCGGAAAAATGGGCTTGGGATTCTGGATTTCTACTTCTTTTCTCAGCGTGGATAATCCTTGCCTCAGTCCTTGGATTTACGCTTTTGCGTTCAGCGATTCTCTCAAAACAACTTTTTTTACTTTGGGTTTTTAGTTTACTCGGATACTTTGCGCATCAGCAACAAGAAAAGAATACCGGTTGGAAAAACTGGCATTTTCACCCTGGAAAATCCATATTTGAAGTGAAGATTTGTGAGATTCAAAAAGGAAAAGACTGGTCGAAAGCGATTGGGGAAATTTCTTGGAAAGCACAGCATCAATCGTTTCAGACTCCCGTTTGCCTTTACATCCGCACCAAGAAGCTTCCAAAATTGGACGATATTCTTTACGTCAAATCACAAGTGATTCCCATTGAAAACAAAGGGAATCCCGGAGAATTTGATCTGAAAACCTATTGGAAAACAAAAGGAATTCAAGGCATGTTTTTCATCGAAGATCAGGACTTTAAAGTCATTCGAAACGAACCTGCTTCTTGGCTAACGCAGAGTGTTCGAAGGGCAAATTTGCTTTGTATGAACATCCTTTCGAGGCATTTAAAAGGTACCGAACTGGGAATCGCACAAGCCTTAATTCTAGGTGACAAATCACTTTTGAATAATGAAATCCGGAGCGCATTTTCTGCTACAGGAGCCATGCACATACTCGCTGTTTCCGGATTGCATATAGGACTCATCTTGCAATTATTGATTTTCATCATTCAATTCACCGCGAATTGGATGAGTCGATCAAAAGCCATTTTTGTCATTGTGCTCATTCTTTGGTTTTATGCGTTAATGACGGGCTTTTCACCTTCCGTCATCCGTGCAGTATTCATGTTTAGTGTTCTCACCTTAACACAATGGACAGGACAACAAATTTCATCCATCAATTCCTTGTTCTTTACTGCATTTATCATCGTTCTTCTCAAACCGATGTATTTCTTTGACATTGGCTTTCAACTTTCGTATTTGGCCATGTTAGGAATCTTTTTGTTTTATCCAGTTATCAGCCGAAGTTGGACGCCTCAAAATAAGATCCTGCATTATTTATGGGAGGGAACGGCAATAGGATTTGCAGCTCAAGTTGTCACCACTCCTTTAACACTCTACTATTTTCATCAATTCCCGAATTACTTTGCGATTGCCAATTTGGGACTCATGGGGCTATCAAGTGTCGTACTTGCTGTTGGCATCTTCATTTTAGGTCTGCATTTTGTTCCTTTGCTTGGAAAGCTCAGTGGAATCATACTTTTTCTATCCTTGTGGTTGATGTTTGCCTTCATCCAATGGATTGAATCTTGGCCGGGTGCACTTGTATACGGATTTGACATCACGCCGATTTGGATTCCGTGGCTATTTTTCATTGCAACCGTTGTACTTTTAGGGAAGCCTACAGAACTTTATTGGCGTATAAATGCCTTTCATTTTCTGGTGATTCTGGGATTAATCAGTTGGAAAAGATGGGAGCACATGGAAGAAAAACACGTGTGTATTCTCAACGAAAACAAGTGCTGTATTTTATACAAAAACAAGGCTGATGTGTTCTGTTTTTACAACGATATCAACCCCGAAAAAATAAAGTTTTCGGTTCAAAATTATTTAAAAGTTTATCCAGGCAAAATCAGCTACTACTCCATGAAACAGCGTAATTTTTACCTAAAAAAGAAAGATACAAAACTGGAGATTGTTTGGCATGGAAAGAACATTTACATACATGTAAACCACGCATCCTTTTGGATAAAACCGAAATTAAATCTGGAGGAGAACGACACTGAAAATACACTTTACATGCCATGGGTTTCACATCCAAAATCTTTGAAATTTGGTGCAAAGTTCATTGAATTGTCGGTCAATTAAATGCAAATCTTATCTTTGCCAAAACGAATTATGCGCTACATCGATCCCAAAAGCTGTCAAGAAAGATTGTCGAAGCAAGACAATTTGGTCATTATTGATATTCGAGAAAACTACGAATACCAATATTGCAATGCAGGATTCACTCACATTCCCATGGGTGAAATCGCTGAACGTCATGCTGAAATCCCAATGGACAAAGATGTCGTGATCATGTGTCAGTCCGGACGTCGAGCAGAAGCAGTCGTGAATTTGTTAGAAACAGAATTTCATTATCCATCCGTTTTTGTGATGGAAGGGGGAATCACCAATTGGATTGCAGAAGTTGATCCATCTTTAAAACTGGACTAAATGACAATATTGAAAGACTTCCTTGATTTTTTCCTTCACTTGGATGTACATTTATTTGCTTTAATTCAAGATTACGGTATTTGGATTTACGCCATTTTATTCCTCATTATTTTCGTTGAAACGGGCTTGGTTGTCATGCCACTACTTCCGGGCGATTCCTTGCTTTTTGCAGCTGGAACCTTTTGTGCTGGCGTGATGAAAGGAAATGAAATGGTGGAATTGAACTTAGGCATTGTACTGTCACTATTAATTGTGGCGGCCATTTTGGGAGATGGATTAAATTATTTTCTTGGAAAAACCATCGGATTGAAGGCCCTGACTTGGAAAATGGGAAATCGTCAAATCGTACAGCAAAAATACATTGATCAAACGCAAGCTTTCTTTGAAAAACACGGTTCAAAAACCATCATCATTGCACGATTTGTTCCCATTGTTCGAACATTTGCTCCTTTTGTAGCTGGAATTGGAAACATGAGTTACCGTAATTTCTTTCGCTACAACGTGATTGGAGGCATTGCTTGGGTATCAGGTTTAACCTTATTAGGCTACTTCTTTGGTAACTTGGAATTCGTTCGTAAAAATTTCGAAATTGTCATTTTTGGCATCATAGGCATCTCCTTATTGCCTATGATTATTGAGATTTTACGCGCGAAACTATCCTCAAAGTAAGGCTTGAAATTCTTGTTTCAAGAAGGACACCGCAACTTCAGAAGGCATAACGTCCAATTGCGCCAACATCTCCATAATTTTCGCCGATAAATCAAGTGAGGTTGCATTCGCATCCATTTGAGTCGCAGCCAAATTAATCAAACGAATGGATTCTTCTTTTGAATCACGCATCATCTTCCACCCTGCTTCCGAAATAAACAATTGCTGAGCAACATTGTGATCAAATTCCTCGCGGATGGTTTTGAGTAAGATGCTTTGCTGAGCAACCGCAGTCACGTTACCTTGATGTGCACGCATCACCAAACTGTTTGGATGAATGCGCTCCATCAACAAAATAGCACGCTGATACGCTTCCAATCGAGCAGGTAAAAAGAACTCTTGACGTCCTTTTCGCAATTCCAATTGCAACTTGACCAATTCTTGATCCTCTTGACGTTTTAAAAAGAAATAGACCAGAGCAATCATGGTGAGTCCGAAGAAAATCAATAATACAAGAAAGAGCCAAAGTTCCATACGTCAAGTTTTGCACAAAGATAACAAGGATTGAAAAGTAATGCGTAAAAATTTCTGCTGATAACGATGATTCCGTTATTTTTACGTTTCAAATCTATTCCATGAATCAAGCGTTTATCATTGCTATTCTCATCGCTTATTTTGGCGTTTTGTTGGTGATTTCACATTTCACTTCCAAAAATTCCACCTCGCACAGCTTCTTTACAGGAGATAAAAAAAGTCCTTGGTATTTGGTTGCTTTTGGAATGATTGGAACATCTCTTTCCGGTGTAACTTTTGTATCGGTCCCAGGAACCGTAGCAGCAAATGGATTCTATTATTACCAAATGGTCCTTGGATTCTTTATCGGCTATTTCGTGGTAGCTTATGTCTTACTTCCACTCTACTACAAATACAACCTGAGTTCCATTTACCGTTACCTAGAATACCGCCTTGGTTTTTCAGCGTACAAGTGGGGAGCCGGTTACTTCATTCTCTCTCGTACCTTGGGAGCTACGGTGCGATTGTACCTTGTGATCAATGTCCTACAAATGTTTGTCTTTGACGGTGTAGGCATTCCATTTTGGCTTTCAACAATCATCATCATCGCGATGATCATTGCCTATACTTTTCGAGGTGGCGTAAAAACAATCGTTTGGACGGACACCCTGCAAACTGTTTTCATGCTGCTCGCTTTGATTGTTTGCATTGTTGCCATTCAAGGTGAACTCAATTGGTCGTGGGGACACATTTGGAGTAAAATGAGCGAAAGTGACATGACAAAACTTTGGAGTACCGATCCAATGCGTAAGGATTTTATGTGGAAACACATCATCGGCGGGGCTTTCATCACTATTACTATGACTGGTTTAGATCAAGAAATGATGCAGAAAAACATTAGTGTGAAAAATTTGAAAGATGCACAAAAAAACATGGTGGTTTTCAGTTTTATCCTGCTTTTCGTCAATGCACTTTTTTTATTGCTAGGCGGAATGTTGCAACTCTTCGCTACTCAAAATGGTTGGGAATTTAAACCGGATGATTTATTTCCATCCATCGTTCAACAACACCTACCATTTGGAATTTTCATCATCTTTATCATTGGACTGATTTCTGCTTTGTTTCCCTCGGTAGATGGAGCCATAACTGCATTAACATCCTCTTTCTGCATTGATATTCTTGGTTTCGAACGCAGAACCGACCTACAAGAAGTCGAAAAAAATAAGTTGAGAAAAGGTGTTCATCTTTCCTTTGCCTTCTTGTTTATGCTGCTTGTCTTTTACTTTAAATGGATGGACAATAAAAGCATTGTTGATTTAATTTTCACCATCGCCGGATTTACTTATGGTCCGTTGCTCGGATTATTCGCTTTCGGTATTCTCACAAAACGCAGTCTCAAAAGCATGATGGTTCCCATCGTTTGTATTTTAGCCCCCTTGATTTGTTTAGGACTTACCTATGCACCAATGATTATCTCGTTTTTCGATCCAAGCTACGATCCAAAATCTTGGTTAAACGGCTATGTTTTTGGGTATGAAATGTTGATTCTCAATGGAGGACTAACCTTCGCCTTACTGTACATTACGAGTTCCTCAAAAGAAACGATTACGATATGAAAATCAATTTAGACGACAACGGTCATCACCTACGCTTTGCCCCTTTAACATTAAGCAGACCGCTTGGCAACTTGCGCATGGGGATTTACACGAATGACGAACGATGGAAGCGTTTATTGCCAGATTGTGAAGTTGGATTTATCACTGAACCATATTTGCAAGCGAAATTTCCATCCTTGGAAAATGCAGTGCGCGTGAATGCTCAAATCCTTCCAAACGAGGAACTAGCTGCTTCGCTATTTGCGTTGGAGGAAGGATTTTCTCTCTACCACGGAAGTACCTTCATAGCAGCAAACGGACAAGGAGAAACGAAGATTCAGTATGTCGGAACTCCTCCCATCGTACTTGAACACCGGTGGGACCTATTTCAAAAAAATGACGCCGCCATTGAATTGGATTTTTTCTTAATCACAGAAGACAGAAGCTCAGAAAAACTTTCTAAAACAAATACTTTAATCGGACCCAAGGAACTTCTTTTCATCGAAGCAGGCGCAAAAGTAGAGGCTTGTACCTTAAATACAACACACGGTCCTATTTACATTGGACAAGGTGCAGAAATCATGGAAGGATCGATGATTCGAGGTTCATTTGCCTTGTGCGAAGAAGCGGTGGTGAAAATGGGTGCGAAAATTTATGGTGCAACAACCATCGGTCCACACTGTCGTGTCGGTGGCGAGGTGAGTAACGTCGTTTTCTTTGCCTTTTCCAATAAAGGCCATGATGGATTTCTAGGAAATTCAATTTTGGGAGAATGGTGTAACCTCGGTGCGGACACGAATTCTTCCAACCTAAAAAACAACTATAGCCGCGTATTGAGCTACGATTACGATACCAAAGAACTCCGAGCAAGTGATTTGCAATTCATGGGACTTTGCATGGGAGACCACTCCAAAAGCGCCATCAATACCATGTTTAATACAGCAACGGTGATCGGATTCGCCGTCAATGTGTTCTCAGATGCATTCCCACCGAAACACCTTCCCTCCTTTACTTGGCTCAATGGAAAAGAACAACACGTGTATGAACTTCCAAAAGCAATTCAGGCGGCTAAAGCGATGATGGAACGAAGACATGTTGAATACACACAAGCTGACCAAATAATCTTCGAACACTTGTCAAAAATTCGCCCCTAAACTGACTATTTTTCAGTCGCAATGGTCATGGCACAATGCTTGCCTAACTAAGCACAGCGAAGCAATAGAACTATTTTCTAGCTTGCTTTGCCTTTTAATCTGACAATCTGTCGCAATACATATGATATGAGTGATTTATTTGAACACGGTTTTTTTGGGGTCTCTGGTATGGAATCAGATGCGGAATTCATCCCATTAATTACCGCTGAGGAGGAGGAAAATGTGAACAATCAAGAATTTCCATCGGAATTGCCGATTTTGCCTTTGCGCAATAACGTGCTTTTTCCTGGAGTCGTTATTCCCATTACAGTTGGCCGAGATAAATCCATCAAACTGATTCAAGAAGCAAACAAAGGAAATAAAATCATTGGTGTCGTTTCTCAAAAAAATCAAGAAGAGGAGTCCCCTTCGTTTGACGATTTACATAACGTAGGAACGGTGGCACAAATCATTCGACTACTCAAAATGCCAGATGGAAGCTCGACAGTGATTTTACAAGGAAAACGTCGTTTTGAAATCGTTACTCCCGTTCAAACAGAACCCTACATGCGTGCTACGGTGAATGTGTTCAAAGAAATGCCGATTGAAAAAGGAAATCAGGAATTGGATGTCATGTTCAAGACAATTAAAGATCTCGCACTTCAAATCATTCGTGATAGTCCAAATATTCCTTCTGAAGCACAATTCGCCATTGGAAACATAGATAGTCCAAGTTTTCTAGTGAATTTCATCTCCTCGAACATGAATGCAGATGTTGCAAAGAAACAAGAAATGTTAGAGGAAATGGACGTAAAAAAGCGCGTCATGATGGTCATGGAGCATTTAACGCTTGAAGTGCAAATGCTCGAGATGCGCAATGAAATTCAGAACCGCGTCCGCAAAGATTTAGACAAGCAACAACGCGAGTATTTTCTACACCAGCAAATGCGTACCATTCAAGATGAATTGGGGGACAATCCACAAATTCAAGATGTGCGCGATTTTGAGGAACGTGCCAAATCGAAAAAATGGGACGAACGCGTTGAAAAGTTATTTTACAAGGAATTGGAAAAATTGCAACGAATGAATCCTCAAGGAGCCGAATACACGGTTCAAATGAATTACTTGGATTTATTGTTAGACCTTCCTTGGGGCGTATACACAAACGATAAATTGGACTTAAAACGCGCCAAAAAAATATTGGAACGCGATCACTTTGGTATGGAGAAAGTGAAAGAACGTATTTTAGAATACTTGGCCGTGCTGAAACTAAAAGGAAACATGAAATCTCCCATCCTTTGTTTTTATGGTCCTCCCGGTGTAGGAAAAACTTCCCTTGGAAAATCCATTGCAGAGGCATTGGGAAGAAAATACATCCGCATGTCACTTGGTGGTTTACACGATGAAGCGGAAATCCGTGGTCACCGTAAAACCTATATTGGTGCCATGCCCGGACGAGTGATGCAAAACCTTAAAAAAGCAGAAACCGCAAATCCTGTTTTTGTCCTAGATGAAATCGACAAACTAGGAAGAAACCATCACGGAGACCCATCCTCTGCCCTACTTGAGGTGTTGGATCCAGAACAAAACAGTGCATTTTACGATAATTATGTTGAAACGGAATTTGATTTATCTAAGGTCTTGTTCATCGCCACTGCAAACAGTTTAAGCACGGTTCAAACACCATTGTTAGACCGAATGGAAATCATTGAGGTAAATGGATATACGATTGAAGAGAAAATCGAAATCGCTAAACGCCATTTATTGCCAAAACAAATTGCCGAGCATGGTATCACGAAAAATGACATCAGCATCGACCGAAAAGTTTGGGAGAAAATCGTTGAGGAATATACGAACGAGTCAGGTGTACGTGGACTAGACAAAGTCACAGCGAAGTTGGTGCGAAATCGTGCGCGTCAAATTGCCATGGAAGAAAGCTTTGAACCAATCATTACCGTGGAGGACTTATTCACGTTCCTTGGAGCAGGAAGATCGCGCACAAAATACATCAATAACGAAACCGCTGGGGTGGTTACGGGACTTGCATGGACTTCCGTAGGTGGAGATATTTTGTTCATAGAATCTTCCATAACAAAAGGTAAAGGAAAGTTAACTCTGACCGGAAACCTAGGAGACGTCATGAAAGAATCAGCGGTCATTGCCTTGGAATACTTGAAAGGACACAGTGAACTTCTTGGACTCGAACAAGAGGTCTTTGATGAACACAACATTCATGTACATGTCCCTGAAGGTGCAACTCCGAAAGATGGTCCAAGCGCTGGAATCACCATGTTGACATCCCTTGCTTCTGTCTTCACGCAACGTAAAGTAAAAATGAATTTAGCAATGACTGGTGAAATCACACTCAGAGGAGACGTATTGCCAGTTGGAGGTATCAAGGAGAAAATTTTAGCAGCAAAACGTGCTGGGATTAAAGAAATCATCCTTTGTTCGAAAAACAAACAGGACATCGACGAAATTAAAGAAGAATACTTGAAAGGAATCACTTTCCATTTTGTAAGTAAAATGTCTGAAGTATTGGACATTGCATTAACGAAAGAAAAAGTGAAAAACCCAAAGAAAATTGAGGTCATTCCAACAAAAAATGCAGGATAAAAAAATAGTAGTATTCGACGGTGTCTGCATACTTTGTAATCGC
>JAHEMQ010000092.1 GCA_024643555.1 Crocinitomicaceae bacterium | reverse complement strand
GTAAAATCGTCTTTTGAAAGCAATTCTAGTGTATGATTCACAATCAATGCTTCATCAGAGCCAGCCAAACGGGCATTGCCATTTTCAACAATTTCAATCCATTCCGTTTGATCGCGAAGAATGACACATGGTTTCTGGAAGAAAAAAGCTTCTTTTTGAAGTCCTCCGCTGTCGGTTATGATCAAACGCGCATTTTTTTCAAGTGCAATGATGTCCAAAAATCCTGCTGGTGGAATCATCTTTATGCCGGATGTTCGATTCAGTTTTTCACGCAGGTCAACACTCAATAATTCATCCATTTTCTTTTTCGTGCGCGGATGAAGAGGCAATACAATTTCCAATTGCGTTTCTTCATGTACGCGTAGGAGCGCCTGAAAAATGGAGCTCAGGTTTTTTGCATCATCCGTATTGGTATCGCGGTGAATGGTGCACAGAATAAAGGATTGACTACGTAATTGATGTTCTGTCAAAATGGTCGATTTTTCCTCTGAAATTTCTGAGAAAAATAAACTATTATCGTACATCACATCACCACAATGATAGACATTTGGATGGTCTACGGTCGCACGTTCTCTTGTCTTTAAATCAAATCCTTCTCTGGACAAATTTTTCATTCCTGCTTTGGTAGGTGAGAAAAGAAGGGTGCTCATGTGGTCGCAGGCAATGCGATTGATTTCCTCTGGCATGGACTTATGATAGCTGCGAAGTCCGGCTTCTACGTGGATGACCGGAATGTGAATTTTTGCTGCTGCTAAGGCCGCTGCAATCGTGGAGTTGGTGTCTCCGTAAACCAATACAAACGAAGGTTTTTCGCTGAGGTAAAGGGTTTCGAGTCCCTCCAACATTTTGGCGGTCATGCTACCATGCGGTCCACTGCCCACATTTAAATTGTAAGCAGGTTTCGGAATGCCAAGTTCGGAGAAAAAGACCTCGGACATATTATCATCGTAATGTTGTCCTGTGTGCACGATAAATTCTTCTAGTTGATCGGCAAAATGTGTTTTTATAGCGCGGCTGATGGCTGCGGCTTTGATGATTTGGGGACGAGCCCCTATTACGGTAATGATTTTTCTAATGGACATAATTATAACAAGCCTTCATCGGCGAAGCTAAAATAACCATTATCCGTGAAAATGACATGGTCTAACAACTGCATATCGACAAGTTTGGCAAAGTCCCTCAAATTATAAGTGAGATTTTTGTCAGATTCACTGGCAAAGCGATTTCCACTGGGATGATTGTGCGTAACGATAAATCCGGTCGCCTGACAATTCAAGGCATGATGAAACAAGATTTTCCCATCTACAACGGTACTGGTCATCCCACCTTTGGAAAGTTGAACGGTATCGATGATTTCATTCGCAAAATTGAGGTAAATGACGTAAAATTCTTCATGCGGAAGTCCGTAAAAACGATGTTTTAGGTGGTCATAAATCATTTTTGAATTGCGCACTTTGGTTTTTGTGGGAATGAAGCTTGCCTCACGACGTTTTCCAATTTCCAAAGCCGCAATGATTTGTATCGCCTTAGCCGGGCCAAATCCTTTGATTTGTGTTAATTCATGGACCGATGTTTTCGCCAGTAAATGCCAATTTTGTTGGTAGCTCATCAATAGTTCTTTCGCCAAATCAAGTGCACTTTTATTCTTGTAACCCGAACCAATGAGGATGGCAAGCAATTCGGCGTCCGATAAACTAGCTTTGCCTTTGAGGAGCAATTTCTCGCGTGGACGATCATCTTCGGCCCACATTTTAATGGATGCTTGTTGCTGATAAACATGCGGTTTTTTCATAGAAATACGTTAGGTTTTACCTTAACTCTATAAGTATGAAAATATTGTAAAATGTCGCTTGTTTTAAAGCGAGTTTGTATTTTTGTTATATGTCAAAGAAAGATAAAAGCCGTGTGAATGTCGTGTATTCGACGAATCCTGATTTTCAATTTCAACATGAAGAGGATGAGCAACAGGATACCTTAGCCAACAATCAACAGCGCTTGTACGTTTCCATCGATCGCAAACAACGTGCAGGAAAGGAAGTGACCCTGATTGAAGGTTTTGTTGGAACAGAAGACGATTTAAAGGATCTTGGGAAATTGTTGAAAAGCAAATGTGGTGTGGGTGGAACCGTCAAAGATGGTGAAATTTTGATTCAAGGAAATTTCAAGGATAAAATCTTTGATTTATTAACCAAAGAAGGGTACTCTCAAACGAAGAAAAAAGGATAGTTATACTTTTTGAGCGGCTGGTTCGATGTGAATCAGCACGTCGGCGATGCTTGGAATCGATTCCATCAAGTGGTCTTTTAAGCGATGTGAGATTTCGTGTCCATCAAAGACACTAATGTCGCCGGCAACTTCGACATGCAGGTCAACAATATAGACCATTCCCGTTTTACGAACCCAACATTTTTCAGTGTCGACAACACCAGGAACTTCAAGCGAAAGCACACGAATTTCGTCAATTAAATCATGGTGAATGTGCTCGTCCATGATTTCTCCAAGTGCAGGACGAAAAATTAAAAAGGCATTGTAAACGATGAAGATAGAAGCGATGAGAGCAGCCCAATCATCTGCTTTTTCGAATCCTTTTCCAAATATGAAGGTGAGTGAAATTCCGACAAAAGCGATCCCAGAAGAAATGGCGTCGCTTCGATGATGCCAAGCATCTGCTTTTAACGAAGAGGAGTTGGTTTCTTTCGCCTTTCGGTTTACAAATTGAAACGAAAGTTCCTTCACAAGAATAATGGCACCAAGGACATAAAGGGTAAAGACTTCTGGTTTTTCTTGGGGTTCTCCGAGGTGTCGAATGCTCTCTACTGCGATGATGGTGGCTGAAATCAAAAGAAATCCAACAACGGCAAAGGTGACCAATGCTTCTGCTTTCCCGTGTCCGTAGGGATGGTCGTCATCGGCTGGTTTGGTAGAATAATTTAGTCCGAATAGAACCAGGAAACTTGCAAAAATATCAGCGGTGGACTCAATCGCATCAGCAATTAAAGCATCGGAATGTCCAAAGA
>JAHEMQ010000055.1 GCA_024643555.1 Crocinitomicaceae bacterium | reverse complement strand
GTGCTTCTTCACATAGGCATGGTCACCATCGTAGCAAACCTCACCTACAAGTAAGCGTGCCGCATTGGTCCCGATATCGATTGCTCCGAATTTCATGAGGAAAATTGAGGAACAAAGATAAGTTAATTGACCATCTGAAAGTAAATTGTTTCAGTATAATTATTTGAGGTTTTTTACACCATACTGCCTCAGCAAAAATTGGTGCACTTCCTTAATCTGATTTTCATCGAATGTTAATTTGTATTTAATCCTCTAAAAATATTGCAGGCGTAAACTTGCATCATGAAAAACACTTTCTTTTTTGTTCTCTTTCTTCTCCCTTATTTAACTTTGCATGGACAGGAAGCATTGGAGAATATCGTGATTGAAAAATACTACGTGTCCACCAAAAAAGATCTATCAAAAAAACATCTAAGTGGCGAACTACCAGTCGGAAGTGTTACTTATCGTATCTACGTTGATATGGCTCCAGGTTGCCGTATGATTACCGCATTTGGATCTCCAACACATCCGCTTGAAATAAAATCCACTGAATTAATTTTTAATCATTTGGAAAACGGAGCAGAGCATCCGATTCGCATTCCGGAAAGGACCTATAAAAAAAATGTAGTGCCTTTAGATTCTTGGATTACCATTGGTGCTGCTGGTGAGAATTATATGGGTGTATTAAAGGAAGCAGATACCTTAAAAGATTTTGGTTTTGTGGTTCCTTTTGAAAAAGGATTTCTGCTTTCTGATCGAAAGGAGATGGGCTATACCCTTCAAGAAAGAGACGGATTTTTACGAACGACAAATATCCCCGATATCACGCTATATAACATAGATACCAATGTCAATGTTTTGCGAATGGAAACGGTGGGCAAGACCTTTAGAATTGAGAATGGCGCATGGGCATCAATGGGCAAAGGCGTTTGTGGAGCAGATTCATTGGGAGCCAACCAGGTTTTAATTGCGCAGATTACTACCAAAGGAAAATTAAGTTATGAATTAAACCTGATGATTCGCAACGCTGATGGCAAAGTATTGACTTATGTCGCGAAAGAACCCATCGAAAACGAAATTTTACATCCATCATTACTATCTGAATAATTAAACAACCTAATCATATCTCATGAAAAAAAGTATACTTCCTATTTGCCTTTTATCGTTTGTTGGACTTTTCTCAAAAGTTACTGCTCAGGTAGGACTTGAAGGAATCGTCGTTGAGAAATTCTATATTTCCAATGCTGCCGATTCGATTGATGCTGTAAACAATGGTGCAGCATATCCTTTATATGTAGGCTCAACAACTTACCGCGTTTATGCTAATTTGTTACCTGGATACAAGGTGATCCAACTTTTTGGAAATACAGAACATCCATTGAGTATTGAAACTACGACAGCATTTTACAACGATCCAAATTTTGGTTTTAAAGTGTACCAAGGTACAAGTGTGAACAATACAAAGAAAAACACAACCTTGATTGATTCCTATGTTACTGTCGGAGGTGTAGCTAATGGACTGGTTGGAGTATTAAAGTCGGAAGACACAGATGGGTCTATTGGTAACCTTCAAGGGATATTAGCAAATACAGATCCTCAAATGGGTTTACCTATCACAGGGGCGAATGCGCAAGATGGCCTTATGCCAGGAACTCCAATTGTTCCGAATGTTTTAGGAATTACGAATGAGTTGGATATTTTTGATCAAACACCAGGCTCCAATTTTATGACAACCAATGGAGCAATTGCTGCACTTGGAGGAATGGAAGGAGTAACTGCATCAAACCACGTGTTGCTCGGACAGTTCACAACAAATGGCACGTTCAGTTTTAAATTGAACTTACAGATATTAACTCCTACTGCGGGAGTGAGCGAAACCTACGTCGCAGATTCCCCGATTGGTTCTGAGCTTACGGATTCTACCCTGATTTATCACTCGAGTACTTCAGGTGGTAGTGGTGCCGGAATGGAAGATAATAACATCGCTTCAGTTGTTGACATGGAATATCAAGTATACCCTAATCCGACCAACGATTCATTTGTTATTCGTCAATTCGGAAACATGTCAAATTCTGATTTTGATTACACAATCACGGATTTAAGTGGGAAAATTGTTCTTGCAGGACACTCCAATCAACAACATTGTACGATTAACGCAACGAACTTAAACAGTGGTATTTACATCGTAAATATGTCACAAGACGGACAAGTGCGTACTTCAAAATTGATTAAACAATAAACATGCGTTCGATCTATCTATTTCTTTTCTTTGCTTTCAGTATAACCATCAGTTATGCACAAGGCACCCTGCGTGGTAAAGTAACCGATCCAAATGGTGAATCCGTCATTGACGTAAAAATACTGTTACTTGAGAACAAAGCGGTCATTACAAAGACTGACTTAGATGGAAATTTCTCCTTATCGATTCCCGACAATGCTTCCTATCATGTGCGATTTACGCAATATGCACATGACACCTTGATTGAAGTCGTACAATTAAAGAATAAGGAAGTACTCGTGAAAAACATCACGATGAATCCACGAAATACCACCAAAAATGAAAAACAAGTAACGGTGAGTATCAAGCAAGTGAAGGCGAATGATTATTACATGGAGAAAATCAAGTTGAATTCAGCTACGACGATTGATTACATTTCATCGGAAACCATGAAAAAGACTGGTGATGCCAATGTAACAGCAGCAGTCGCACGTGTCTCTGGGGTTTCGACAAACGGAGGATTGATTACAGTACGTGGAATTGGAGATCGCTACGTCAAAACGACATTAAACGGATCGAGAATCCCAACGCTTGACCCATTGACAAACAATATCAAGTTAGACATTATTCCAACAAGTTTAATTGATAATATTATTATCACAAAGTCTGCGAGTCCAGATTTACCTGGTGACTGGGCAGGTGCGTATATCTCTGTAGAAACGAAGGATTATCCGGATAAATTATCGGTGAACATTGAATCCTCTTTTGGATACAACGCACAGACTACTTTTAAAGATTTTATCACCTCTGATCGCAGTGCTACAGATTGGTTGGGATTTGATCGAGGATTGCGTTCGAGAAATAGGGATCTGGATAATCAAAATTTTCCTCAGGCGAATTTAGCACCTACAAGTTACCAAGAAATGGTGGCCTTAGGACTAGGAAATTATTTTTCACAACAAGGCATCAATGGTTGGGTAGATGGAAGTACTGAATCTGCGACATACATGCGCATGGGACTTGTTCAGTTAGGCCTTCTTCAAGCAAATCAAATGAATAATAACGTCAGTTACCAACAGGCTTTAGCTACGTATAATCAACAATACAAACCGCAGGCATTTAGTTTATTGAATCCAAACGGTACAGATTACAACAATGGTTTTTCAAATAATTGGAATTCTAGTTACCGTAAGGCGCCTATAGCTTTCACTCAAAACATCAGTATTGGTGATCAAGTAAAATTATTCGGAAAACCGCTGGGCTATATCGTTGGCTTTAGGTATGGAAATACAGTTCGTTATGATCCAAATGGAATCTCACAACGATTGTTAAATGAATCGTTGGGATATCAGGTTGACTTTAGAGATAGTACCCGTATTAGTAAAGAAACCAATTCGTGGAGTGCATTAATAAATTTGGCATACAAGTTAAGTGATAATCATAAGATTTCCTTACTGTATATGCCTAATATTTACGGAAGCAACGACGTATCACGTTTCTCAAACCAAGAGTTGTTCCAAGGACAAGAGCTAAAAGTGCGTAATAGTATTTTTTACGAAGAACGCCAACAACAAATCACTCAATTTCAATCAAAGCATTTCCTTCCTAAGCTAGGAATAAAAATGGAATCCAATGCTTCCTTTACCAAAGGAAAAAGTATTGCTCCGGATTTTAAATTAATGCAATTTGCTTACAACGTTGTGAATGGGCAAATTGGCGCGTATGAATTCGCTACAAATGCTGGTGAGGGAATTAGAAGGTATTACCGTTATTTAAATGAGAACATCTTTGATTCGAGGTTGCAATTTGAAAAGCCTTTGTCCAAAGAAAGTAAGCTGAGTCGTAACCTCAAATTCGGAGCAGCCTATCAGCATTCCAATCGACTTTCCATTTTAGATGAATATTACCTTTCGAAGGGAAATTCAACCATTCCAACTTTGCAGAATCAAGACATCAATGCGTATTTAAGTCCAGATCACTTCATCATGCAAAATGGTCAAGTCGATTATTTTTATTCGCGTACGGTTTGGCCAAGAAACAATTCATTCGGAAATAGTCACATCGCAGCTTCTTTTGTGATGCTGGATTTTGAATTCAATAAAAACATTCGATTTGCCGGAGGTTTAAGAGCGGAGTCAACCAATATTTTCACCGATGTCTCTGATTATTATAAAAATGGCTATGGAGTAAATGACATTCGACGTGAAAACATGGGTGGATTTCCATTGATTAATGCCGCATCGATTAAACAAGTCAATTATTTACCTAGTGGGAGTTTAATTTTTAAGTTTAAAAATGATACGGTTGGCCAATCAAACATTCGATTGAATTTCAGTCAAACGCTCGCGCGCCCTTCATTTCGAGAGTTGTATGATGGCGCTATTTACGACTATGAATATCGAACACTCATTTATGGAAACTCCAATTTGAAGCCGGTACAAATTACGAATTACGATGTGCGTTATGAAAAATACTGGAACAAAGGAGATAACCTATCAGTCAGTGCTTTTTACAAAGATTTCCGAAACCATATTGAAATGGGCTTTGAGGTGGATGGAATTACTTGGGAAAATATTGACAAATCGAATGTAAAAGGGGTGGAGTTCGAATTTAAAAAAGCCATCACCAAGTCCTTTGAAATAAGATCCAATGTGACGTTCGTGAAATCGCAATCACAATTTGTGGTCAAAACACTCGAAGTAATTCAAGGAATCAAATATTACACGCCAATTGATACTATTACAAGGGTCATGTTTGGACAAGCACCCTACATTGTGAATGTGATTTCCAGTTATTCCCAGGAGAAACTTGGCTTGAATGTTTCTTTGAGTTACAATTTACAAGGACCTCGTTTGGTCATTTCTAGTGCCATCAAAGGATTAGCTGATGTGTATGAGATGCCAAGAAACCTACTTGATTTCAAAGTGACGAAAACCATTAAGAAGCACTTTACCTTGTCATTAACCGTACGTGATTTATTGAATGCACCTGTTCAACGTAAATACAAAACGGCAAATGGCTATGAAGTTTATGACTACTACCGTTATGGCACCAATTATCAAGTAGGCATCATTTATAAATTATAAGGGCGAACCATGTCAAAATTTATCTTATCATTAATTGTTTTTCAATGGATATCCATGACTGGATTTTCTCAATTGCAAAAAGTCATTGTGGAAAAGTATTATGTCAGTGATGCAAATGACGCTACGGATACGTTGGGAGGAGGATTAGCCATTGGATCGACGACCTATCGCATTTATGTAGATTTAGCACCCGGAAGTGTCTTGAAAAAAATCTACGGCGATGTGAATCATCCCTTCTCTATTTCAAGTACAGCGCCATTTTTTAATCATGAAAGCGATGGGCAATCATTCGCTAAGGACTTTGTAAAAAATCGCTACTTGGAAGGAGTGGTTGCTTTAGATACTTGGTTAACGCTTGGTCAGACTACAAAAACACAGGCAGGGAAAACGCACTTTGGCATTCTTAAAAATCAAGATAGCAATGGGTCTTTCATTGGTGGAGTGAACAACGATGGTGGTTCAGCACTTATTTCCTCAGGCTTATTAACAAATAACGATGCAAGTGCTGGAATACCCTTGACGCAAGCAGATGGCATGGACACCTTGGCGAATGTCCCACTCAATTGGCAGCATTATGGCGTGCAGGACTTTGTTACAGGGAATGATAGTACCATGTTTGGATCATTGGTATCAAAAACAGAATTCTCTTCGACTAATTTCTATTTATCAAATTCTGGGGTCAAAGGAATTGTGGCGGATAGTAACCAGATTTTAATTGCCCAACTAACGACTACCGGAGAACTTTCCTTTCATTTGAACATGGAGGTAGAGGCACTGGTGAACGGCTTTCCACAAATCATTGATTATGTTTCATCCAATGACACGATCTTAAACGGTGAAGAATTTAATCCTTACTTGGTTTACCCAACCTTATGCGGTTGCACCGACCCAATGTTTGCTGAATACAATCCATCTGCCATTTGTTTGGAACCAGGCTCATGTGCGACTCCTATCGTGTTGGGTTGTATGGATACCTTGGCTTGTAATTTTGATCCAATGGCCAATGTTTCGGTACCAAACATTTGTTGTTATCCTGGTAAATGTAATAACCGAGATATTGCTATTGTTTGTCCAGACTTACGCGGTGATAACTTTGGTTTTGTCGTTTACCCCAATCCAAGTACTACTGATTTTTATTTAGATGTCTACAATGGTCGTAAAGACGAACAAATTAAAGTTCAAGTGTTCAATACATTTGGAGTAGAAGTATTTTCTCAAACCTTTGCGCCAACAATGGTTTTAACTGCTGAAAAATTGAATTTCTCAACCGATGATAAAGGACTGTATCATTTGAAAATTACCATTGGGGAACAAATTCAAACTCAATTATTGTTTAAAAATTAGGATATGAAGCGATTGATTTACCTATTTTTTGTGGCTGGTTTTGTCTTTGGTTCTTGTCACAAAGAAAACACAAGCATTCAAGTCCTAACTTACGGCACGGTGACAGATGTAGATGGGAACAGCTATAAAACCGTTAAAATTGGCGATCAATGGTGGATGTGTGAAAACCTTAAAACGACGCATTACCGAGACGGATCTAATATTTCCTATATTGATATAAATGATCCTGATACGAGTTGGAGCAACACGGCTGAAGGGGCATATTGTCACATCAACGACAGTATTTATGGCAATTTGTATAATTTTAAAGCCGTTAGCGACAGTAGAAAATTAGCTCCAGAAGGTTGGCACATTCCTACTGATGCGGAATGGCAAAAATTGGAACAACACATTGGAATGTCTGTAAGTCAATCCGAAATGTTAGCATGGCGTGGAACCAACGAAGCCGAAAAATTAGTTTCTAAATCATCTATTGGTTGGCCTACGGGGTCTCTCATCTTTGGTACAGATGAATATGCATTCAATGCTTTGCCGGGAGGTGTTCGCGTCATGGATGGGTCCACGAATACGACTCAGTCAATGACATTCCTTTGGACGAGTACAAGTTCATCAAATCAAGCGTATTATCGATATATTGATTTTCAACATAAACAGCTATTTAGACAACGAACATCTTCCATTTATGGAATGAGCATCCGTTGTGTGAAAGATTAAGAAATTTCCTATGAAAAACATTCTGTTCTTTGTTCTTTTAACCTTGCCTGCCATTTTTCAGGCGCAAACCACAACGCGTTGGAATATGGCCTTAGTAAATTCGTACGATGGGTGTTATCGTTTTACAAAGGCTCATTCCAATCTTGATTGGTTGAAAAAAGAAATGGATTCAACAGAAACGTGGAAGTCAGGATTTTCCTCTGGATTAAACGCCTCCTTTCAAGTCACAAAAAACTTAGCATTTGTTGGTGGATTCACCTACGCAAATCGTGGTCAACAATTGAAATCGAATGCCTTATTGGACATGACCTATTATCGTACCACTTATCAATTCATCGAAGTTCCGGTTTTTGCACGCTTTTCAAAAGACCTTTCAGAAAATTCAAAGCTACAACTAGGCGTAGGACCTCAAATCCTATTTCAGATTAATACAGTAGCTCACTATCTGCTAGCTAATTCAAATAATGCACAAAAGATTCGTGTGAACGAATCGAGCAATCACCTCTTCAAAATGGGAACCATTGTGAATCTTTCTTACCAGACCAAATTGGCACAAAGCACAGATTTTCAATGTGGAGTGGTCTACAAACAGCAACTAACAGCACTTTCATCAGGAAATGTGCAACGACTTCCGTTTTCCCTCGGCTTTCAGCTGGGCTTGGTATTTCATAGGTAGTATTTTTACCTGATAAGGAAAGCCAAGAGGTTAAAAAAGCATCTTAACATTGGCTTTATTTTACCTTCATTTTTGGAACAAATTCCTGCAACATAAGCATATTAAAACAATAACCTAGGTTTAAACTAGTGTTCTCATTGGTCATCTAAATTTGCTGTGTAATAAATTTAGTATTGTATAACTTAAAAGATGATTTATGAAATCAAGAAAACTTAACTTACGACATCTGGCCATCGCCGCCTTGTCGTTTTTTGCTGCCAATGACTTGGCTGCACAAACAAACATTGGGGCATCTTGTGGTTGTCCTTCATTTGCGAGTAGAACGCAGGTAATTGTTTCTACTTTGCCGGGTTTTACGGCAATAAGTGGTACTTATGGGGGGGAATTAACCCAAAACACTACATTTACATGTGACAAGACGTATATTTTGGATCAAAAAATTTATATTCCAAGTGGAAAAACACTAACAATTCAGCCAGGTACAGTTGTTTTAGGTAAAGATAATTCTGGAACCGGAACGAATCAAGGTCCTGCATATGCTTCTGCTTTAGTAGTTGAAAGAGGCGGTAAACTTTTAGCTGAAGGAACAGAGTCATGTCCAATTGTTTTCACTGCTCAAGCAGATCCATTAGACGGAACATACCCAGTTCAAAACAATGGTAAATGGGGGGGGATTTTAATGTTAGGTTACGCAACCAATAATTTAACACTAGCTGCAAACGGTCCTTTCGTTGCTGGTTTAGGAAACGGCAAATTAGCATCTGCAAATGGTCTTGGAGTTGTAGAAGGATTTGCAACAACGAATCCTCAAGATAGATTTGGTGCTGACCTTACAGGTGGTGAATCTTTCAATGACGATGATAATTCAGGTGTCATGAAATATGTTTCCATTCGTCATTCAGGAGCAATTTTATCTGTAGGTTCAGAAATCAATGGGTTGACCTTAGCTTCTGTTGGTCGCGGAACAACATTAGAACATATTGAAATCGTTTCATGTGGAGATGATGCAATTGAGTTTTTTGGTGGAACAGTGAACGTGAAATGGATTTCTCAATTGTATGGAAATGATGACATGTTCGATTACGATTTAGGTTGGTCTGGAAAGGCGCAATTTTTATTCGGAATGAAGGCGCCATATTCGACTGCATCTGGAGCAATTAATGCACAGCCGGATAATGATAATGGTTTTGAATGTGATTCAGATGATCAACAATCTAATAACTCACCAAAAGCACATCCGGTAATTTACAATGCCACGATAATTGGTAATACAAAAGCAACAGGGACGTCTGATAACAAAGGTCTTGCAGCAATTCAAATGAAAGAAGATGCGGAAATTGAAATTTACAACTCTATTTTTGCGAATTACAAAAACGGTTTAAACCTTGAAAACCAAGCTAAACCAGCTTACAGTAATGGAGATACATACGCAAGTTGGTCAAACAATGCTACTTTAGGCACATTAGCAACCGCAACTGCAACAGCTTCAGGAACCGTAACAGCAATTACAGTTGTGAATGGAGGTACTGGTTATGCATCTGCTCCATCAGTGACTATTAGTAATGGTGGTGGATCTGGTGCTACGGCAACAGCAACTGTTTCTGGTGGTGTTGTTACTGGATTTACTATCACAAATGCTGGATCTGGTTATACTTCAAATCCAACTGTGTCTTTAACGTTCCCAGCAAATGCAGCAAATGGATTACAAACTGTAAAGGTTAAATGTAACACCTTTGTTGGAATCACTAACCCACTTACAATAGGTGCAGCAAATTTAGCGGCTACTCCAACTACAATTCCAGCTTCTGGTTCTGCAGATTATACGCAATTTACTACAACGGATAAAAATACGGTAGTTTCAACTTTACCAGGTTTTACAGCAACTGCTTTAGCTTTTACTAACCTTTCAACCAATAATGCAATTTCTGCTAAAAACGATGTGATTCCTACTCCTGCAATTGCATTAGGTTCAGGTTGTTCTCAAGCTCCGTTTGATGGTTTTTACAATCCAGTTTCTTACCGTGGTGCATTCGCTAACGAAAATGATAACTGGTTAACAGATTGGTCATATTCAAACATGGTAGGTGCAATCAAAGGAATCGTAGCTTGTCCAACCGACTTAAATCAAGACGGTGTTACGGATGTAAATGACTTCTTGATCTTTGCTCCTGCATTTGGAACTTCTTGTAACTAAAATTAAAAACAAAGCGCTCATCTGCCTTCGAAAACTGGTGAGCGCTTTTAATCAAAATGTTATGAAAACACTTAATTTATTAACGAAGATATTCGTTTTATTTTTCTCTGCAAACTCTTTTGCACAGGGATTGGAAGGAATCATAGTTGAAAAATACTATATTCCAAATGCGGCAGACGTTGCGAATGCAACTGCAAACGGTGCTGTAACTCCGTTAACAACAAACTCAGTGGTTTATCGTGTTTATGTAGACATGGCGGCTGGTTATAAGTTCTCACAGTTATACGGAAATGCTGCTCACAATTTAACAGTAAATACGACGACTGCTTTTTACAATGACCCTTCTTATGGTGTTTCTGTGAATCCAGGAACCATTTCTTTAACGAACTTAATGAAAAACACCACACTAATTGATTCATACTTCACAACTGGTGGAGCAGGTGGTGGAAAGGCCGGTGTGATGAAAACAGAAGATACAGATGGTTCTGTTGGTAATACGCAAAATATCTTAGCAAATAACCCAGGTGGATGCTATGGTTTACCGATTACTGGAAGCGGATCACAAGATGGATTGTTGCCAAGTTCCGGAACAACTTATGTCGTTCCAAATGCACTTGGCTTACCAACATCAATCAATGTGTTGGATCAAACGAATGGTGGTTCAATCGTTATTTCCAATGGTTCAATCGCAGCACTTGGCGGTGTAGTTGGCCCAACTTCAACAAACAAAGTTTTAATCGGTCAATTTACGACAAATGGGGTATTTACATTTGCATTAAATGTTCAAATCATTAATATCGCTACAGGAGTCGCTGAAAATTATGTTTCTTCAAATCCAACATCAGGCGAATTAACGGCTGCTTCTTTAACTTTACAGGCAAATACCCCTCCAACGATTAGTTTGGCTGCAAGTCCATCTACTTCTGGAATTATCACGAATACATCCATGACATTAACTGCGACAGCAGCGGATGTTAGTGGTGGAACTGTAACAGGTGTTGAGTTTTTCGTTGATGGTGTTTCAATTGGTGCAGGTACACTTGCAACAGGAACAAGTACAAATGGTACCTACACAAAAACTTATGTAGCTTCAGTAAGTGGTTCTCATGTGATTACAGCGAAAGCAACTGATAACGATTGTGCTTCCACTACCACTGCGAATTATAACATTACAGTAGCAGCCAACCAAGCACCAGTGGTTTCAAATTTAGTGGCTCCTGCAAGTGCTTATTTGAATACGCAAGTAACATTTACGTGTAATGCAAGTGATGTTGACGGTACTGTAGCTTCCGTTGAGTTTTTTGTAAACGGTGTATCAATCGGAACGGATAATACTAGTCCATATTCCATGACATATACGACTTCAACATCAGTAATTGGTTCTTATTCAGTTCAAGCGAAAGCAACTGATAACCTTGGATTAGTTGGTGCTTTTGCTTCAACTTCGATGAATGTGACGGCAAATACGCCTCCAACATGTGTATTGACAAATCCAACGTCAAGTCAGTTAATTACTTCTCCTACTGTAATAACTCTACAAGCAACAGCGTCAGATAATGACGGTGTAACTGGAGTTGATTTCTATGTGAATGGTGTTTTAGTTGGTTCTGATGCTACAAGTCCTTATTCTTTTGACTGGACAAGTACGCCAGGGATTAAAACATTCTATGCGAAAGCAACGGATACATTTGGGGCATTTACCAATTCTACAACAGTTACCCTTGATATCGCAGATCCAAATGCTTTGCCTTACAAAGTGAAAAATAATACACAGAATTGTGATGTTGCAACTTTCTGTATGCCAGTTGCAGTTGCAAGTACGTATACTGTTGACAACGTAATCGGATATGACGTGATTTTAAATTACGATGCATCTAAATTAACGCCAACGGGAAATGTAACAGTGAACAATGGGTTAATTAATCCAAATTTTGTAGAAACTGCTGTTGCAATCAGTACTCCATCTGGAAGTAATGGAAGCATGCAAATATCTCTTTATTTGAATAGCAATGCACCTTCTACTGCGGAATTTAACGGAACAAACACAGATATTTTCTGTGTACAATTCGCTAAAACAGCTGGCTTCAATGCACTTGATTCTGCTGCCTTGTCAATTTCTTCTATTCAAGAAAGTTACTATACAGGAGTTATCTTAAAAACAGCAAATCCTGGTAAAGCTTATTCAATTAAAAACAATACTTATAACGCAACATTACAATATTGGTCAGACAATCAACCAATTAAATACAATACAGCGTTACCAAGTGCTTATTTAATTACGAATGTGAACGGTTCATTGTCTACAACAGGAACTGCTGCCTCTGGAGCAACAGCTGTGACGATTCCAAACTCAGTAGCTGGCGTTGTGGCTGGTATGAAAGTGGTTGCGAACGGTGTTCCTGTTGGAACAACAGTAGCAAGTGTTTCTGGAACAACGGTTACTTTATCAGCAGCTACGACAGCGGCATTGGCAACAACTGCCATGACCTTTGTATCTGCAACAGCAGTTCAGCCAGATTTAACGGGAACTTTCACGCATTCATTATTGAATGGGCAAGATGTACGAATTGATCGCGACATCGCAAACATCAACTCCGTACAGTTGTTAGTGAATGCAGCAGATGCGGTATTGGCGAAAACATTGTTGTTGAATGGAAACTTCACGCCAACAGTTTACCAAATCATGGCGTTGGATGTAAACTTGGACGGTGTTGTCAGTGCGGGAGATATCTCTCAAATCAAACAACGTGCAACGTTAACTATCCCTGAATTCCGTCAAGCATGGAACTACTCTGTTGCAGGTGTATCGAATGGACAGCCATCGAAAGATTGGGTATTCGTAGACGAAACACGTGTTACTTCGGATGCGGCATATCAAATTTCTGCAACATTCCCAGCGAATGATGGAGTTGGATACTCTAAGTCAAACGTGCCAGTTGCTCCTTTTAATTTAGCAGCTAACGTGATAAATTATTCTACTTGTCCAATTGTCCAAACTGAGAATTACAAAGGAATCATGTTAGGTGATGTCAATGCAAGTTACGCGACATTTACGGCGAATGGTATTTTGAAATCAGAAAACGAAGCTGTAGTAATAGATTTAGCTTCTGCTGTGAAAGAAGGAAATACTTTCCGTATTCCAGTTACCTTCGAATCTACTGAATCTACTAATGCATTAGACTTCGCGGTTCGTTTCAACGAGAAAAATGTTTCTTTCTCTGAGTTAAACAATATAGCTGTAGGAATGGAAGCAAATGCGTTAATGAATGAAACAGATCGTACATTCCGATTCACAGGATTTGATGTGGCAAACTTTGCAGTAGGATCTACTGTTGCTGAGTTAGTTTTACAGTCAAACCAAGAAGTGATCTCTCAAAACGACATTATCGCTGATTTAGCATTATTAAATGGTAAGCCAGTAAATGTGAAATTTGAGAAATCAAGTGAAGCAATTCAATCTGTATTCAATGTTTCAATCTACCCGAATCCATCTAACGGAGTGTTCTTTGTTCAAGCAACAGAAAATTCAAATGTTGATGTTTTCGATATGAATGGTAAACAAATTATTTCTAGTCAAGTAATCTCTTCCAATGGAAAAGTGAACATCGACTTAAACAACGTTGAAGCTGGTATTTATTTGGTACGTGTACAAAATGAA
Source organism: Crocinitomicaceae bacterium (assembly GCA_024643555.1). Lineage (GTDB taxonomy): Bacteria > Bacteroidota > Bacteroidia > Flavobacteriales_D > Crocinitomicaceae > UBA952. Next base: position 1,590 of record JAHEMQ010000055.1, on the reverse strand, counting down.
ACGTTCAGCACAACAAAAAGAATCGTTATTGAAAAATAATTTTTCTTCTTTCTTTTTATCTAAGGTAAGTCACAACCGCAAGGTTGTGACTTATTTTATTTTACTTTTAATACAGATGCTATGAGAACACTTATTTTATTTTTTCTAATTGCAACATTGAATCAGCTGGCAGTTGCTCAACAACATTTGCAAAAACCAACGCAAGAAAAAGCCTTGAATGATACCATTGTATTTGACATCAATCAAGCGGTGTATTCAACCAACTCAGGTGTTACTTACATTGAAATCCCTGTTTTATTAAAGTCTACAAATACAGCCATAAATTCATTTGATTTTTGGTTTCAATTCAACCTCGCCAAATTAACCTATGTATCTACATCCTCATTGATTGTTGGATTAGATGCATTTAGTAACTACAATACTTCGAATTTTTACTTGAGTAACACGAGTTCAGGAACATCCATCAACTTTAATGTACCCATTAATACTCCAGTAATTAATTTAAAATTTGCTTTAGCAGATGCTTGTACCCAAGTAGATGCGAGCGATTTCTCAAACATTACAACTTTATTTGATGGAAATGTAAGTGCCTATAAATTTATAGCGCCTTTGGCTGAGCCAATTGAACTATTATCACCGGATCCACTTTGCACGCATAACTACATTGTTTTTACTTATCCATCTACAATTTACGGCTCTGCCATTACGAATTACCATTGGGATTTTAACAATGGCGTTCAAAGCTTTCAACAAACAGATAGCACCATGTTTAATTTTGGAACATACGATGTCACTCAAGAAGTGACAACAGCGAATGGATGTATTTATGTCTTAACAAAACCGGTCACGATAAACGAAGGTCCGCAAGCTTTTTTTACGGCTGCTTTTGACGCTGGACAAAACGCTCAAGTTTTCACCAATCAGTCCTCCATTGCAGCGGGAAATATTACCGATTATCTTTGGAACTTCGGCGATGCTAGCGCGAATGCTATCTTAGAAAATCCAATTCATACCTATCAATTACAGGGAAGCTATTTAGTTACCTTAACGGTTACTTCAGATAATGGATGCTCCAATTCTTATGATTCACTTGTTTCTTCATCAGATGGTCTTTCGGATGTTGAACAAATCGACATGGAACTTTCACCGAATCCAACAAATACAACATGTCAAATCCAATCCGAAACTTTTTTCAAAGGAATGCTTTACGTGAAATCTATGACAGGCGCTATTGTATATCAAAAACCGATTGAAGGAAATACGTTTGACCTTGATTTTTCAAGGTTTACAAATGGATATTACCTTGTTCATTTGAACGGTAACCAAACTCAAAAAACCTTCAAAGTTATTAAATTGTAACGCTAACATTACTGTTCACAACCCTATCTTGATAAGGTTTTTACTTGATAAACTTCTCTTAAAACTAAAGAAACATCCCGTCCGCATCTTTGAATAAAATTTCAATCATGCAAAAACGGGATGTTGAATTAGTGATTATCTCCGATGTTCATTTAGGAACATATGGAGCACGTGCCAGTGAACTAGTGAGTTATTTAAGATCGATTCAACCCAAAACATTGGTGTTGAACG
>JAHEMQ010000053.1 GCA_024643555.1 Crocinitomicaceae bacterium | reverse complement strand
TGATGTTAGCAGGACACGATGAAGTACAGCGTCCACATTCCGTACACGTATAGGCATCCAATAAATTTTTCCAAGTCAGATCTGTTACATCCTTCGCTCCAAAACGCTTCGGTGCTTCATCAGGATTGGCAGGCGCAGCATAAGGATCCGCGTTTGGATCTAGCATCAACTTCACCTCGTTGGTCACCGATTCCATGTTCGTGAATTTTCCTTTTTGCTCCAAGTTTGAATAATACGTATTCGGAAATGCTAACAGAATGTGAAAATGTTTGGAGTAGGGTAGGTAGTTTAAAAAGGCGAAGACCATCATAATGTGTCCCCACCAACCAATGCGTTCTATCACATGCAAGGTGTCGATGCTTAAGTTTTCAAACAAGATTGGACCCAAGCACGAGGAAATGGCAAAATCAAAGTGTCCTTTGGCAAAGGCCACATGTGAGCCGCCTCGGCTGTACAAAACTTCATCAGCTCCATTCATGCTGAAAATACAACAGATCAACACGATTTCCATCAATAAAATGAAATTGGCATCTTTCGTTGGCCATCCCATCAATTCTTTCATCGTAAAACGAGGGAGTTTGAGCAAGTTGCGTCGTGCCAAGAACGCCAAGGTCGCAACGAACGCAAGCACAGATAAAACTTCTATGAAACTAATCATGAAGGTGTAAAATCCACCCAATTTAAAATAGAAAAAACGGTGATTCCCACTTAATCCATCGATGGCGATTTCAATCAATTCAATTTGTGTAATGATAAACGCAACGTAAAGTGCTAAATGAAGTAGCGCTGGTATCGGACGACTGAACATTTTCTTTTGTCCAAATGCTACCAAAAGCATGGTCTTGATGCGCTCGCCTTTTCGGTCTGTTCGATCGATGTCCTGACCAAGTAAAATATTGTATCGCACTTTCCATGCATTGAACGCGAAGAATCCAACTCCTGCGCTTAAAAGAATGGCAAATAATATGATTTCCATGAATGTATTTTTTAATCAGGAATGGTGTCTAACCACTTTTTGAATTTCACTTCTTCTTTCTCACTTAACATCAATCCTTCTGATTTTTTGCCAAAAACAGAGAAGTGTACATAACGACTCGGATTGGCTTGCAAGTCTGTAACAAGATTTTGCAGGTCATTGTTCGTTTCAACTAACTCATTGTACAATTTTTCGTCGTGAATTAATTTACCCAATGTTCCATGACCATTTTCCACATCTTCCAATGTCAAATTCAGTTTTTTAACGGTTGTTTGGGCATCGAGTAAAATGGATTTAAAATCAGCACTCACGAAGTCGTCTGTGATTTTACGCGTATTACCTATGATTTTCGTTAATTCATCGTTGCTGCGACGGATATTCAGGGTAATGGATTCAACGTTGGTCATGATTTTACTGAATTGAGCGCGTTCAGAAGCTACAAACCCCTCAATTTCATTGGCTACTCTACCCAAGCGTTTAATGGTCGTTTTTACTTCGCGCAGACTTCCTTCTATTTCAGAGGTTGCTGTCGTATCCCAAAAGGAGGACAAGGAAAGGACCATGCGATCGATCGAACTCATCATTTTTTGCAAACGCTGTGAAATGGGATCGGCATACGCTTTTACTTGTGTAACCATATCGATGGAAACCTTTCCGGGGATGACACTTTTGGGTTTATAGTATCCTTTGGAAATATCAACCGGAGTGTGAATAATTAAACATTTATTAATGAAATCTAAAGATCCAATTTCCACAAATGAGCCTTTTGGAAGCTTAATGCCGTCTTCTTGAATATTGAAGGTCATTTTTACTTTCTTGTCAATTGGACCATTAGGAACGGATTTAATGCCCGTTACTTTTCCAACAGTCACCCCATTCAAGGTGACGTTGCTGGAGACCATAATTGACCCAGTATTAGGGAAGTATGCTGTGTATTCGGTGTCTCCACCAAGAAAACTATTGCCTTTTAAAAAATTGATTCCGGTGTACAATACAGCGATGGAAGCGATGGCAATGAGGGCGGCTTTTATTTCTTTCGTGAACTTCAAACTACTTTTTTTCTGCTAATTTAATAGCTTTTTCGATACTAATTCGCTCTCCATTCAGGAAGGCAGCAACGAAAGCGTGATTAAATCCTTTTTCGATGAGTTCATTTTTATAATTTTTTGCTCCTGCCAAGTCATTTTTGTATGTTCCCGTACAATATTTGTAAATCCCGTTTTCTTCATATTCGAACATTTCGAGTCCTTTGAATCGAGAAGAATTTAACGCGATGGGACGATCAGAAGTTTCTACCTGAACACGAAAGACCAAACCAGAACTATCGGAAGCATTTGCGGTCTCTGGTTTAGGCGTTGGATCTTCTTTGGGTTTAGGCTCCGTTTTTTCAGGTGAAACGGTAGAACCAGCCGTCACGACTTTTCCTTCCATTTGAGCTTTATAGTTTTCAAATGCACGGAACATCGCAGCGGCCATTTTTTCTTGTCCATCTGAAGATCCAATGAACTTTTCTTCTGTAGGATTCGGTAAAAATCCAGTTTCAATTAGGACACTCGGCATGGTTGTTTTGTAAAGCACCAAGAACCCAGCTTGCTTCACTCCGCGATCGTAACGACCAATCCGCTTGAATTCTTTTTGCAAATATTCTGCAAATTCAATGGAATGATTTAAATACACGGCGCCTTGTAATTGGAGTTGAATGATGGCATCGGGAGATAAATCGAAATCCTTGTATTTTGCACCTTTGTCATCCTCCAAGGCAATAATGGAGTTTTCTCGTTCCATCACACGTTGCTGTGCTTCTGTGCGATGCAAACCGAGCACATAGGTTTCCGTACCGTAAGCGGAACTGCTTCCCGCATTGGCATGAATGCAAATGAATAAATCCGCATTTGCTTTGTTCGCAATATTCGCACGGTCAATTAATTCAACAAAAACATCTGTAGTTCTGGTATAAATGACATTGATCTCAGGATATTTAGCTTTGATTTTTGCACCTAATTTCAGCGCCATCTCCAAGCAAACAATTTTTTCATGTGCATATCCGCCATGACAACCTGGATCTTTTCCGCCATGTCCAGCATCAATGACAACCGTTTTAATGCCATGTTTCACACCGTTTTGACCGAATGATTCAAGGGAAATCAAGCATAGTAAAACCACACTCAATAAATGCAGTTTTATTTCGTTTTTCACAAACAACTTGAATTTTGGTAGCTTTGTACGTTTTAGGCGCATGTTACAAATTTAAGAGCCAACTTTGACCATTAAAGCATTCATACAACAACTTTTCTTCGTTTCATTGTTAATAATGTGCGATTCATCTGTGGTTACAGCACAGGACACGCTCTTTGTGAACGATTCTAGCTTGCAAAATATCATTACCTATAGTGCCGACGAACGAATTTTCAATGATGTAGAAAAGAAACAAGTTCATCTGTTCGGAAATGCGAAGGTTGAAATGGATGGTTTACTCATTACTGCTGGATACATTCTCCTGGATTTAGAAGCAAATGAAATTTGGGCGCAGTATCGCTTCGACAAGGATAGTAATAAAGTTGAATATCCCGTTTTTACAGATGGAGGAGAATCTGTTACTTGTCATCGGCTAAAATTCAATACGAAAACAAAAAAAGGATTTCTAGAGGAATTATCCATCAAACAAGATGAATTTTATTTTCACATGGAAACGGCAAAACGCCATCCCAATGAAGATATTCATTTAGTAAAGGGAAGATTAACAACCTGCGATTTAGAGGATCCACATTATCATTTTCAATTAAGCAAAGCAGTGATTGTCCCAAATAAACGCATTGTTTCTGGTCCCATGAATTTATGGGTCAAGGGCATTCCTACACCTCTAGGGTTGCCTTTCTCGTACATTCCAAATCAAGAAAAAAAGACCTCAGGATTGTTGTTTCCAGAATTCGTACCAATGTCTAATTACGGATTTGGTGTGCAAAACCTGGGTTATTTTATCCCCATCAACGATCGCTTGCAAACGGCAGTTTACGCCAACATCTATAGTCGTGGTTCTTGGGGCTTGCGGAACGACCTAGACTATTCTAAACGTTACGGCTATTCGGGTAAGCTCTCCGTTGGTTTTCAGCAATTCAGATTGGGATTTCCGACGGATATCCAAAAAAATAAATTGAGTATTCAGTGGTCGCATCGAAAAGCAGAAAAATCAAATCCATATTGGAATTTTTCATCGAATGTAAATTTTATCTCAGATAACAACTCAAAAAACAACTTGGATCCAATGAATCCAGATTATTTCAAAAATTCCTTTAACTCAGACATCAATCTAAACCGATCTTTTCCCGGTAAACCATTTAACATGGGGATGAAAATTTCCATGCGTCAAAATGCACAAGCGAAGAACATCGCCCTGATGAGTCCGATTATGACTGCAAACCTCACACGTATTTTTCCATTTAAAAATACATTTAAGACGAGTGATAAAAATTGGAAGAAAACAATTGAACGGATCGGCTTGACCTACAACTTTGAAGGACAAAATCGTTCCAATTTTGCGGATTCTCTGTTGGCAAAAGGAGACATGTATGGCATTTCACAGCAGTTCATGAATGGTATTTCACAGTCCATGACCATTCAAACGACCACCGGACTTTTTGGAAATGCGATTAAAATTAATCCAACCATTAATTATGGTAACAAAATCAATTTCCAACAAATCGAAAAATCGTACAATGCAGCTACCAACGGCACCAAAGTCGATACCTTGCAACAAGCTGGAATGTCACATGAATTAAATGTAAATGTCAATTTGACGACGGTTGTCTACTCCTATTATCAGTTCGTGGGAAAAAACAAACCAAAGTTGCGCCACTTGATTACACCTTCCGTTGGATTCCGATACGTTCCTCTATTGAATCAGTTGATTCAAGCCAACGCAGGAGTAAATCAAACGACCATTCATTATTCTCCTTTTGAACGATCTATTTATAATGTGGGAAATACCTCCCAAGCGGCCTTATTGAATTTTGGGATTAACAACACCATGGAATTAAAAGTAAAATCGGAAAAGGATACCTTGACGGGTTATAAGAAAATACGTTTGATTGATCAATTATCGATCAATGGAAGCTATGATTTCATGAAAGATTCCATGCGTTTGTCCAACCTCGGCTTGAATTTACGCATTAGTCCTGCGGACTGGATTAATTTCGTTTCCGGCGCTTCCTTTAGTCCCTATGCTTGGGATTTGACTACAGGTAAATCACAAAAAGAATACGCATTAATCACACAACAAGGATTGGGAAGATTCTTGAGTACCAATTTAACAACAACGGTGACCATCGCTCCGAAAAAGTCGCGTGAAAAAGTGTCCACCTCAACGATTCAGTCCAATGAACAAAATTGGAATGCGGATTTTAATTACTACGCCTTGCATCCAGAGCGCGCGATTTATTTCGACATTCCTTGGAAAATGAATCTATCACATGTCTATGCAATCAATGCGAATCAAGCCATCTCAACAACCAACCCTAGTAAACGCATTTTTACCCAAACCTTGGTGGTAAGCGGTGATTTGAGTTTGACGAAACGATGGAATATTTCTGGAAATTTGAATTTTAATGTGCAAGATTTCCGTCTTACCAACGCCTATTTTTCTCTAAACAGGAACTTGCACTGTTGGGCACTTTCTTTTTATTATGTTCCTGTGGGAGGAAATAAAAGTTTCTTGTTTAGTATTCGTAATACATCTTCGATCTTCAAAGATGCAAAAATTGAAATCCGCAAACCACCTTCTTTCTTGTAGTTGATTACTTGATGCTTTGTCCAGTCATTTTTCCAACCACATACGTGAATTTCGCTCCTAAAAAGACAATCTGTGCGGAATAATGTACCCATGCTAGTGTGACAAATAGAGAGTTCGCAATTCCAATTTTCCCCAAAACAAAAAAATGATGCAGGTAATAGTTGATTAGGAACTGACTCAATACAAGCAGAATCGACGTTAATACCGCTCCCTTAAATGCGACATTCCATTGCACTTTTGCATCGGGAATAAATTTAAAGACCAAGGTGAAAATCATCAGGTTACTTCCAATGGTTAAAATGTTTTGGAGCACTACAAGGGAGAAATCAATAAACCCGTTGCTGTAGTGATTCCAGTTTTGAATGGCTGAAAAAATAAATACTTGTGCAAAGTAAAAAAGGATGATTATCAATGCGAAAATGGCAAGTAAAGCAACCGAAATAAAACGAAAACCGATGATGTCCATGAATAAATTTTCCTCGTGCCGGTTTTTCTTGGTGACATTGAAAAATTCATTTAAGCTGCGTTTTAAGGAAACGAAAAATGCCGAGCAGCTATAGAGCAGGACGCCGATACTGACCATTTCTAGGAGGAAACTGGGTCTGTGTAGTGACATCCCATTTACCACTTCCACGATGGACGAACTGTCCTCCATGCCCATTTGGTTTTGCAATAATTCAGTGACCATTTCCTTCATGTTTTTGGGTCCGACAATGCGCCCAAAAATGGAACTAGTTAAATAAATAATCGGAATAAATGCAAACAAGGTGTAGTAAGCGAGCGCCGCACCATGATAGAAAGCGCCATCCTTCACATAAGTAATGAGGGCTTCTTTAAATGCGGTGAATCCCCAATACCATCTGAGCTTACTGCGTTTTTTTAACGATTTCGATTCCTCTGGTGTCATCTAACGATTGAAATTGATAAAGGACGATGCGTTCGCCATTTATGGTATGAAAATAGTTATGGTACAAACCGCCGACGAAAATACTGCGGATAAATGTTACAGGAACAGCATTTTTCTCTGTGCTCACTCGGTATTCGTCCGGACGAAAAATCACAGTGGTATCAGCAAGCTTTAAGACATTCACTGGCCCGAATAAACGCGCTTGCTGCACGTTGGAAAAGTGATAATATAAAAACTCAGGTTTGTATTTTTTACTAAGAATTCCATTTTTCAATATGCAAATGGAATCACACAATCCAAGCACATCTTGGCCTTCATGGGAAACAAGAATAATGGTCGTGTTTTCCTCTTCACGTAAACGAATTAAATGTTCCGTTAAGCGTTGCCTCAAATTGGCGTCGAGGTGTCCAAAAGGTTCATCCAATAACAAAATCTCAGGTTGATCCGCGATGGCTCTGGCTATTGCTAAACGTTGTTGTTCTCCTCCGGAAATTAAGTGTGCTTTTGTATTTGAAATGGATGTTAAATCGAAAAGTCGCAATAATTGTTGAACGCGCTTGTCTCGTTTGTGATTCGGTAAATGCAAAACGACTTCCCGAAGATTTTCCTCCACTGTATGGTACACGTCAAGTTTGAAGTCTTGATTGACCATGGCGACACGTTTGAAACCGGGAATGAGCAATTGGTGAACGCGAGGCATTAATTGCCGATCGATGTGCACTTCTCCTTCAGTCGGATCAATCAGTCCCGAAATGATTTTTAGTAGGGATGATTTTCCCGCGCCACTTTTTCCTACTAGACCTAAAATCTCCCCTTGACGAACCATTAAGTTCGCCCTTTTTATAATTGGTTTTTGATAGGTAAGTTGTATGTTTTTCAATACAATCATAAGCGAATCAGTTCTTTGGGAAAGGATTTGGCAGCGATGAATATTCCAGGAATTGGATTGGACATCGGTTCATAGTCTTTTAAGGTAATTTCAATGATAAATCCGTCATCGTTCTTTTGGTAAGAAGTCGCGGAAACAATGCTTTCAGATGCTCCGACATACACAGATGGTGCATCGCTGGAGTCGATTTGAAACAAGTGCATATGTGGGATGTCGTATTGAAACGCTTGATCATGCTCATCCATACCAGCAAGTGGATAGGAAACTCCTTTGTGTTCAGTGACCGAAATAACGTCACTTGAAATAGACAATTCATCTTCCCAATCGTATTTCACATTGTCAATGGATGCATTTCCCTCATGGTGCTCATCGGCAAATTCTTGCGAAAATAAATCGTTTAATAGGTATATGTGGATTTTACACTTCATGGATTCTTTTTATTTTTCTCGATTTCGTTGACTTTGAATGCAGATGGCATCAATTCAGGGACAAGTTTAAGAATTAATGGAAGAAGTAGACTACCTCCGGGTAAAAGAAAAAGTGCCAAGGATGGCATGGATTTCAGTAAATCCAAAAATTGTGTTCGCACTTGTTCTTTTTCTTCCGAGCTTAACTCTTCCTTCGTTGATTTCTGAATCAAGGCCATTAATTCCTTGCTTTCACGCATTTCTTGAATCAACTTGTCTTTGTTTCTTCCTAAAATGCGTATCCAACGTTGACTGAAGGACTTGAATACAAATCCCGTTTCAGATTCGGATTGCAGCGCAAGTAATTCCGTTTGATTTTGTAACATATACGCATTACACATCTCATGAGATTCTTGGATGTCCCGGTCACTTAATTCCAAGGCATGACCAAGTGCTTTTAGTTTTTTTAGTTCGGAAGGGCTCAATCGATGAGTCCCTTGAATTAAGAAAAGTCCGAGCTCAAGCGTAAATTTAGACAACAAGCTATCCAAAACACATTCTTTTTTGACAACCCTCAACGTGACACCTGTCAAAATCCGATTTTCAAATCGTGCTTTGGAGGCTTTATTCAATTCCGTTGAAGCTAAAAAATGCCACAAAACACGTTGCTCTTTATCTTCGGCATTGTTGTCGGTATATGCAGCAAAAATAACTCCGTTCATCAAAGAACTTGCATACGATTCGTAATGCCGAGAAAAGGAATGGATCTGCCCGTCGAGAAAAGCTCGATATAAAACAACATCCAGAAAAACAAAGGCATTTGACAAATGGTTTAACCAGTAATTCGCGCCAAAAAAGGTGCTTTTTACTTGGATGCGATCAGCTAATATTTCCTCAATGTTTAAATTGGTCTTTCCAGTAAATACCCTGTCAAACCACGCAAAAACACCTCCTTCTTTCGTGTCACCGTAAAATGACTGGAGGTTATCTAGAAAGGCATCTTTGTCAAAAACGCCTTGATTTTTACGCAAATAGGTAAACAACAGGGTTTCAAAGAGCAGTAATTTTAATTTCTCGTCGTTGGTATACTTTGAAGAATCTAGTTGATTTGAAAACAAGAGGTGTAAAGCATTACCGTAAACGAGTCCGGTTCGGTGCGAGACGAAATGGGTTAAGTCAGTCTCCGTATTTTGAATGAGTTCTTGGTCTAAAGAAATGACTCCTTTTTCCAACAACTGAAAAAATTTAGGAATCCAATTTTTGGAACCTGGAGAAAGGGTGTTTTTAGGGGAGGACATAACGTGCAGCAAGGCCAAAGTTCCATCCAAGTTTTAAACTTGGAATCACTTGCAAATAGGGACCACTTTCAAAGGCGAAGGTAAATGGATAATCAGGTAATTTGTATTCAACTCCGGCAACCCCGTTGACTCCTAGCATCAATCGGTTAGTGGAGGAATTCCCTAATATCGGATTTCCAGAAACGATTCCAAATCCTGGTCCAACACCAATGTAATAGTGCACATCATCGAATAAGGGCTGTTGCCATTCGTAATTTCCTTGAATCCAAACGTAATTTGCATTCCCACCCAAACTCAATTCAACTGCATTTTCTTCTGTCAAAAAATACTTAGCGTTCAATTGTGTAAAGCCGATGTTTGCAAATCTCAGTCCTACAGCCTTTTTATAGGGTTGCGCGAAAAAACTGAACGTAAAAAATAGACTAAAGAGAAGAATGATGTGTTTCATATAGTTTTTTTTACAAATTTACAATTTGCCAGCAAGCGTGAATGCTAATTTTTTTGTAAAAATAACACGGCCATCTGTTGAAAACACTTCCATCAATAGGATGTATATACCAACAGGCGCTTTGGCTTGATTCGCATTTACACCGTCCCAAGTGAAAAAGCCACTCGTTCCGAGTAATTCATTTGAGAAAAGTGTTTTCACAACTCTTCCCATGTCATCATATATGGTGGCTTTACCAAGCAATCCTGATTCGCTAAATGCATAGTTTACCATCAAAACATCTTCAAAACCATCTTGATCTGGGGAAAAAACATCCCGAGTCAAGCTCACAGACTCACTAAGTGTACCCAATTGAAATTGTGAATTAATCCTTCCTGGTGTCGCAAATCCGATGGACTCAGCTGCCGAATGCCAATTGTCCGGCTGGTTGGAAGGCCCATTTGGTAAGATTCGCTCGAGAGAAACCCCATCGGAATTATCTAATAGGGAAAACTGCCAGTCCACGGAGTAAGATACGCGGTCGATTTGCTCACTATTAAACAACAAGTAGACCGTGCCAGAATCGATGTTGAAGCTCGGTGTGTCCATTTGAATCAGTTGTCCTGCGACTGTTGCTGGATAATGGGTCTTTAAAAATCCAGTATCCTTAGTGATTGCAACAAAGGCACCGGGTTCTAAAATGAAATGATTGGAAATGGTCTTGATGTTTGCGATGGTATCATTGTAATAGTTGGCCAATTGCCAATCCTTCAAGTCAATGACTTTGTTGGATTGATTGTACAATTCAACAAAATCCTGGCCACCGCTCAAAGGATTCGCTAAAATTTCATTAATGACAAGATCTCCAGAAATGGCTTGTTCTGGTAAGGTAAAGGAACCCATCAATGTGGTGTCGTTCATCCAACAATCACTGACAGGACCCATCTGAATGGAGTAGGTGGTCGAAGGAACTAAGTTTTCGTTGAATTGTAAAATGAGCTGTGGTGGACCATTTGGATTATCGTCGATCGCTTGAATGTACACTTGTTGCAGGCTCAACGATGGATTAAAAGTATACGTGGCCAATGATAAACTGCTAGAGTCCATGCCTTCAGAAAAGGAAAGTTCAAGGAAATTTGGACCCAAGGCAATGGCGGAAAGTAAACTTGGATTGATCTGATCAGGAGCTGCACTAAAAACGGAATTTATGGTACCGGGCGAACCGCCTGAAATGGAGGTAGACGCCGTCCAATTGTCATAGGTGGAACAAGGATCATTCAACTGAATTCGCTCCAAGCTGTACCCGCCATTTTTCTTTACCGCATCTTGATACCAGTCGTCGGTGTATGTCAACTGATCGAGAATCATTCCAGCGTTATCTTTCAGGATGATATGATCTCCCGCATTATTTAAACTAGGAAAACTTGTGACACCTGCCACGTTGGTAAAAAGTCCAACATTCGCATTCGCAGTTAAAACAAGATAGGATCCGGGTAATAACCAGTAGTCACCAATCGTTCCGTTGGATGAGCCATCTGTGATAGACCAATCTAACAAATGAAAGACTTTTCCACTTTTATTGAAGATTTCAACGAACTCCACTTCGGGTAATCCAATGACGGGAGTTGGATCGGGAAGAAACTCTGAAATGATGACATCTCCTTTGACAGCAGTTTCTGCGATTAAATAATTGAATGTAAGGGATTGATTTCCGGAAATGTTTCCAGATAAATCTTGCAAGTTTGCACAATTCACGGTATACGTGTTTCCATTTATGAGCCCAAAGGAAACGGTCAAATGCACCAAAGCCGGATTGGCGATGTCCTGTGTAGCGGTTGTAAAGGAATTAAAGGGTAGAATCGCGTAATTAGCGACAGTGTTAGCCGTTGTTGACTCCAAGCTTTCGTCGAACAAAAGATCGACTTGGTTGGATGAAACCGCACTTGCTTGTACTAAATTCGGCGCTTGGGTATCGAGAATCGGTGCCCCAACGTAAAAGTCATCATAGTAAAACTTGGTGGCGTTGCTAGTTGTATAGGTACAGATAAATCCAGAATGCGTTCCACTGAGAATGGATGGATCATTCGCACTTCCTTGAAGAACGAAATTCGAAGACCCACTTAAATCCGCATATAAATTCCAAGTTCCAGTGGCGCTCAACACTACTTTAATCCGTGTAACGAAACTACTCGAAATTTGCCCATCCACACCGGCGCAAAGTTGTGTCGAAATGCCATTTTCCAACTTGAACAAGCGAATGGCATCCACGGCATTTGCCTCACCGAACAAGAGGTAATACCCGTTTTGTGCACTCGATAACACAGCATTATCGGCACTCAAGAAAACCTTGCCAAAGTTACTCGAAGATGAAGAAAAACTTTGTTTGACCCAGCACTGCCATTCGTGATTTAATAATGAACTGATTCCGTGAGGTGTAGAAAGGTATGATGTCCCTGAAACCGTGTTGTTCAATTGAACTTGTTGACTCGAATTCACCATGAAATCAGCAGAACTTCCGCTCCATGAAGGATTCGAAGTGAAATCGCCGTCTGCAAAATCATCGTTCATTTGTGCACGAAGATTGGATGTACACAAAAGTAAAAAACACAATAATATTCCTTGAATGGACCGCATAGCTATCAAATATATTAAATTTACAGGCTCAAATAAGTGAATAACGAATGAAAGTAGCAGTTATTGGAGCAACAGGCATGGTTGGACGTGTGATGTTGCAAGTATTAAAAGAACAAAATTTCCCAATTACCACCTTAATCCTTGTCGCGTCGGAGAAATCCGTCGGGAATAAAATTGAATTTGGTGGATTGGAATTTGAGGTTGTTGGACTCCAAACGGCCGTTGAGCTGCGACCGGATATTGCTATTTTCAGTGCTGGTGGTGAAACTTCATTAAATTGGGCGCCGAAATTTGCGGAGGTGGGTACGGTTGTTATCGATAATTCATCTGCTTGGCGCATGGATCCAACAAAAAAACTGATTGTTCCGGAAATCAATGGAGCGCAATTGACCATCGAAGACAAAATCATTGCGAATCCAAATTGTAGTACGATTCAATTGGTGATGGTATTGGCGCCTTTACACAAGCGATTTGGAATCAAGCGAGTTGTGGTGTCCACTTACCAATCCATTACAGGGACAGGTGTTAAAGCCGTGGAGCAAATGGAAAATGAACGTACCGGAATTTCCGGTGAAATGGCCTATAAATACCCCATTGATAAAAACTGCATTCCTCAGTGTGACGTTTTTGAAGAAAATGGCTATACAAAAGAGGAAATGAAACTGACGAATGAAACGAAGAAGATCTTAGATCCAGCTATTTTCGTTACTGCAACTGCTGTGCGTGTCCCAGTTGTTGGAGGTCACTCAGAAGCAGTTAACATTGAATTTGAAAACGATTTTACCCTTGATGAGGTGCGTCAATTGCTTCATGAAACGACAGGCATTACACTGCAAGACAATCAAGATACGTATACGTACCCCATGCCGAAATATGCGCAAGGAAAAGACGATGTATTCGTTGGTAGAATTCGTCGGGATGAAAGTCAAGCCAATACCCTAAATCTATGGATTGTCGCTGATAATTTGCGAAAAGGTGCGGCCACAAATGCTGTTCAAATCGCGAAAATCGTCGAGAAATTACTCGCTTAGAAGTTCTTTTGGCAAAGCTTGCGTAGCTCCTCGTTGTCCAGCTACTGTGGAACCAACTTTGCACGCAAAGGCCAAACATTCCAATGGATGAGCTTTGAGGTTGCGCTTGTGGAGTAAAGCAGCTAAAAAAGCATCGCCAGCTCCAATCGTGTCAACCACTTGAACCGGAAATCCTCCAGATTGAAACAATTCATCTTTTTCAAAAAGTAGGGCTCCTTTTTCACCCAGGGTAACACACCAAGTTTTTTTGGGATAGTGCTTGGAAAGTTCAAGAAAGCAAGTGATCGAATGAACAGGTTGAATTTGTAGTTGCGCACAAAGCCAATCCAATTCATCTTCGTTTAATTTAATGACATCTGAAACTTGAATATATGCATCGATGAGTTCGAAGGAATAAAATGGTTTTCTTAAATTGATGTCAAAAACGACCTCTGATGCCCGTTCGATCAATGTAGAGATCGATGCTTGATTGATGTTAGAGCGAAGTGACAAACTTCCAAAAATCAATTGAAACGGTTCTGGGCAGATATCAAAGTGATGGATTTCATCCCATGCAACTTCTTCGACAATGGTGTAGCAAGCATTTCCTGCGTCATTCAACTCAACAGCAACTGTTCCCGTAGGCAGATGATCCGAAATGTGAACGTCGTTTGAAAGCTGAATGGCTTTTAGCATTTCGAGTAGTTCTTTCCCGAGATCATCTTTTCCGATAGCCGTTAAAAGTTGCACCTTGTGGTGGAATTCGTTTAATCGAAAGGCCACATTCATTGGCGCACCGCCAGCTTGTTTTCCATTTGGAAGTAGGTCCCAAAGAACTTCTCCAAAACATACGCTATGTAAACTCATTATTGACTTAATTCTTCAGTGATATCCTCTAAACTTTTTCCTTTGGTTTCAGGCATCCAGAAATGAATCCATACCATCTGAATCATCATGGCACAGCAAAAAATACCGAATACGCTTACCGCGCCTATTTTCTGAAATAAAAAAGGGATAAAAGCTGGAATGGTTGCCGCAAACAACCAATGAACGGTCGAACCAAATCCTTGTCCAGCAGCCCTTAATCGATCTGGAAACAATTCAGAAATGAAAACCCAGATTACGGCACCTTGACCAATGGCATGTGAAGCAATAAACAGGAAGAAAAAATATGGAACCATCGCACCATCCCAATGCAGTTGAAAACTTAAGAAAACCAATCCCAAGGAAACAATGTATCCGATTCCTCCAACATACATCAAGGTTTTTCTGCCCAGTTTGTCAATGAATGAAACACCAAGGATGGTAAATGCTAAATTGACCAACCCGACACCAACTGAACTTAAATAGGAAGCATTCTCATCCAATCCTGCTAAATCAAAAATTCTTGGTGCATAGTAAAGGAAAGCATTGATGCCAGAAAATTGATTGAATAAGGCAATGAAAAAAGTAAGCCATAGAACTTTGCGATAGGATGAATGAAAAATAGTTGTTTCTTTATTTTTTGATTCGGAATCATGAATAGATTTCCAACGTGTGCTTTCGGGAATGAAAAAACAACCTACGGCAAACAATAAAGAGGGAATAATTTGAACACCGAGCATATAACGCCACGCGTTCTCTCCACTATCCTTTAAATAGAAATTTGAAATAAAAGCAACTACGATTCCAAAAACAATATTGAATTGATATAGTCCAACGAGACGTCCACGGTATTTTGCGGGTGCAATTTCAGAAATATAACTAGGAGCGGCAATGGTAGAAACACCAATTCCAATTCCGCCAAGGAAACGAGCAATGGCAAAAATCCAGGGTCCATTGGCAAATGCTGTTCCAAATGCTGACATGGCAAACAATAAGCCGATAGCCAATAGACTCCTTTTGCGTCCAAGTAAATTTGTAGGGAGGTGACCAAAAACGGCCCCAAGTACGGTTCCCCATAATGCCATTGACATCACAATCCAACCATGAAATAAATTGGATGTGTGCCAAAGATCTTGGAGAGTTTTATCGGCCCCAGAAATCACGACAGTGTCAAATCCAAAAAGAAAGCCTGAAAAAGCTGCGATTCCAGCAAATAAAGTAGTTCGGGTAGTTAAATGTTCCATGTTTCGAAATTAAGCATTGATTTTGAATTTTTTAGAATGAAATAAACGTGCTACAGGATGAAT
>JAHEMQ010000050.1 GCA_024643555.1 Crocinitomicaceae bacterium | reverse complement strand
TCCAATACAGCCATCTTTCAACATGCTGACTTTTCTTCCATTAAGTAAGAAGGGGTGGTTGTGTCCTGCGTTGACGTAGGTCATTTGACGCGTGTAGGCATTGTAATGTGCTAAGAAAAAGGTGATGAATTTTTCACCTTTCGCGCTTTTCATCACGAGTTTATTGAGTTCTTCCATAAGGAAGGACATCTCAAAACGCTGATACTTGAAGAGAGTCCTTATCGTCGCTTGAAAATTCGCCATCAACATCGCTGCACTGATTCCTTTGCCACTCACATCTCCAATGCAAATGATGTACTCTTCATCACCTAATGGAATGAAATCATAGTAATCTCCACCGATGGCATGACGTGGTATGTAGCGTCCCGACAAGTCCATTTTTCGATTGGAAGGAAGTTCGGATGGAAATAGCAATTTTTGCATTTCTGAGGCCACTTCTAGTTCCTTTGAAATTCGTTCTTTTATAATGTGTTGCTTTACCAAGCGGTGATTTTCAACGGCTACTGAAATGATGTTCGCTAGGGTTTGAGCAAAGGAAAAATGTGCTGGCTCAAGGTACTCAGTTTTTCCTAATGTGGAAATCAACAGGTAGGCGAGTGGTTTTTCTTGATGTGCAACCGGAATGACGGCTTGAAAGTCGCTCAACAATGAAGAATTCGATGATTCTACCAAGGTGATTTCACGAAAACGGTATAGTTCGGAATGAATTAAATCGAGGTCAATCCGACCTTTATAACCCACTTTTACTGGGCAATGCCAGTTCTCTTCTTTGATGAATAAAACGAAGCGATGAAAGCTCAATTGCTCCTTTAAAATGAAGGAGAAAATTTTAAATAGGGATTCAACAGGTAAATTCGAGTTGATGGCATTGGTAATCTCCAACAAAGAATGTAGGCGATTGTCCTTCATCTCTAATTGTGATATTAATTCAGTACCTGTGTTAAACCGCATGTTTAGGATTTAGCTTGTTGACGGAGGTGAGCCATTTCTTTGAACTTGTCTTTTACAGGGCCAGCGGGAGATCCAAAATAGACTTCGTTTTCCGGGACGTTTTTTGAGACGCCGGATTGACCCAAAATCGTGGCGTGATCACCTATTTGAATTGCACTAGCGGTTCCTACTTGTCCCCAAAGGGTCACGTGATTTCCAATGACAACGCAACCGGAAATGCCACATGCGGCTGCAATTAAACAGTGCTCACCAATTTGAGTATCGTGCCCAATGTGTACTTGATTATCGATTTTTGTCCCTTGTCCAATCCGTGTCACCCCGGTTACCCCTCGGTCGATGGTGCAAAGTGCGCCAATTTCAACGTTTGCAGCGAGATGGACACCACCACAGGATTTGAGTCGATCGAATCCCTCACTTTTATTTTTGTAGTAAAAGGCATCGAATCCAATGACTGTGTTTGGACCTATAATGACGTTGTCTTCAATGCTGGTGAAGTCTCCAATGTATGCGCCTGCATGAATGTGAACATTTGCACCAATACGGACATTTGCTCCTATGAATACATTGGGGGCAATCACCGCACGATCATCGATGAAGGAATTACTTTCACCGTTCAAAGAAAGAAAATGTTGTGTCAGTAAATTAAAGGCATCGAATGGTTGTGGATGAATCAATAGCGTTTTTCCCGCCGGACATTCCACTTTTTCTGGGATCAGAATAATGCTAGCTGAGGAATCTAAGGCTTTTTGAAAATATTTGGGATGATCAACAAAAACGATGTCACCTTCTTCCACCAAGTGAATTTCATTGATTCCCCTTGCCATTTGTTCCAAATGTCCAGTAACTTCGCAGTGTAGCAAGTTCGCAATTTCACGGATATGTTGTGGCGTTTTGAATTTCATAGGATGAATCCCGACAAAAGTAAGTTCATAAACGCAAGTGAATTCCTTGATTTGTAGAATTTATCCCCTGTGAATTGTTCAAATGATATAAAAAAGAAAGGAATTTTGTCTTTTTTCTTGTTTATCAAAAAGAAATAGCTAAATTTGCAATCCATTTTCGAATAAGAAACTCAGTTCAAATGAAAAAAGATATACACCCAGAAGACTACAGACTTGTTGTATTTAAAGACATGTCGAATGATTACGCGTTTTTATGCCCATCATGTGCTACAACGAAAGAAACCATTCAATGGGAAGATGGAAACGAGTATCCATTGTTTAAATTGGATATCTCTCACAAATCTCACCCGTTCTTCACAGGGATCTCTCAATTCGTGGATACTGCGGGTCGTATCGATAAATTCAAAAACCGTTACGGACGTCACCTTAAATAAGAAGAGTGCACAACATATTCAAAAGCCATCAGCAATGATGGCTTTTTTGTTGTTCTGAATTTTTTAGGCGATTATAAGAATTTAGCGGTTGCTCGTCTTAAACGATCATTCATTGTTTTTCCGAGTCCTTCATTTGGAAACTGCTCAATGAATATCCGGTCGAATCCACGTCCATCCATCTCATGTAATGCCGCATATAGGTTTTTTGCAGCTTCATCTATATCTCCTGAATCACTCAGGTAAAAATCATGGGCCGAAACGACATTATTACTACGTTTAAATAAGATTCTACCTTCGTTAGAACTCGTCTCTTTCGAACGATGTTCCATAAAATAGAGCGGAGTTTCCGTCGCATAATGGTATTTTACCATTCCACTTGTGCGAACCCCATGATGTAATTCGTTTTTTACTTCAGCAAGATATCCAAGTACTTGTTCCAAGCGTTCGATCGAAATTCCTCCTAATCGGTACACAATGACTTTTTGATCTTGCATGCCAACAATAGTGGACTCCAGTCCGGTTTGACAAGCGCCACCGTCTAGGATATACGGAATGCGTTCGTTCAATTGATGAAAAACATGCTCCGCTTTGGTTGGACTTATTCCGCCATAACGATTTGCGCTTGGCGCTGCTAATGGGAAGTCCAATTGTTGCAATAAAGACAAGGTGAGTGGATGATCCGGAATACGAACCGCTACCGATTCTTGTCCAGCTGTGATCAAGAATGGAACCAAAGTACTTTTCGGGAGAATAAAGGTAATTGGTCCCGGGCAAAATACTTCTGCTAAAGCGGCAAGTTCTTTTGGGAAATGCAAAACATATGGTTCAATCGCTTCCAAGGATGGAAAATGGAGAATCAAAGGATTGGAGGTTGGTCTTCCTTTGGCCTCGAAAATCTTTAAAACAGCATCTTCATTGGTCGAATCAGCAGCAAGTCCATAGACTGTTTCTGTTGGAATCCCCACCACTTCACCATTCTTTAATAATGCAATGGCATGTTCAATATCCTGACCGACGCTTGTTTTCACAGAACAAAGGTAGTTTGTTCCATTGAACTTGTGAATACTTTGTTGAAAATACAATAAGAAAAATGATGGATTGTTTTCAAATCTAGCGTACCTTTGTTTATAATAATTCTAAATAAGGTGAACGTAATTCTAGCTGATAGCAATGATTTGATCCGAATCGGACTTCGCGCCATTTTAATGGCAGAGTTGAATGTGACCATTGTTGGAGAGGCGAGAAATGAAAAAGAACTAATCGATCAACTCAAAACATTTGGAGCTTCGATTGTTTTGATTGATTTCACCTCAGACGGATTTTCCATTGACTCCATTCAACGCATATCGGCCAAAGATAAATCCACTAAATTTTTAGCGCTGACAGCTGCACAAAGTGCCCAAACTTTGGTAGATGCGCTTCGTTCTGGCGTTACAAGTTACGTGAAGAAGGACTGTGATTTGGTGGAAATTGTCAATGCGGTTCGTGAAACCAATCGTGGAAATAAGTTCTTCTGTGGACAAATCCTAGAAACGATACAACGCGCCAACATTGATGTCAACGATTTGGATTTTGAATCCTTTAGCTGTGAACCGGTCGTTTTATCGGAGCGAGAAAATGAAATCATTGTGTTAATTGCAGAAGGACAAACCAATGAGTTGATTGCGGAACAATTGTTTTTAAGTAAGCATACGGTCAATACGCATCGAAAAAACATCATGGCCAAGCTTGGTGTAAAAAATACAGCGGGAATAGTTATGTATGCGGTAAAGACTGATTTGGTCTCACCAAATAAATTTCTGTTTGCCCCTTCTTTAAATTGAAATACTCAATTTTAGATTAAACCTGCGTGAAGTTAGGTAGTTTGGAATTGCGTAATATTTCCCCTCGACATCTTGAATCCACTGTTTAGAAAGGACATTATTGATGCCAAGTAGATTGAAAATTTCCAGTGAAACGGTTGCAGATTCACATTTTCGACCAAGTGGTTTTCGAGCAAGTTTTGACTCCTTCAACAAATCGTAGGACAAGCCAAGGTCAACACGGAAATAAGATTTCATGCGCAGGGTATCTTTATAACGCGTAAAGTCTGGTGGGCCATACGGAAGTCTGGATCCAAATTGCAAGCCCATCTGAACGGTGAATTGTTCAAATCCGGGCATTTTATCTTGTACCAATGCGCCGATGGTAAGGAGTTGATCTGTCGGTCGTGGAATGTAACCTGGATATACGACGGCGCTATCAACAACGGTTTGATCTTGACTGTATCCAAAAATGATGCGTTCTCCAGCAGCATTGAAATATTCGGTGTAGTGATCATTTAAGATATCTTCGCGCGTTCGCATCAACCCGACTTTAAAAAAGGACTCTATTCCTTTCACAAATTCCCCGTGTACGTTCATGTCTAATCCGCAGGCATAGGCAACGGCGTTGTTTTCCGCATAGTAGCGTGTACGCACGTTTTCAATTTCATACGGATTCACATCCCATAGGTACTTGTAATAAAGTTCACCGGTAAATTTGAAGGGTTTTTCTCGTCCCCACATTTCAAAAAATAAATCCGTACCTGCTACCACATGAAAGGATTTTTGTGCTTTTACATTGGTATTTAAGTGTCCGTCAAAGGTTCTGAATTCTCGGTAAAAGGGTGGTTGGTAATACAATCCGCTTGCCAAGCGATAATTCAAATTTCGACGAACGATGCGGTTATTTTGAACCATATAAGCACGAGGGGAATAGGTCAAACTCATGCGTGGTGTAAAATAAGGTTCATGATTGATGGCGGTATACCCACCTCTTAGTCCGCCTGAAAATGCAAATTTACGGTTCGATTCTAAAATGATTTTTGAATATTCCTGATAGGTTTTCACATCATTCACTTTGTACTTCTTTTGAATTTTTACCTCGTAATTCTTTTTGGTGTTTGTCCAGATATGATTCCATTGTAAAAATCCACTGACCTTGTAATTGAGCAAGTTCAGGTTGCCTTTTATCGTTTCGTAAAGCACAACTTCTTGTGTGTTGGTTTGCGGTAAACTGTATCCTGCCGAGTCAATCATGCGCCATTCGCTCAAAACATCTGTAAAGAAATCACGCTGAATTTGTGCACCCCATTTTAAGGAAGAATTACGTGCGTGCAATTGTTGCTCGTCTGTGAATCCGTTAAACAATTGAACTGAGCCATTGTGGTATGCACTGAATATCGTAGCGTTCAATCGGTTTCTGGCGTGGTTCAAAAAAGTGCCTACACCTAAGGTGGCGATGGAATCCCCGTAAGCTTCTTTGGATGGATCAGTTTCCAATTCATTAATGAAATATTGACCCTGCACATCAAAATATTCACGTTCATTCGTATTGAAGGCAGAAACATAAAAATCGAGGTTGGTTTGCTTATTTGGCTCGAATTTAAGTGAGGCTCCGCCCATCATGGTTTGGAATTTTGTGGCTTCCTTTCCGTCGTAATAAATCATTAAACGGTAAGCTTCGTTTGCTGTTCCAAAATCAGATGCAGAAGACTGCGGACTAAATCGGTAAGAATTGGAGGAGAAGTGTCCGAGTAAACTAAAAGTTGTTTTGGGTGTAATTGCGTAATTTGTCAAAATTTGTGCGTCGGCAAAAACTGGATTGTAAGCACCTTTGGTCGGCAAAGCATTCAGAAAATAGCCGTTCGAACGGTATCGTGCGCCAACTAAGTAATTGAATCTCGGGGAAACAGCTTGTTCCGCATGAGCCTCCACACCGAGTAGTGAAACGGTACTGCTCGCTTGTGTACTATCGGGAGTTCGATACGTAATGTCGAGAACCGAACTCAATCGATCGCCATATTGTGCATCGAATCCACCTGCAGAAAAGCGCACCGACTTGACCAAGGAGGAGTGAATAAAACTCATTCCTTCTTGTTGTCCACTTCGTGTGAGAAAGGGACGATACACCAAAAATCCATTGACATATACCAAATTCTCATCGTAGTTTCCACCGCGAACATTATAGTTGGATGTCAATTCGTTATTAGAAGTAGCCGCTGTAGAATACACCAATGATTTTTCCACATTGACCATTTTGGTGTAGGACAAAATCGGAAGAGGGTCAATGGTAAAAGGATCATTTTGTCCATATTGGACAACGACATCTCGATGTTCTGAAACCGCTAAAATCATTGTTGGCAGAACTTGACTTCCTTGTTTTTTCACATAGATTGTTGCAGTATCTCGCAAATCTTCATAGGCATATAAAATGGACAAAGTGTCCCCAAATTTGGCGTTAAATGAATAACGACCGTTTTTATCTGTTTGTAAAACCAGCGAAGGATATTGTTTGACGTAGATTTGAACGTTCTCCAAAGGTTTACTTCGCTTACCCACGCATTTGCCTTCGACATTCACTTGCTGGTTCCAGGCTACACTGCTGGTTACAAGGGTGATGAAGAAGATCCAATGTTTCATAATGACAAAGTTACAATCCTTAACGCGTTAATGCACGCTTTATTTTGAATTCTTGGCTTATTTTCATTTTCACAATTATTCAAGTAAATTTGTTGCACATCCATGAAAAAGGAAAAAGTTGTTATCGGAAGACGCGAAGTTGCTGACCTTGTAGAGTTCGGACTGAGCGACGTGAAGGTTAAAATTGACACAGGAGCTTATTCATCAAGCATTCATGTATCTCACTGTCAAGAAAAAGACGGCGTGTTAGAAGTGATATTTTTGGATGCGGCTCATCCCGCATACCGTGATCAATTGTTCTACTTCAAAGAATTTCGTAAAAAGCGCGTGAAAAGTTCGACCGGACAAACCCAAGACCGTTATTTTATTTATGTGAAAATTCACATGGGTGGAAAAATCGTAAAAACGGAATTTTCATTGACTGAACGAAATGGCATGCGCTTTCCCATTTTAATTGGACGTAAACTATTAAACAATCGATTTATTGTAGACACGAGTCTAAAATACCTTCATCCATCCTTACACGCCTTATGAAAATAGCCATTCTCTCTAGAAATTCAAATTTGTATTCCACACGTCGTCTTGTTGAAGCGGCAGAGGCAAGGGGACACGAAGCACATGTCATTGATCATTTGAAATGCAACATTGAAATTGAACAAACGGGTCCAGCTTTGTATTATGGGGACCGTTATTTAAAAGGTTTCGATGCAGTTATTCCTCGAATAGGTGCTTCTGTCACTTTTTTTGGGACAGCGGTGGTGCGACAGTTTGAAATGATGAATGTCTTCACAGCAGTGAACTCCCGCGGGATCATCCACTCGCGCGATAAATTGCGTTGTTTGCAAGTGTTGTCGAAAGAAGGAATTGGTTTGCCGAAAACGGTTTTCACGAATTATTCGAAGGACGTAAAACATGTAGTGAAATCTGCAGGTGGTGCACCTGTAGTATTGAAATTACTAGAAGGAACGCAGGGTCTAGGTGTCGTGTTAGCTGAAAACATGAACGCAGCTCAGTCGGTTTTGGAAGCATTCAACGGACTTAAGGCACGTGTCATCGTGCAAGAATTTATCCGCGAAGCAAAAGGTGCAGATATTCGAGCTTTTGTTGTAGATGGTGAGGTGGTAGGTGCCATGAAACGTCAAGGGAAACCGGGCGAATTTCGTTCCAATTTACACCGAGGAGGTTCATCCATGGAAATTGAATTAACGACCGAAGAAAAATATACCGCGATACTCGCTGCAAAAGCAGTTGGATTAGGAATTGCTGGAGTAGATATGTTACAGTCGGAAAGAGGTCCACTCGTTTTAGAGGTGAATTCTTCTCCCGGACTCGAAGGCATCGAAAAAACGACCCAACAAGATATCGCTGGAAAAATCATTTCTTATATTGAACGCAATGTCAATCGCTAAGAAAACGCATAAAAAAATGGTCATTCTTGGACAGGAAATCCTTCCAGGAAAAAGTGTCCAATTGAATTTCGACGTTGCTCACTTACACACTCGTACGCCGATTTTGGTTCCTGTCATTGTTGAACGTGCCAAAGAGGATGGTCCAACCGTTCTCTTGATGGCTGGTTTACATGGCGACGAAATCAATGGTGTGGAGGTCATTCGTCGTTTTCTGCGAAAAAAATTACACAAACCGACCAAGGGAACAATTATCTGTTTGCCTGTTTTCAATATTTTTGGATTTCTGAACTTACAGCGTGAGCTTCCGGACGGTCGCGACTTGAATCGCAGTTTTCCGGGAAGTTCCAATGGATCCTTAGCATCTCAATTTGCCTTTCACTTTATGAAGGAGATTGCACCACATTGCGATTACATCATTGATTTTCATACGGGAGCGGCACAACGCAATAACTTTCCTCAGATTCGTTGTGTATTCAAGGACGAAGAAAGTTTGGAGTTAGCGCGTGTATTTAACCCACCGTTTATTTTACATTCGAATTTGATTCCCAAAACACTGCGAGAATCCATTGTCAAACGCAAAAAGAAAATTTTGTTGTTCGAAGGTGGGAAGTCAAACAGCATCGAAGAACAGGTGGTAGAAGAAGCTTTAAATGGTGTGAAACGAGTGATATCTCATTTGGGAATGCGCAATTATAAAATCGACATCACCAAGGACCGTGAACCGATCTTTTTGGGTGAAAGTAAATGGATGCGCGCACCATCTTCGGGAATGTTTCAAGCGCTTGTTCAAAATGGCGCCTCTGTACTAAAAGGCGATGTCATTGGAATTGTCACAGATCCCTATGGGAATTATGAAAAGAAAATCAAAGCGACGCAAGATGGATATATTATTTGTTCCAATGAGTCTCCTGTCGTTTACAAAGGTGATGCCATCATGAACATTGCCAAAAAAATAACACAATAAAAGGATGAAAAGAATTCTATCTCATTTGTTCATGCTACTTCTCAGTATGCATGCGATCGCTCAAAACTTCACACCTGCTTCCTACCTTGGATATGAAATCGGTGAGCGATTCACCCGTCAAGACAAAGTGGTTTCCTACTTTCATGCCTTGCAAACAGCTTTTCCTACCACCATCAAAGTAGAGAAATATGGTGAATCCTATGAACACCGTGATTTAATCCTTGCTTTTATTGGTACTCCAGAAAACTTAAAGAAGTTAGAAGAAATACGTTTGGATCACATCAAACATGCTTCGCATGAAAAATTGGCCATTGTTTGGTTGAGCTACAATGTCCATGGGAATGAAAGTTCCGGGACGGAAGCGGCGATGCAAACAGCCTATCGATTACTAACAGATAAATCCGACTATTTGAAAAACACGGTTGTCATTATGGATCCTTGTTTGAATCCAGACGGACGCGACCGTTATGTGAATTTTTATCAGCAATATGGAAACGCTCCAGCTGATTTGATGAAATTCGCTGCTGAGCACAAGGAACCATGGCCGAGTGGACGTCCAAATCACTACCTGTTCGACCTGAACCGAGATTGGGCATGGATGACACAGATAGAATCGGAGCAACGGGTAAAGCGCTACAATCAATGGTTGCCTCATGTCCATGTGGATTTCCACGAACAAGGCATCAATGAGCCCTATTATTTTCCACCCGCCGCAGAACCTTATCATGAAGTTATTACCAATTGGCAACGTGATTTTCAAAAGGAAATCGGAGCTAGTCACGCATCCTATTTCGATCAGCAAGGGTGGTTGTATTTTTCCAAAGAGATTTTCGATTTACTGTATCCTAGTTATGGGGATACCTACCCAACGTATAATGGTAGTATTGGAATGACCTACGAACAAGGTGGAAGCGGCCGTGCTGGATTGTCGGTGATCACGCAAGTTGGAGATACCTTAAGTTTGAAAGACCGCGTCGCTCATCACGTAACAACGGGATTGTCCACAGTAGAAATGAGTGCAAAAAATGCTGAAAAATTAGTCAAAGAGTACCAAACATTTTGTGCCAATAAAAATTACAAATACCAAACCTTCGTTGTTCGTGGATCACAAGCAAAATTAGAACCATTGATGTCGCTTATGCAAAAAAATGGCATTCAAGTAGAAATGGTATCCACTTCCACACAGGAAGTTTCTGTGAAAGCGTATCATTATCAAAATGGTCAGAATGAAACAGTAAAGCTCATGTTTGGTGATTTGTTAATCCACACAAGACAAGAAAAAGGAACTTTGGTGAATGTGTTTTTTGAACCGAAAACGAAGTTGTCCGATAGTTTAACTTATGACATCACAGCTTGGACTTTGCCTTATGCATATGGACTCGAGGCATGGGCATGTGAATCATCTTCCTTAAAAGGAACCATTTTCAGTGGCTGGCCTTCGACTGTCACCAATGTAATTCCATCAACACCTTGCTATGCGTATCTTGCTCCTTGGGAGTCGATGAAGTCTGCTCGCTTTTTGTCGGATTTGCAAACAGCTGGAATCACCGTTTATTTTAATGAAAAAGGATTTAAAAGTGATAAGCAAAATTATTCTGCAGGAACATTGATCATTTTGAGAGGCGAGAATAAACGTGCTGATTTTGATAAAGTGGTGACAAAAATCGCCAACGAAAACGCGGTTCAACTCGGAACAGTGGCTTCTGGATTCATGCAAGAAGGGATTGACTTGGGGTCTTCATCGGTAAAGAAAATACCACTTGCATCCATAGGCATTTTGATGGGAGAAGAAACATCTTCTTTGAATGTTGGCGAGCTTTGGCATTATTTTGAGCGTCAAATGGGTCGTTCCGTTCACCTAGTTTTTGCCGAGGACTTAGAAGAAGCATTGGGTCAATTATCTGTGATTTTTGTACCGGAAGGCGGTATATCTATATCCGAAAATACCAAAGTCAAAGAATGGATTCAAAATGGGGGAAAATTGATTGTGATGGGTTATGCCGTGAACGACTTTGCTGGCAAAGAGGGATTTGATATTACCCGTATAGATGCACCAACCGATAGTCTTGCAAAACACGTTTCTTATTCAAAACTAGAGCGCGATCAGATTTCAAACAATATTATTGGAGCGATTTACGCCTGTGATTTGGATCCGACGAATCCGCTTGCATTTGGCTATGATGCGTATTATACCTTGCGTCAAAGTTCTGAGCATTTTGAGCTAGGTTCCAGTAAGGTTTTTCAGTTAAAGAAGAACGCGAAAGCGGATAACGGATTTGTTGGATACCGTGTGAAAAAACAACAATCTGATGCCAGCATTGCCGGATACCAGTCTTACGGTGCCGGAGCCATCATCTACTTTATTGATAATCCACTTTTCCGAGGATTCTGGGAAAATGGTAAACTGATGGTCGCAAACGCAGTATTCTTCGTAAACGAATAGTTCTATTGTAGGGCTTGGTAAATCACATGTTGAATATTCGTCCGAATGTTCATGTCGCGAATTTTCCAATTGTCTTGACTAGGATTGACGCGGTTTGACAAGAAAATAAAGATGACTTTGTTTTTTGGGTCTGCCCAAGCCAATGTACCTGTGAATCCAGAATGCCCGAAGCTTTGAGAAGAAGCCAATTCATCACAGGTTCCTCCGCCACTTGCATTCGGCCGATCGAAACCAGCGCCACGTCGATTTCCAGGGAATTGTTGTTTGGTATATTCTTGGCAGACTTCCTCGGAGAAAAACTCCATTCCAGCATATTTCCCCTTGTTTAAGAAGAGCTGCATGATGCTTGCTAAGTCCGTGGCATTGGCAAAAATTCCAGCATGTCCAGCGACACCTCCCAGCATGGCTGCACCGGGGTCGTGAACATATCCGTGCAACAATTGCTTGCGAAATGCTTGGTCGTTTTCTGTCGGAACAATGTGTAGTTTATCAAAATGATTTAAGGGCAAATAGCGCATGTATCGGAGTCCCATTGGACGGTAAATGTGCTCTTCCAAATACACGTTTTGAGTTTGTCCAATTTGTTTCTCCAGTATTTTTTGTGTGAAATAGTAGCAAAGATCTGAGTATTCGTATTTTTTCGGTCCAAGGGTGGACTTCAAGATTTGTGCGTACATACTATCCGCGTACGAATTGTTGATGTACAAGCCTTCTGCTACTTGACGTTCAAATCCTGCTTTTTTACTCGTGCTGTAGATGGATGGATTCCACGTACCATTTTGCAAGGTTCGTTTGTAGAATGGAATCCAAGGTGTTAATCCTGCCTGATGCGCCATCATGTCTCGAATCAAAATATTTCCGAAGGGGCCATCGCCCGTGACTTCTGGAATGTAATCCCTTAGTTTTTTATCTAAGTCATACTTCCCTTTGCTTTGTAAATGCATGGCTAACAAGGTCGAGGCTGCGATTTTCGTAACAGAGGCAATGTCATACACATCATTTTCATGAACAGCTGATGCCTTTGAATCGTAAGATTGCTTGCCATAACACTTGCGCCAAATGATTTGGTCCTTGACGGCCACCACAATTTGGCATCCTGGATAAGCACCTTTTTCAATTCCATCGAGAGCAATGTCGTCAATCGCTTTCAATTTTTTGGAATCAAGGCCAATTTCTTCTGGGGAACTAAATTTTAGTCGTCCATTCGGAACGGTTGTGAGCGTCAAGTCCTTTGCGAATTCTTGGTCCAAGGTCTGAATGCGTTGTTTCAAATGCGCCGATGCGCCAATACTCCCAAAGATTAACTGACTGACACGTTCCTGTGCGATTTCATGGTTTTCTTTTGCCCAAATAATGGCATCAAATCGTTTGGTTGGAATTTTGGACAAGATGTCGCTATCACCAAAGATGCATAGGATCACCTTGGAATGATGAGGTATTTCGTGAAATAAAGCAGCTTGAATGGAATCGATTTGTGTATTTTTTGAAGCGTGAATGGACAAAATCACCAGGTCGTGTCCAGCGGTTTTCATCCATTCTTTTAGTTCCTCGGTGTGAATAAAAGGACGAAGATATTGATCTGGTGAAATGTACCGTTGGAGTCCATTATGAAAGGCAGTTGGATTCCCGCCAATGGACACATGGCTACATTTTAGGTCTAAATTCCCAATTGGGAGTAGTTTATTTTTGTTTTCCAACAGTACAATCGATTGCTCGTAGCTTGAGGCTTGTTTGAATCGAGGAAGCTGATTGAGGGAGTCAAGTTCTTTCGAAAACCAAGTTGTTGGAACATCCGGGAAAACGGGCGTCTCTGTATGGTTGATTGGACTCATACAAAAAGCAAAGAAAAATCCAGAAAGAAGAAGTAAACTACTGCGAATCATGTGGGAAATTTAATTTGGTATAAAGCTAATGATAATTGTGGAGTTGGAATTTTGTCGTGTTTGAAAATGGTTCAAAGTGTAGCTTTGACACTTACTTTAATATAGTTAAAAAAAAGGAATTTTAAAAATTATTTTTTACACATGAAATGCTTTTATCTGTTAGCAAAAACTAACGAAAATCATGTTTTCTTTGTGGCACTCCAAGTAATTTTGCACGAGCAATGTACAACAATGGTTGTGCCAAAAACAACAACATGGAATTACAAGGGAAATTTGGAAAAAATGCAGATTTAGCAGCTTCAATCGGACTGAAAAATCTTGGTAATCAGTTTTGGAACATGAGTCCAGCTGAGTTAATTGAAGATTGCATCATTCTTGGTGAGGGAATGTTGACAGACACTGGAGCACTTGCCATTGAAACAGGTGAATTTACTGGTAGATCTCCAAAAGATCGTTTCATTGTTCGCGATGAGAAAACCGAAAATGCGGTTTGGTGGGGAAATGTAAACATCAGATTCACCCCTGCGCAATTTGATGCTTTGTACGATCGCATGGCCGACTTCTTACAAGAACAAGATGTGTATGTGCGTGATGTGTATGCATGTGCGGAGGAGAAATATCGAATGAACATCCGTGTGGTAACAGAATTGCCTTGGTCTAGTTTGTTTGCGCACAATATGTTTTTGCGTTTGACAGACAAAGAAATCGAAACGTTTACTCCGGAATGGCACATTGTATGCGCTCCAAGTTTTCAGGCAGACCCAGCTATTGATGGCACACGTCAAGCGAACTTTGCCATCTTAAATTTTACGAAGAAAATGATTTTGATTGGTGGAACAGGATATACCGGTGAAATTAAAAAAGGCATTTTCTCCGCATTGAATTTTATTCTTCCACATGAGAAAAATGTCCTTTCAATGCACTGTTCTGCCAATATCGGAGAAGCGGGTGATACGGCCATTTTCTTTGGTTTATCTGGAACAGGTAAAACCACTTTGTCCTCCGATCCGAATCGCCGTTTAATTGGAGATGACGAGCATGGTTGGAGTGAAAATGAAGTGTTTAACTTTGAAGGTGGATGTTACGCGAAAACGATCGACTTAAGTCGCGAGAAAGAGCCACAGATTTACGATGCCATTCGCTTCGGCGCCTTGTTGGAAAACATTGGATTTGTGGAGGGAACATCTACTCCGGATTACTCGGATGGATTTATCACAGAAAATACGCGTGTTTCTTATCCTATTCATCACATTGATAACATTGCTGTTCCATCCATCGGAGGAGCTCCAAAAAACATATTCTTTTTAACAGCGGATGCCTTTGGTGTATTGCCTCCGATTTCGAAGTTAACCAATGAGCAAGCCATGTATCACTTTATGTCTGGATACACCGCGAAAGTTGCTGGAACAGAAGTAGGGATTACAGAACCAACGACAACATTCTCAGCAGGATTCGGTGCTGCATTTTTGCCATTACATCCGGCTAAATACGCGAAGTTGTTAGGAGATAAATTAGAAGGTACGGACATCAATGTTTGGTTAATCAACACCGGTTGGTCTGGTGGGTCATACGGAGTTGGAAGTCGCATGAAACTTTCATATACCCGTGCCATGATTACGGCAGCACTTACAGGTAAATTAACGAATGTTACATTTGAAAAATTACCAATCTTTGATTTGGCGTATCCAACTTCTTGTGAGGGTGTCCCATCGGAATTGTTAAATCCAAGAAATACATGGGCTGACAAAGCAGCATACGATCAAACGGCGGCAAGTTTAGCAGAGAAGTTCGTCGCAAACTTCGAGAAGTTCGCCGCAGAAACACATGCGTCCATTTTAGCAGCAGCACCAAAAGTAACGATCTAAGCCCTTTCCATCAATCAACAAGAGCTTAGATATAGCCCCTGACAACTTTGTTAGGGGCTTTTATTTTTACTGAGAATTCAAAAAAGAAAGTTTCGCAGGATGGCAAATCCGCAGCGAGGTTTAAAAGTCGCTATGAACAAAAAAGCCCCTGACGATTCTGTCAGGGGCTTACATATCTTTGAAAAAGAATTAACGTTTGTGGAAAGGCTCGTCAGAAACAGTTAATTTCTTTCTTCCTTTTTTGCGTCGCGCAGCCAAAACTCTACGACCATTTTTAGTAGCCATACGGCTTC
>JAHEMQ010000039.1 GCA_024643555.1 Crocinitomicaceae bacterium | reverse complement strand
AACATCTTGTAATGTTTCAAGTAGTTTGAAATCATCACGGTATATCCGAGCGAACCCAATAATTCAGCACGATCTAAGAAGTCTTTATCGGATATTTTTCCGTCTGCCGTTAAATCTTTTAGAGTCAATTCGAAAACAACTTCTAAGTTTTCTTCTTTGACGCGATTTTCTTTCAGAAACTCTTTGCGCGCCTTTTCAATCATGTCGATGTGTACTTTTGTTACCGGACGAAAACGTCCTCGCATCAACAAAATGTTCTTTTTGTATAAGGCCGTTGAAGGCTGCATGACATTCTTGGCTAAATCAAACATGGTCGCATTGGTAATGCCACGACGAACTAGATTCAAAGCAATGATGCGGTTGTCCATCTCCTCAAAGTCTGGCCCAGAAATGCGCAACATGTCAATTTCCATGCGGTCTCTCGGTAATCGATGAACAATGCCATCGATGAATTCGTCAATGCTTTGCGACTGAAAATAACAAGCGTATACCAAATTGACACCTAAAATCCCAAGTGCTTCTTGCTGTGCCTTGTGACTGTTATCATGCATTTTAATGTGCAAAATCACTGTATTCGGTTTCGCATCTAAACCCAGCTGAAAACGCATGCCAACCCAACCTTGTCCTTGATTGGTTTTGTGGTAATTCAAAGATTCGACTGTATTACAAAACGCAAAAAAACGAGATTCTCTATTTTTGACAGGTAAAATTTCCTGAAGGTGTTGAAATTCTGTCTCCAACATTGTTGCCAGTCTTTCTTCACAAACATAACGAACCGTTTCTCCGTACATGGAGTCGGAAACTTTCATGTCGTATGCCGATTGGGTGTATGCAATCGTTCCTGAACTTCCACCTGCTTTAAAAAAATTTGCTGCTACTTCTTGACCAGCACCGATTTCAGCAAAACAGCCGTAAATATCCGGTGTTAAGTTGATTTTTAAGGCTTTTTCCTCGGTGGTTAATCGTGTACTTTCTCCCATTAATTTGGATCTTTAAATGATGGATTCGTGATAAAATTGTAGTCGCTTAGGGTTAATAGGAATTTCTTTAATAAATATTTTTCTTGCGCATCTAGTTGAACACCTCCTTGATTGGCATATTCAATTTTTGGGTCAATGGTTGGACTCATGTGAATCCCACTCGAATAATGTTCAATCACAGCATCCAAGGTGGCAAATCTTCCGTCGTGCATGTAAGGTGCCGTAAATGCAATATTTCGCAAGGTGGTCACTTTGAATTTTCCGTTGTCCTCTGGATTCTGTGTAATTGCCCCACGACCCAAATCTGTAAACGTTGCATCGAGTCCATTGTTACTGAATTTTTTAACCCGCATCAAAGGTCCATTGTGGCAATGAAAACAATCGGCACCATTCAGACTTTTAAATAAGTCATAGCCCGCCCATTCGTCTATGTCAATTGTCGCCAAAATACTTTGTTCCGTTGCAGTTAACGCCATGTTGTTTTCGAATTTATACATGACATCAAATTTCGATTCACTCGAAATCATCGTTCGGATGAATTGAGCAATCGCCTTTGCGGCTTTGATGGAATCAACACCTTCTTCTCCAAACGCTTTGAAAAAACGATTGCGGTAAGTCACATCGGCATTCAATTTATGGATGGCATCTTTCCAAGACTGATGCATTTCAATCGGATTGATAACCGGTTCGATGATCTGTTTTTCCAAGGTTGTTTTTCGACCATCCCAGAAAAAATAGTCTTCCCATCCAAGATTAATCAATGCCATAGACTGACGATTTCCAAACAAACCATCAATTCCTTTGGAGAATTGACTTGAGTCCGAAAAGGAATGTTGCGGCATGTGACACGAAGCACAGGACATGGAATTGTCTGCACTTAATTGTTTTTCGTAAAATAAATAGCGTCCCAATTCAACTCCTTCCATGGTCATCGGATTATCCGAAGGGATCAACATATCCGGAAAATGCGATGGGATTTTCAGTTGATAGGGTGTCGGCGTGTAATCTGCTTTGTCCTTACGGCATGCCGAAAAAATGAGTAAAAGTAAAATGGGAAGAAAGGACTTCATCAATAAACAGTTAAAGCATTTTTAAAATTCTGTATCACTTTTTGGGTCAGTGTTTCTTGTCCGGCTGCTGTATGTGTTAAATGTTCCGTTCTTAAATCTATCGGGGTAGACGGATTCCCTAAAAAGTAAGCCAAGTCTAATTTCAAGGGAAGTTCCCAAACCTTATTGCCTTTGTCCTGCCAAGTCACATTGGTAAAGTTAAAGGACTGTAAATAAGCATCCGTTCCAATGTGGAAACTAAAACTCAAGTCAAGATTGTTCGTTCCATCAACAATGGTGTCCACTTTTCCTTCAAGGTTTACAAAAATATACCCTGGATTCCATCCCCAATGCATCGTTCCAGCATTGCTGATGTTCAAGGGACTCTCATTCGGAAAGGCAGAAGGATCAAGGTGGTTTAACG
The DNA here is from genome assembly GCA_024643555.1 of Crocinitomicaceae bacterium. Classification (GTDB taxonomy): domain Bacteria; phylum Bacteroidota; class Bacteroidia; order Flavobacteriales_D; family Crocinitomicaceae; genus UBA952. The sequence goes on along the minus strand of JAHEMQ010000039.1, from coordinate 13,447 downwards.
TAGTGTCAACTCCGATTTTTCCAGAAAGATTGTTAAATTTCGTGTGATCACCATTTTGGTTTACCAAGGTGCTTCCTTTTTCTCGGAAGTCAAACAAGGCGGCTTCAATCAAATTAGCTGTTTCACTTTTTAACAGTGAAAAATAACAAATAAGCTCGGTGAATTTCACCTTGTATCCTTCCGCAGTGGTATAAATGGAATCCATGTAGAACGTCTGACTACCATAAGTAGGCGTAAGACTCACTTTTATTGTCTCAGCAACGGGATCAACCGGTTTCGGTTTATCCGGTTTACAGCTCCAGAATAGAGGGAGCACGGCGAGTAAAAAAACGATTTTCTTCATTTAACAAATTTAACCCAAAACAATCAAATTTTGTTCTTAATTTTAAAAAATCCACAAATAATCTTACATAATAAATTCCGTTACATTTCACATGACATCCATTGATCGAAACATCCATCCCCTCAAGATTTTAAGTGCCTCAGCAGGTTCCGGAAAAACGCATCAATTGGTACTCGAGTATTTAACGATTTTATTGAAGGATGTGCAGTTCAAACGAAAGTACAAAAGCATTGTTGCAATGACCTTCACGAACAAAGCCGCAAGTGAAATGAAAGAACGCATCCTTTCCACTTTGTTCGGTATTGCTTACGAGGACCCCAATAACTCCAAAGTCGCTCAGATGAAGTTGGACTTAGAGCTTCAAACAGGGTTGTCAGCTGAGGAGTTAGCAAGGCGCAGTAAACTTGCGTTGGAAGGTATTTTGCATGCCTATGAGGATTTTCACGTTTCGACAATTGACAAGTTTAATTTGCGCTTAATTCGATCCTTTTCAAGAGACTTAGATTTACCTGCTGATTTCGAGGTGATTCTGAATGAAAAACAAGTCACTGAGGATGTGGTTGATTTACTGATGAACCAACTTGGAGCATTGGGTTACGAGGACCTCAGCGAATGGATGTTTCAATATGCAAAAGCGAATTTAGAAGAAGGAAATAGCTGGAACTTTCGACAACAACTGGTTCAATTTTCAGGTATTTTAAGTCAAGAACGCAATGCTGATTTAATTGAACATTTACTGAAGCTTGAATTGACAAAAGATAATTATCAAGGACTCATCGAAGACCGAAATTCCCTTGTGAAGTCCATTGCAGATGAAAGTAAGCGCCTTCACGATGCTTTCTTTGAATTGGGTCTCGATGAATCACAAGTTCCGGGAAAATCACAAACGGTAAACGCATTGCGTAAACTGAATGTAAGCAATGAACTTCCTCCCTTGAATTCGAAAGGTGACGCACTTTTTTCGGATACATTCGTGAAATACATGGAGCCCGGATCAAAAATGCTCATTCCAGATCAATTAAAACACGACTTTCTCTCCTTACATGAGCGATTTATGGGGGAATATGCGAAATTCAATTTATTGGAGTTGTACCGGAAGAACTTTTTCAATATGGCCTTGCTTCAATATGTTGGGAAGCAGTTGAAAAGTATGATGAACGATGAACAGCTCATTCGTATTTCAGAATTTAATAAGCTGATAAGTAAGCTTGTGCGAGACGAGGAGGCACCATATATTTACGAACGTTTGGGTGTTCGCTTCGAACATTTTTTATTAGATGAATTTCAAGATACCTCGCGCCTTCAATGGTTGAATTTAATTCCACTTTTATTGGAGTCACTCGGACACAATCGTTGGAATTTAATTGTGGGAGATGCGAAACAGTCGATCTATCGTTTTAACAATGGATTAGCGGAACAATTTGTGAGTTTGCCAGCGATTTATAATCCGGAAAACGATGCACAACTGGCGCAGAAAAGTGCCAATCTCGCACTGAGAGGAATGAAGAAAAACCTTCATTCTAATTTTCGTTCATCGCCAGTGATTGTTGAGTTTAACAACCGTCTTTTTGAAGCATTGAGACAGAAATTACCTCCTTCCATGTCACATTTTTACGAAGGACTAACGCAAACCCCTGAAAAAATAAAACAAGGATACATTCGGATTGAATCCAATAAGGAAAAATTGGAATTTGATGTGCGTTTGGAGAAGGTTATTGGATTTATTGAGCAATGTCTTTCAGATGGATTTCAAGCGGGGGACATTTGTATTTTAACAGAGACCAATCGACTTGGAAACGACATCGCTATCGGTCTAACCGAAAGAAAGTACCAGGTCGTTTCTCAGGATTCCCTTCTTGTCCATAAAAACACGCGAGTTCAGCTCATCCTCTCCTATTTGAAACGAAGAGCTACTCCTAAGAAGAGCAGCGAAACGAAGCGCTTTGCGGAATTGTATTTCAGGATGCATGAATCCTTCAATACCTCAGACTATTTAGCTTATTTTGAACAGGTTCAAACACCTGAAAAAACGACTCGATATTTCAATGATAAACGATTTTTGGCGGATCATTTTGTTGGTGAAGCGAGCTTTTTCACATCCTATGAAAGTGTTTACGACCTCGTTCAGAAATTTATGCTGTTGATGGGATGGAAAGAAACAAAAGAACCGTATTTACATCATTTCATGGATGTGATTTACAGTTTTCAGCTTTCTCGTCAGGCGGACATTCATCATTTCCTAGAGTATTTCGAGGCGCAGAAAGATAAACTCGCTTTGCAAATGCCCGATACGCAAGCGGCAATCAAAATCATGACCATTCATAAATCGAAAGGATTGGAATTTCCGGTGGTCATTTTGCCAAGTATGGACTTCAAAATTGCATTAAATTCAAATTCAAAGTTTCTATTTGAGGCACGGGATAAAATCGTCTATACTTTTCCGGCTCAAAAACTCAAAGTTCCGGAAATCGATGCCTTTGCCAAATCAGAATCAAATGCTGTTTTGTTGGACAAAATGAATTTGTTTTATGTCGCTATGACTCGTCCAGAAATACGCTTATATGCCTTGAATGATTATGACCCAAAGAAGTTCGGCGAACTCTTACATGAGCAATTGAAAACCTTATTTCCAACATTGAGCGAAGACGGTGTTTTGGAAGTGGGCGAGATGGGTCAAATGGCAACAAAAGAGGAAAAGAAAAACTTCTTGTACGAGCCTGTTGACTTTACCAATTGCTTGTGGTATCCGGACATCGTTTTTAGAAAAGTCCAAAAGGAAGAGTCCGAAGAACAGATGGAGGAACAACAATTCGGAAATGATTTTCACTTATTGATGTCCAAATGCGCATCTGCAATGGATGTAGAAGTGGCATTGAATCAATTACTTTCCGAGGGTTTAATCGAGGATAAAAACGAAACGACCCTTAAACGCATTGCACATGCTTTTTGGCATAAAATGTCGGAAGGAAATTACTTGGAGGGTGTGGAGAAAATATTGAATGAGCAACTCATCCTTGCCGGTGAAAATGAAGGAAAAAAACCGGACAAAGTATTTTTAAAAACGAACGAAGTCTTGGTGGTTGATTTTAAAACGGGCAAGATAGACCAACGACACATGGAACAAATCGTGGCATACGGAAATTTATTGGAAACGATTTATCAGAAGCCAAGTCGTTGCTTACTATATTACAGCGCCTTAGACCAATTGACCGAACTTTGACTTTGAAAGTTCAAGTGCCATTTTCAAGAAGGTGTAAATCAAAGGATGAGGCAAGTCTCGTGTTGAGGAAATCTGAGGACAAAAACTACACGCAACAAAGAACGGATGATTTTTAACGGAAATAATTTCTGGATCGTCAAATTGATTCGTTGCTTCAATCTCAATCAAATAACCTTTTAATTGATCCATCAATTGTGGGTATAAACTAAACCTTGCCGAACTTAATTCCGTTGAATTGCAATTTTCATAGAGTTTTTCGAATTCCTTCGTCTGTGGGAATATGTTGACACGTTCGAATTGACTTCCTTCGATCAGGTTGTCCGAAATCAATTTCTCCCCGTAAGGATTCAATTGATGCGTGGAAATTAAATATTCAAAAAAGTACTTGTATCCTTCCCCTGTGAGTAACACAGGTACATTTGATTCCATCACTAATTTGAAAACACCATTCAAAAAGAAATGGTTTAGAAATGGACCGGGAGCAATCCATACGCCATCAAACTGCTCAAAGTAAACGCGTTTGTGCTGAATGGCTTCGTTGATTTTAATCCAATAATAATTGACTTCAATTTCTAGAAAATCGGAAGCATGGTCCAACGATAAATTCGTCGCATGATGCGAATTGTAGGTGAAGTTGTAATCGCCGATAATAGCTATTTTAAGGACTTCACTCATCGAGTTGGCTTACCTTTTAAACCAAGCTCTATACTTGGCGTTGGTAATATCTAAAGAAGTTGCAACACTTGTTTGTGGATCAACATACCAAACCTTACATGAGAAAGTTGCTTCAAACAAGGAGTAATCTCCTGTTCCATCTGATGCTTGTTTCAAAATAGTGAAGTTAGCTACTTGACCTGGATCCGTTTCTCTTGAATACCAAACTTTTCCAGTATTGTCTGTGTAGGTAACCTGAACACCATCTACACTTTGAGCAACCATGGTTGCTTTATCCTTAAATAAAATAGGTGTCCCAGAATTGATCATATGCCAATCGTTGAACATTGCCAAGGTAGGTTCTGTATTTGCAGTTGCATCAAAATCTAAGGTTCCAAACGTTAACGTTAAGGATTGAGCATTTTGTGCCGAATATATCGTTGAAGAATAAATGACTTTTGATAGTGCAGGCGACGCTAAAATAACCGTTGTATCGGATGTGGTTGCTTTGTAACCATTCACATTTTGAGTTAACTCAAACTGTGTTCCATTCACGTAACCTACCAAACTTGAGTTTAAGTCTACTTTGTTTGTTGGTGGTGGAATCACTTCATGTTCAATACAAGAACTAAACAACGATACCAGCGCAAAGGCAATAACAGCGAACTTGAATGTTTTCATAGTTTACAATAGATTAGGCAATTTATCAGTCAAATTTATGTTTATAAACGGAGAAAAACAAAAAAAGATGCCTTCACCTTTTATTTTATTTCAAATCAAATGCTTGCATGTAAAACTGAAAATAGGATTCGTCGCATTTTTGGCATCCTTTTCCGATTAAATCCCAAACTTCTTCTGCCTTCGGTTTTTGCAGTTGTTTTTGACCTTTGAAGAAGGATAATTTGTCAGCATGATCCGAGAATGCCGCCCTGAATGCTTCTTCATTATCCAATGAAATATCCTTCGAACTTTGAATGTGAAATGCTCTCAGTGGATCTGAGCTCACATCGAAAAAGGAGACAAGATTATCGCTAAAGTGAACGAGGTAAGTCAGTTCATTACAAATTTTGTCGAAAACTACATCACTGAATAAGCCTATAAAATCCTCCGCCTTTTCCGGTGATTCAGCGGCCAATTTACGCCATTCCTCATCGTATAATTCATGAATAATGAGAAACTGTTTAAACTCTGTTTCTAAAGCCAATAATTCTTCGTTCGTTAAACGTCTGAAGCGCATCTTAATCGATTGCTCGTTTGACTTCCATAGAAATATCCAAGACTTCGTCCACTTTTTTCTGTGTAATCGCTTGCTCGAATGTAAAAGTGTATAATCCTTTATACGGAACTTTGCGTCGCTTAAATACCAGTTGATGTTCTACGACAGTGCCTGTTTTTTTTCCAATCCAATTGCCATCTGGATAGGTGGTTTTTATCTCATACGGCTCACGGACTTCTTGTCCATGTGGGGGTTTTGTGTTTAAAAACATCCAAAGGTTATTGTAGGCGTAATCAGTGGTGGTGCGCACCGTGACAACGAAATCATACAACACACTCGTATCTTGGATGGTTACTTTAAAAACTGGTTTTACTTCCTGTTTCCACACTTGATGTGAAAAGGAAAAGGACTTCGTATAAAAGGAATCGTCCTTACATGAAAAAAGGAAGAAGCCTAAGCATAAACATAAACTAGCTATTCGCATTTTTTTCTCCTTGAGGATTCGTGTTTTTATTCGGGCCTTTGTTACCATTTCCTCTTGGAGGATGGTTTCCTTTTTTCTGCCCATGATTTCCGCCTCTGTTCACTCCTTGATTTGGATTTGCTGCTTTTGGCGCACCCTGATTTGGATTGGCTGCAGGTTTGCTAGTCTGCGGACTCGTTGGTGTCCCTGTTGGATTCGCATTGTTACTCGGGCGTTTTTTATTCGGACGTTTCTTCTTCACAAAGCTTTTCTCGAAGCGGTTCAGGCTGTCTTGTCCAACTACATTTTGATAGCCAATTTCCACCACTTTCTCAACTTTGGTGAATTCAAGTAAATCCTTCGGTTTAATACCGTCTTTATTCAATTTTTTAATCTCTGCAACGCGTTCTGGACTCAAGGCTATCGTACCCATTTCACCTGGATATGCGTACCAAATAATGCGTTTAAACACATCCGTTTTGATGTGAAAAGCATCTCCTTTTTCGGTGTGTAATTTCGTGTCTGTTTTTGGAAAAGATTTAATCGCATCCAAATACATGTCCAATTCGTAATTCAAACAGCATTTCAATTTCCCACATTGACCAGCTAGTTTTTGTGGATTCAAAGAAAGTTGTTGGTAACGAGCTGCTGAAGTAGAAACCGATCGGAAGTCTGTCAACCAGGTGGAACAACATAATTCTCGTCCACAAGAGCCAATTCCACCCAATCGAGACGACTCTTGACGAGATCCGATTTGGCGCATTTCGATGCGAACCTTGAATTTGTCCGCCATATCTTTAATTAACTGACGAAAGTCAACACGTCCTTCTGATGTGTAGTAAAAAGTAGCTTTGCTCAAATCACCTTGGTATTCCACATCGGAAATCTTCATGTCCAAATTCAGATTCATCGCCAAAGTACGCGATTGTGTCATCAGGTCTTTTTCTAGTGAACGACCTTTGATCCACTTATCAATTTCTTCTTGATTGGCGATGCGAAGGATTTTCTTCGCTTCCACTGCTTTGAAATTGGGCGCTTTCTTTTTAACTTGAATGCGTGCCAATTCTCCCGAAACAGATACCACGCCAACGTCGTATCCTGGAGCCGTGTCAACAATCACTAAATCGCCAATTTGCAAGGATAAATGTGAAGCATTGCGGTAAAATGCTTTTCTTGAATTTTTGAATCGAACTTCTACAATATCGTAAGGGGCTTGTCCGGCTGGCAAGGCAATGTTTGCCAACCAATCGTAAACTTCTAATTTATTACAACCGCCGCTGCTACAAGTACCATTGTTCTTGCAACCTTTCGGTGTTCCACCGCCACTACTGCATGATGAGCAACCCATAATTTAATTTTAGGTAAAGTTAATCATTTCAGTGAAACGAACTTTAAGCTTGATGGATGAAACGCATGGTCTGGAAACACATTTGCGTAAACAGAATGCGCGAATTGGCATTTCGATCAATGTGATAATACGCATCATCAAAGGTTTCGATGAATTCTCGGATGTTATTTCCAGAAATAAAGGGGGCGAAATTCTTTAGAAATTGTTCCTCTTCAGATGAAATGCGCAAAAGAACATCGCCCATGTAATTGGAAAGTAAACTTTGACGAAACATGTGCAAGGCATATTGAATGAATAGTTTTTGTCGTTCCTTTCCTTCTGCAGCCATGCCATCTGCCCATTGCATCATTCCCAACACATCCTTTTTGTAAGAGGTTCGCATTAATTGTATGAAATGTTCTCTGTAAATTCCTTTATCATCAGAAGCATTTAAGAAATCACAAGCTTGAATGAAATTCCCTTCTGAAAATGCGGTAATAGACTCTGCTTGCGTTTTATCTAACTTAAATCGTTCACTTAATTCATTTGTTAAAAATGCACTTTCAATTTTCGGAATGCGCACGAATTGGGTGCGCGATTGAATGGTCACCAAAAGTTTGGATGGATCCTCGGAAACAAGCAAAAACAGGGTGTTCTTTGGTGGTTCCTCCAGAATTTTTAAAAGTTTGTTGGAACATTCGGCATTCATCGTTTCAGGAAGCCATATCAACATCACTTTGTATCCACCTTCATAGGATTTCAAGTTTAACTTGCGGATAATTTCCTTACTTTCTTCCGTTCCAATGATTGGTTTTCGTTCCTTTGAATCAATGCGCTTCGTCCAAGTGTAGGCGTCGAAATATGGTTCTTCTTTCACCTGATTGCGCCAATCCTCCAAAAAGGAATCAGACACTTTGCTTATTGCTTGAACCGCAGGAAAGACAAAATGTAAATCGGGATGCTGTAAATCCTGCACTTTTAAACAGGACGGACAACTACCACAACTGTCTTCGTTACTTGGGTTTTTGCAAAACAAATATTGAGTAAATGCCAGTGCTAGGGGAAGTCCACCAAAACCAAGTTGACCCATAAAAAGTTGAGCATGGGCAATTTTCCCATGTTTGATTTCTTGAATGAAATCCTTTTTAAGTTCGGTCTGACCAATAACGTTTTTGAAAAGCACCCTCAAAAATAATGGAAATTGCTCGGATTTTAGTCCTCAGAACCTCTAATTAGTAAAACGATTTCCCCTTTGGGTGGATTTACTTTGAAATATGCCAATTGTTCTTGCACGTTTCCACGGTGGTAGGTTTCGAAATGCTTGGTTAATTCACGTGCAACAACCACTTGTCGATCCGCTTCAAAAAAGTCAAGCATTTGCTCTAAGGTTTTCACCAATCGATGTGGAGATTCATACAAAACCATGGTTCGTGTTTCTTGTGCCAACAATTTTAATCGAGTCTGTCGTCCTTTTTTATGAGGAAGGAATCCTTCAAAGATGAATTTATCGCAGGGGAAGCCACTGGAAACCAAGGCTGGAACGAAAGCCGTAGGACCAGGTAAGCACTCTACTTCGATTCCCCTTTCAACACAGGCGCGGACAAGTAAAAATCCGGGATCGGAAATACCTGGAGTTCCTGCATCGGAAACGAGAACCGTGCAATTTTGCTGTTCGATGATCTCCAAACTTTTCTCTAAAAAACGGTGTTCATTATGGGCGTGAAAGGGCAGTACTTTCTTCGAAATCTCAAAATGCTTTAACAACTTATGTGTCACTCTTGTGTCCTCTGCAAACAACAAATCTGCCTCCTTTAAGTAGCGAAGACTTCGCAAGGTGATGTCTTCTAAATTTCCAATGGGCGTCGGTACAAGAACTAATCTAGGCATGCTACTTTATTTTTTTTAGGCAAAAACTGCGCGAACAACTTCTTCAATTTTCGCACATGGTACAATTTGTATGTGCTTGTGCTTTTTCTCAATTCCTTTCGAATAGGAGGAAACGATGATTTTTTCGTAGCCCATTTTTTCTAATTCGGAAAGTCGTTGCTCCAATCGGTTGACAGGGCGTAATTCTCCAGATAATCCAATTTCTGCCGCAAAAGAGACCGTTTTTGGAATGGCCAAATCGGCGTTCGAAGACAAAATGGCCATAGCGACAGCCAAATCAATGGCTGGATCATCTACTTTAATACCGCCGGCAATGTTTAAAAAGACATCTTTTGCTGCCAGACGAAAACCACATCTTTTTTCTAAAACAGCCAGTAACATGTTGAGACGTTTGACATCAAATCCGGTAGAGGAACGTTGTGGTGTGCCATAGGCAGCAGAACTCACAAGCGCCTGCACTTCAATTAAAATCGGACGAATGCCATCGACCATAGAGGCTACAGAAACACCGCTCAATGATTCATTTCCAGATACAAGTACTTCAGACGGATTCTCAACCGGAACAAGTCCGTGACCTTGCATCGAGTAAATCCCCAATTCGTTGGTCGAACCAAAACGATTTTTAATGGAGCGCAATAAACGGTAAATGTGATGACGGTCACCTTCAAATTGAAGAACGGTGTCCACCATGTGCTCCAATACTTTTGGTCCGGCAATTGTTCCATCTTTGGTAATGTGTCCAATTAAAAAAACTGGAATATTTGTTTGCTTGGCAAAGCGAAGTAAGTTGGCGGTACATTCACGCACTTGCGCCACACTTCCAGGAGAACTCTCAATGGTATTGGTGTGCAGTGTTTGAATCGAATCAATGACCAATAACTGGGGTTGAACTTCGTTGGCTTGCAGCAAAATTTGTTGTAAATTGGTCTCGGTCAGCAAATAACATTGTTCATTTTCAAGTCCGAGTCTTTCCGCACGCATGCGAATTTGCTGATCACTTTCCTCACCAGATACGTACAGTACTTTCAATTGTTCTTTAATGGCCAGTTGAAGGAGGAGCGTAGATTTTCCAATTCCAGGATCACCACCAAGTAGTGAAATGGATCCCAACACGATTCCACCACCCAACACTCGGTTCAATTCAAAGTCCTGGAGCGTAATTCGACTTTCCTCCCCTTGTTCCACATCCTGAATCAATAAGGGCTTGCTCGCTTTGGTTTCTTTGGAGAATGAGACAACGTGTTTTGTGGTTTTCTCCAATAGCTCTTCCACGAAGGTGTTCCATTCTTGACAAGACGGGCATTTTCCAAGCCATTTTGGGGCTTCGTGACCACAATTTTGACAGAAAAATGCTGATTTTGTTTTGGACATGGTTAAAGATATGGATTCAACTGCAAATGTAGGAACAAGTTCGCATTAATTTTTCTACCCTAAAAAGTTCGCTTGTTTATTCAATAACAGGGGGTTAATAATTTCTTCATTTTCAAATCAAAAAAATATTTTTAATAATTTAGTCGAGATTGATTCTTGGAAAAACAAAAAATTTAATTTTGCCCTATAATTATTCATCAAACTATGTCGAAGAGAAGAGCTATTATCAGTTACGATAAATTATCAATTGACCAGAAAAAACAAATTCTCAAGGATTTCCCGGATGGGTATATCAACCATTTGACAACCATTAAAACACCGACAGGTGAAACCTTGGACGCCCTAATTTGGGAGACTGATGAGGTTATTTATTTAGTGAAAGTCAATAAAGTGATGCCAAAAGCGAAACCAGTTTCTGATGAAGATGAGGATGATTTTGAAGACGACTTCGATAAAGTTCCTGGCATGAAGGAAGACGAAACAGAAGAGGAGGAAGATGATTTCGACGATTCCTTTGATGATGATGCCGATGCGGATGACGATGATTCCGATGAGGAATAAGTAGTCTCCTTCGTTCTTTTTTCTACTTTTGAGCTAAGGAATTTACATGACAGCTCAAAACCATTCATTTCATAACATACCCACTTCTCCAACCATTGACAAAGTTGGCGTGGAAGAACGTGTGGCACGATTTCAAACAAGAAGCATAAAAGGTCCCTCAAAAATGCAAGGACTATCCATGGTGCTTTCCATGATTGATTTAACGACTTTAGAAGGAAAGGATACGCCAAATAAGGTGCGCCAAATGTGTTACAAAGCACAACACCTCCATGATATTCAACCGGGATTACCAACGGTTGCAGCTGTTTGCGTTTATCCCAGTATGGTTTCGATTGCTCGGGAAGTCTTAAAAGAAAGTCCCATTAAAATTGCCTCGGTTTCTACTGCTTTTCCATCCGGACAGGCACCTTTTGAAGTGAAGAAGTTAGATACACAATTTGCCATTGATTCAGGTGCGGATGAAATTGACATGGTTATTTCTCGGGGGAAATTTCTGGCAGGTGAGCACAACTTTGTATACGATGAAATTGCCGCCATAAAAGAAATATGTGGCAACAAACGGTTGAAGGTGATTCTCGAAACAGGTGAATTGGCGAGTTTGGATCAAGTACGTCGCGCCAGTGACATTGCCATTCATGCTGGTGCAGATTTCATCAAAACATCGACTGGGAAAATTCAACCTGCCGCAACGATGCAAGTAACCTATACCATGTTGATGGCCATTAGAGATCATTTCGACCGTACGGGGAAAATGATTGGGATGAAACCAGCTGGAGGTATTTCTACCTCAAAATTGGCATTGCATAATTTGGTCATGGTCAACGAGATTCTCGGAGATGCATGGTTAAATAACGAGTGGTTTCGTTTTGGAGCGAGTAGCCTTGCCAATGACGTACTTATGCAATACATGAAACAGGTGACAGGAAAATATCAATCTGTGGATTATTTTACGATCGATTAATTATGACAGCATCAAACAATAAATGGGAATATGCTCCTTCACTTGAAGGAACTTCACACATCCAACTAAAGGAAAAATACGAATTGTTCATTGATGGAAAATGGGTCAAACCAAGCGAGAATCGCTACTTTGACAGCATCAATCCAGCAACGGAGGAGAAATTGGCAAAAATTGCTTGGGCTTCCAATGTGGATGTCGATTTAGCCGTCAAAGCAGCGCGTAAAGCATATGTCGAAGTTTGGTCTGTCATGAAGGCATCCGAACGTGCGAAGTACATCTTTCGCATTGCACGTCTCATGCAGGAAAAAGCACGCGAATTAGCGGTCATTGAAACGCTGGATGGCGGAAAACCCATTCGGGAATCAAGGGACATCGATGTGCCATTGGCCTGCAATCACTTTTTCTATTATGCAGGTTGGGCGGATAAATTACAAGATGCCTTTCCACATCGAAATATTGAATCGCTGGGTGTCGCTGGACAAATCATTCCATGGAATTTTCCACTGTTGATGGCTGCCTGGAAAATTGCGCCGGCACTTGCTGCTGGAAATACAGTAGTCTTGAAACCTGCGGAAAGTACTTCATTGACCGCATTGAAACTCGCCGAAATCATTGAAGCTGCTGGTTTGCCAGCTGGTGTGGTAAACATTGTGACGGGACATGGGGACACCGGAGCGGCGATTGTCAATCATCCAGATATTGATAAAATCGCATTTACAGGTTCCACGTCGGTAGGAAAGATCATTCAAAAAGCGGTGGCTGGAACGCGCAAAAAGGTCAGTTTGGAATTAGGAGGCAAATCAGCGAATATCGTCTTGGAGGATGCCCCCATTGATCAAGCGGTGGAAGGAATTGTGAATGGCATTTTCTTTAATCAAGGTCATGTGTGCTGCGCTGGTTCGCGTTTATATGTCCAAGAATCCATTGCGGATGAGGTCGTTCGGAAATTGAAACAACGCATGGAAAGTTTGTACATAGGCAATCCATTGGATAAAAACACGGATATCGGAGCGATCAATTCAAAAGAGCAACTAGATACCATACATAAGTACGTGGAAATCGGAATAAAAGAAGGCGCGGAGATGTTTCAAGTGGCATGCGAAATCCCAACGAAAGGATTCTATTGTCGACCAACAATTTTTACCAATGTTGCGCAGTCCAGTGTGATTGCTCAAGAGGAGATTTTCGGACCAGTGTTAACCGTTCAAACCTTTCGGACCATTGATGAGGTCATTCAAAAAGCCAATAATTCACCCTATGGACTAGCGGCAGGTGTTTGGACCGACAAAGGTTCGCGCATCTTTAACCTCACTTCAAAATTACGCGCTGGAGTTGTCTGGGCAAATACGTACAATAAATTTGATCCCGCTTCGCCTTTCGGTGGATACAAGGAAAGTGGCTTTGGCCGCGAAGGCGGACTACATGGACTTGAAGCGTATTTGAA
>JAHEMQ010000038.1 GCA_024643555.1 Crocinitomicaceae bacterium | reverse complement strand
CAAAACAAGAGGAAATCGTTTTGTCCAAACGCATGGCGGATCAATTGAATTACCACTTGAACGATACGATTTCTGTTTACTACGTGAAAAATCAACCTGTGCTACGCAAGTACAAAATCGTTGGTATTTATCAAACTGGACTCGAAGAATACGATAAGAAATTGGTTTTTTGTCGACTGCCGGAAGTTCAGAAAATGAATGATTTCGGCATCAAAACAAAAATCATTATCGGTGATAAATTAGACCATGGAAGCCTTGTGCTAAAAGCTGCGGTGGAGGGACAAGCCCATGATTTGTTGTACGATTGGGGTTCCGGGCCGGATATTTATGGTGGATTCTATTTGCCGTATTTGACAGATACTAGTTTTCGTTTGGTTGTATACCAATCGGATCCATTGAAAGGAACAAGTTGGCCGATCGATACTTCCTATTTGAGCGTGACTTGCTCAAAACCAGTTCTTACTTCAGGGTCATTCCTGCGCGATGAAAATGGAGATATCATCAAAGAACCGATCGGATTAGATACGTATCAAATGTCCACACCAACAGCTAAAGTGACAGTGGTGGAGAAGGAAGGTGTAGGAACCGGTAAGGACTATGTCTCTGGATTTGAAGTGCGCATTCAAGACTGGAACGACTTAAAACGTGTGCAAGAAGAAATTCAAGCAAACATTGAAATGCGTCCAAATGAAAAGAATGAATTGATGCAGGTCAGTAGTATCTTGGACACAGAAAACGATTTGTTTGCTTGGCTCAGTTTCTTAGATTACAATGTGTACATCATTCTTTTCTTGATGTTGTTAATCGGGGTCATCAACGTGGGGTCCGCGATGTTGGTGCTCATCGTTGTTCGAACAAACCTAATCGGCATGTTAAAAGCGATGGGAGCAAGGAATTGGTCCATTCGCAAACTTTTCTTGTATCAAGCTGCGCATTTAATTGGACGCGGATTGTTATACGGAAATGTCATTGGATTCTTGTTGTGTTTCGTTCAATGGAAGTTTGCGTTGCTGCAATTGGATCCACTCGTGTATTATTTGGACAAAGTTCCCGTGGAAATCAATCCGCTTTCTTGGTTCTTGGTAAACCTGATTACCTTTGTTGTCTGTATGATTTCACTCATTGTTCCTAGTTATGTGGTGACGAAAATTAGTCCTACAAAAGCCATTCGATTTAACTAAAGCATGTTGTTTCAGCAATTTGAAGAAGTAAGCATCTTGCACGAATCGGGCGTATTTCGGGTGCTGCGTGCGGAGGACACATTTCTCTGGTTGGAAGATGAACACGGATTTGAACGTAAAGTATCCGTGCAATTCGTGGTGCGAAGAAAGCCAATTCAAGTCGAAAAAGTCCCACAAAAAGATCTTCCAAAAAGGGTGAAAACGCCACTTAGCGTAACAGGTGAATCCATTCCATCCATCGACTTACATCACCATGAATTACAGTTGGATGAACGATTTTTGTCCAAACATGAGATCTTAACAGCGCAAATCACGGCTTTCAAACATTTTTACAATCAAATGATCTATCTGAAAATGAAACGTTTTCGAGTTGTACACGGAATCGGGGAGGGCAGATTGAAATCCGAATTGAGGATTTTAATTCAAGGAAAGGAGGGGGTTGCCATGCACGATGACCAGGTATCGCGTGGAAAAGTAGGTGCTTCCCTTATTGAAATTCAGAGCTCTATTGCAACGAAATTTTAATGTTGTGTGACATATCCTGGGTGTCCTTTTGGAATGTCGAAAATCCACGTGTAATAACCAATAAAATGACTCTCGAAAAAGCCCATTTGATTTTCGTGGGAACGAGGAAAAGGAATGCGGTGATTCGAGGGAAGTCCTTTGACCAAAGATTGTGCGGCAACGCCATCTTGTTGACAAGGCGCATGTTTGTGTTTCCCAGTTCGAACGGCGCCGTATTGCCAAGCTGCAATCCAAGCCCTGGAATCAAACGATTTCCCTATGGCATTTTCAGGTGCCATGATGAAACATTCTCCAAATTGAATTTTCCCGTGTAGTTCGGCACACATACCCATCGCGTATGCATGTCCCATGCTATGTGAAACAATAAAAAGCGTATCGTTTTTTGAATAATTCGGCGCTTCGTTCAATACTTGTAGCAGGTTCTTTCCGGCAATGCGTCCATGTTGAAATCGAAGATCGAATCCGTCGTAATTTGGCGAAGTGGCGAGTAAACTTAAGGTCTCTACAGTTTGATTTGAAGGAAGTTTTGTACGGAAACAATGATGGGTGTTGCCTTTGCAAGGTTTGGGATAAACGGCGGCTGTTCCGGCAAATTTGATGACTGAACCATGATTGGAGGTGCTCACGGAATGGTGTCCATCTGCATACCAAATTTCATCGGCTTGAATCCGCTGTTGAAATCGTTCGTTGAATCGATTCCACGGTTCCCAATACGCATAGCGGTCCATGCTGAACAATTGATTTTTCGAATCCGGAAACTCTACGCCTTTTTCTTGAAAAGTCCCAAGGAAATCTGACATGGATTGATTCGTTGAAACAGGACGATATCCGTTTACAAAGACTAGAATTCGTTTCGCCGGATCCGGAAGAAAAAGCTTGTTGGTCAATTCGAAACCCATATGATTGTACACTTTTTCTCGAACAATGACATCGTTTTTATCGTGGAAACGGAATACCACAAAATGACTTTGCGTTCTTCGATTGTATTTTTTCGTTTTCAATTCAAGTACATTTCGTGCATGAAGGAAACGGGCGTGATTCGTTGAATCGACATCAAAATAAAGGACACGGTCCTCTCGTTGTGCGTACCAACTTTGACTAATTTGTCTAAAAATTTGACTTCTTCCAAATAGGGCATCTTGGGTTCGGAATTGAAAAGCGTCCGAAAGTTTGTGTTCTAATTCAAGTTGACTTTTCCCATGGAAACTGGTGATTTCATGGAAACGCATGTGGAAATTCGTGTAATAATATTCCGTTGCATAGAAGGCGAGGATATTTGAACTAATCGCTAGTCCCCAAACGAGAAGCTTGGCAAAACGGTACGACAAGCGTTTGAAAAAGCGACTGTCTAACATCCGTTTATTGATCTTTCGAAAAGTGAAGAATTGCAAGACAAGGGTTAACAAGACAGCCAACATGTGAATCAAGCATATGTGGAATCCAAGGACTTGAAAACGAGGTTTGAAAAAAGGATTGGTGACATCCAAGTACACAAAAAAGTGATTTTGCTTGAAAGGATGCTTGATTTGCTGCATTGGATAAAGCGGATTCACCAAAAAAGTCCCATCTGGATTTTCCTTCCAAAAATAAAAGGCAACCCGTCCGTTGGAGGTTTCAATGTTCTCGTAATCGTCGTTAAAGCGCAAAGGGATTTTGTTTTCCTTTAACAGTCTGATTTGTTCATCTGTAAACGATGAAATCTCTGGAAGACTATCCATTTGAGCGGATGGAAGCCCTAACTGAATGCCTATGGTTTTAAAGATATTCCGTTCTGAAAATTGGCCTCGATTGATACCAATGAATCCAATGGCTTTGTTCGGAATGCTGAAGTAGCGATTCGTATCTCCTTGCACAAAAAACAAGTAGATATCTGTTTCGCTTTTTGGAATATGCCCTCTGAAATAGCCGTCTCTATAAGATTTTTGTCGTTCCGTAAATTGCGTGCTGCCTAATGCTGGAAAAACCCAGGACTTTACCTGTCTGGAAATTTGAAGTGGTGTGTGTGCCCAAGAAAAAGTCAATTGTATTCCTGCCGATTGAAAGATGCGTTCGATTTCCCTGTGCTCGCTTGCAAGCACTTGGTCGTAAACGAGGTGAACATGGTAGGAAGATGGATTGAATTCGTTTTGAGTCCTTCCAAAAAAGGAAGAAAACAAAAAAGTGATTACCAAAAGAAAGGTAATCTGTTTCATTTGAGCGGATTAAAGGTGTAAGAAGTTCTTTTTCGCCAATAATTCATCTTCTGATTCTCTGTAGTCGGGATCATCTACGCAACAATCTACCGGACAAACTGCTGCACATTGAGGCTCATCATGGAAGCCAACACATTCTGTACATTTGTCGTGTGCAATGTAATAAACATCCATATTGACAGGTTCGAATGCGTGCTCAGCTGAAACTTCTTCGCCATCCAACGTTGTTATCATTCCTTTCAGTGAGGTTCCATCAGCGTATTTCCATTCTGCTCCACCTTCGTATATTGCATTGTTCGGACATTCAGGCTCACAAGCCCCACAGTTGATGCATTCGTCCGTAATAATGATTGCCATAAATCAAAAATTTTGTACAAAGATAATAACCCTTGGCGGATTCTTTTGTTCGATGAGGTAAAAAAAGAGAAGTTACGTACTTTTGTGCCGTGGAAAAATCTAGAATCATCAATGCATTTGTTGTCCTCGGGACAATTTTAAAGGAATTAGGCGAGAATCAAGCGTATTCGGCAAAGTCCGCAGCTTTAACGGCAACGGAATACGAAGAGCTGAATGAACTGATTTATAGAGAAATTCACCACAATGGTTGGTTTACAGAGACCTCGATTCGTCAGGCTTTTCGAGAAATTTCCGCATGGTTAACCATGGAACAATTAACCACTTGGGTTGAACAATATCCGAGTATTCAACAAGAGAAACATGTGGCCATCATCATGGCGGGAAATATTCCTTTGGTTGGATTCCATGACTTTCTGTGTGTGTTGCTTTCCGGACACAAAGTCATCTGTAAATTGAGTTCAGATGATGCGCGCATGTTGCCTGCACTCGCGAAATGCTTGTTTCAATTTGAGCCTGAATTGGAGCAACACATTCGATTCTCGGATCGAAAATTGGAAGGTTACGATGCGGTAATTGCCACAGGGAGTAATCAAAGCATGTTGCATTTTGAACAGTATTTTTCACATGTTCCTCATTTGTTTCGTGGACATCGTACCTCTGTTGCCGTGTTAACCGGAAACGAATCAAAGGAAGAACTTCGAGCGCTTGGTGAAGATTGTTTATCGTATTTTGGACGTGGTTGTCGAAATGTAACGCATTTGCTTTTCCCAGAAGGATTCGATTTGAATCGTTTCTTTGAAGCAATTGTGGATCTTTCGGATGTGGTCAACAATAAGAAATATGGAAACAATTACGATTACAACAAAGCTGTTCATTTGATGAACTTAAGTGTATTTTTGGACAACAACTTCTTGTTGATGAAAGAATCGGACCAGTTGTTTTCGCCATTGGCTATGTTGCATTATCAATTCTATGTCAATCAAACAGATGTAAATCAATACTTGACGCAACATAAAAACCAAATCCAATGTGTGGTTGGACAACAGTTTATTCCTTTCGGACAGGCGCAATGTCCGAGTTTAATGGATTATGCAGATGGTGTAGATACCATGGAATACTTAGTGAGCTTGTGATTCACGTGCAGACGACCACCTTAAAATTCAATTCGAATCACTATCTTTGCGCATGTCTTTTCTAGAAAAAATAATGATCAAATACAAAACGCCACAGGAAATTGAAATCATGCGCGAAGCAGCGCAGATTGTGAGTCGCACCCTTGGATTGGTTGCAAAGCACATGAAGCCTGGAGTGACACCTAAATTTTTAGATCAACTGGCAGAAGATTACATCCGTTCTCAAAATGCCATTCCTGGTTTCCTTGGTTTGTATGGGTGTCCAAGTACCTTGTTGATTTCAGTCAACGAACAAGTGGTGCACGGATTACCGACGGAGCGTCCTTTTGAAGATGGAGACATCGTTTCAGTGGATTGTGGTTCGGTATACAAAGGGTACTATGGTGACCATGCTTATACCTTTGAAGTGGGTGAAGTGAAACCAGAAGTAAAGAAATTATTGGAGGTTACCAAGGAATGTTTGTATTTGGGAATTGCAGAAGCGAAAGCAGGAAACAGAATCGAGGATATTGGTTGGGCCATTCAGCAACATGCAGAAAAACATGGGTATGGTGTGGTGCGTGATTTAGTTGGTCACGGACTTGGAAAAGAATTACACGAAGAACCACAGGTACCGAATTATGGTCGACGTGGACGTGGGAAGAAAATTCAAAATGGATTAACCATTGCGATTGAACCGATGATCAACATGGGTACTGAAAAAGTCATGACCTTAGACGATAAATGGACGATTGTAACTGCTGACGGCAAACCAAGTGCACATTTCGAGCACGATATTGCGGTGGTGGATGGAGAACCTGTGATTCTTTCTACCTTTGATTTCATTTACGAAGCACTTGGAAAATAAACTGAACTTCGAACGAATTTGGGTGCAACGAAGCATTGCAGTCGTTCTGTTGTTCATGTTTTGGAATGGATTCACGAACATATTTTGGATGGCTCCATCCCTTCTTTTTGATCCGCTACAATTGTTTTTATGGGTGCTTTTCATTTGGAACTATCGCAGTGAAATAAAAACAATGCCTTTTGTTTGGTTACTTGGCGTTGGTGTGCTTCTAAATTGCCTTTTTCTATCTTTTCAATTCTCCAATTTAATCGAGCGAACGATTGATCTGCAACTTGCCACATCTCAAGTGAGCTTGCTTGGAAAATTCATTTCATCCATCCTTTTTACAGGTACCGCTTGGTTCTTCATGTTTCGAAGCATGCTTCAACATCATCCGAAAAAACGCAGGTATTTGATCACTTTTCTAGTGTTATTAGTACCATCTGTTTTGTTCGTCGGCGCGGATGGATTAATTTTTTCCGGACTGCTCATGATGGTGTTTATCTGGAAAAGCAAAGAAAGAAAACCGTTTCAATGGTTTGTCATTGCACAGTTTGTTGCCATTTCCTTTTCTGTTGCTCAAATGATTTACCAGCTGACTCTTTCGTAGATCGAAATCAATGAACTGAAGGACAAAAAAAAGAACGCAAGTCATTGCGTTCTTTCCAATCTACTATTTCTGAAATCTTATAAGTGAATCACTTCACCGTAAGCCGCTGCGGCAGCTTCCATGATGGCTTCCGACATGGTAGGGTGAGGATGAACCGTTTTGATTAACTCTTCTCCTGTTGTTTCTAATTTACGAACAGCTACTAATTCAGCGACCATTTCGGTAACATTTGCACCGATCATGTGTCCACCAAGGAGTTCGCCGTATTTTGCGTCGAAAATCAATTTCACAAATCCATCTTTCGCTCCGGCAGCACTTGCTTTACCTGAGGCAGAGAATGGGAATTTACCCACTTTGATTTCGTATCCAGCTTCTTTCGCTGCTTTTTCGGTCATTCCAACAGATGCTATTTCTGGAGAACAATACGTACATCCTGGGATATTTCCATAATCCAATGGCTCTGGATGATGTCCAGCGATTTTCTCCACACAAATAATTCCTTCCGCTGAAGCAACGTGTGCTAAAGCAGGCCCAGGAACAACATCACCAATGGCGTAGTATCCTGGGATGTTTGTTTGGTAGTAGTCATTCACAAGGATACGTCCTTTGTCGACAACAATTCCAACTTCTTCTAATCCAATATTTTCAATGTTCGCTTGGATTCCAACCGCAGATAGAACCACGTCGCATTCGATTTTTTCTTCACCTTTTGTTGTTTTTACCGTCACAACACATCCTTTTCCAGAAGTATCGACCGATTCAACAGAAGCATTGGTCATGATGTTGACTCCAGCTTTTTTAAACGATTTCTCCAATTGTTTCGAAACATCTTCGTCCTCAACCGGAACAATATTTGGAAGGTATTCTACCACGGTAACTTCCGTTCCAAGGGCATTATAGAAATAAGCGAACTCAATTCCGATTGCTCCAGAGCCAACCACCACTAATTTTTTTGGTTGTGTTGGAAGGGTCATGGCTTGACGGTATCCAATTATTTTTTCACCATCTTGTGGTAAGTTCGGAAGAACTCGTGAACGAGCACCTGTCGCGATTATTAATCCTTTCGTTGCGGTGTAGTCCGTTGTTGTTCCAGCTTCATCCGTAACAGAAACTACTTTTCCTGCTTTGATGACGCCATTTCCTTTCAGTACATCAATTTTATTTTTCTTCATCAAGAATTGAATCCCATTGCTCATTCCACTCGCGACATCGCGGCTTCTTTGGATCATGGCACCGAAATCAGCGGAAGCTTCTTTCACGTTAATTCCATAGTCACTTGCATGTGAAAGGTATTCAAAAACGTTTGCGGATTTCAATAAGGCTTTTGTTGGAATACATCCCCAATTCAAGCAAATTCCACCGAGTGATTCACGTTCAACAATAGCCGTTTTAAGTCCTAATTGAGACGCACGAATGGCAGTTACATATCCACCTGGGCCACTTCCCACAACAATGATGTCGTAATTCATATGATTTGTTTTTAGGTTACAAATTTACGTTTTTTCAGGAAAGTGACAAGTCGTTTTTCCCCAAACGAGCTTTCTGAAAATTTAGGAGATTGTCTTCCTAATTTAAAATTCGGGAATGGAGGCTCAAAAGGATCTTCAAAACTTGAAAAAATGTTAAAAAAACGTTGGTAAACACTCAAAAATCCGAACTCAGTTCCTATTTAAATACGTACTTTTGTTTCAGAAAATTCAAAGAATGGAAAGTACCCTGCAAAAAGAAGCGACGCTTGAACAAGCAATTGATTTAGGACTACGTGCGGATGAGTTTGAGATGATCAAAGGAATCCTTGGTCGAACACCGAATTTTACGGAGACAGCAGTTTACTCTGTGATGTGGAGTGAGCATTGTTCGTATAAAAACTCAATCCTTTGGTTGAAAACTTTACCGAAAGATGGTCCTCACATGTTGGTGAAAGCAGGAGAAGAAAATGCAGGATTAGTTGATATTGGGGATGGATTAGGGTGTGTGTTTAAAATCGAATCACACAATCATCCAAGTGCCTTAGAACCATATCAAGGAGCAGCAACAGGAGTGGGTGGAATCAATCGCGACATCTTTACGATGGGTGCGCGTCCGATTGCACAATTGAACTCCCTGCGTTTTGGAAGCATTGAAGAAGCGCGCACGAAATGGTTGGTGAAAGGGGTTGTAAAAGGAATCGGAGATTATGGAAACGCCTTTGGTATTCCAATCGTTGGTGGGGAAGTGTTCTTCGACGAATCATACAACACGAATCCGTTAGTGAATGCCTTCTCTGCGGGAATTATAGATACGAAAAAAATTATTTCAGCGACAGCGAAAGGACCGGGAAATCCTGTGTTTATTGTTGGTTCAGCAACCGGTAAAGATGGAATCGCTGGTGCGGCGTTCGCGTCGAAAGATATTACGGAAGATTCCGC
Organism: Crocinitomicaceae bacterium; assembly: GCA_024643555.1. Lineage (GTDB taxonomy): Bacteria > Bacteroidota > Bacteroidia > Flavobacteriales_D > Crocinitomicaceae > UBA952. The sequence continues at coordinate 6,797 of JAHEMQ010000038.1, read as the reverse complement.
TTCGGATTTGCCATCCGTTCAAGTCGGAGATCCATTCATGGAAAAACTTTTGCTGGAAGCAACCATGGAATTGTCAGAAACGGATGCGATTGTAGGCATGCAGGATATGGGGGCGGCAGGAATTACTTGTTCGACTTGTGAAATGAGTGCTGCAGGAAATGTAGGAATGGAAATTTATTTGGACAAAGTTCCGACGCGTCAAGATAATATGTTGCCTTACGAAATTCTGTTGTCAGAATCTCAAGAACGCATGTTAGTGGTGGTTCAAAAAGGCAAAGAGTCTGAGGTGAAACGCATTTTCGATAAATGGGATTTACATGCGGAGGAGATCGGACACGTGACAGATACCGGACGTATTCGCTATTACATGGATGGAGAATTGGTAGGAGATGTTCCTGCTGAATCCTTGGTTCTTGGTGGAGGTGCTCCGCAAAACAAACGCGAATATTCAGAACCTGCTTACTACCAAGAATACAAGAAATTTAGCATCTCTCAGGTTCCTCAGCCTGAAAACTTGAAGGAAGTTGGTTATGCCATGTTGCAAATGCCGAACATTGCTTCAAAACGATGGGTATATGAGCAATATGACTCGATGGTCGGTACTCGTACGATGACCACAAATCGTCCGTCGGATGCGGGTGTGGTGAATATCAAAGGAACGAATAAAGCCTTGGCGATGACTGTTGACTGTAATTCACGATATGTGAATGCAGATCCTGAGGTGGGAACCATGATTGCGGTTTCGGAAGCAGCACGTAACATCGTGTGTGCGGGTGGACAACCAAGTGCAATTACGAATTGCTTGAACTTTGGTAATCCATACAATCCTGAGTCCTACTGGCAGTTTGTTGGGGCAATCAAAGGAATGTCAGCCGCTTGTTTGAAATTCGAAACGCCAGTGACAGGTGGTAATGTTTCCTTCTACAACCAAACATCGATGAATGGGGTTGAGATTCCGGTTTTCCCAACACCGACAATTGGAATGATTGGATTAGTGGAAGACAAGAATAAAGTCATGACCTTGGACTTTAAACAAAAAGGGGATTTGATTTTTATGGTGGGTGAATACACGGAGGACATTGCGTCTTCTGAATATTTGGCAACGTATCATGGAATCAAAGCATCTCCGGCTCCTTATTTCGATTTAGAGAAAGAATTTGCCATGCAACAATCAATTAAAGGATTGATTGTAAATAATTTAGTGAATGCTGTTCACGATGTTTCAGATGGTGGATTATTTGTTACCTTGGTCGAAATGTCCATGCCTCGTGAACTAGGATTTGATATTGTAACCGATTCGGAAATTCGTGAAGATGCATTCTTATTTGGAGAAGGACAAGGTCGCGTGGTTGTATCTGTGACGGAAGAGCAAGAAGAAGCCTTCCTCGAGTACATGGTAAATTCAGGAGTAAACATTACATTACTCGGACACGTGACAAAAGGAAAAATGCAAATCGATGAGGAGCATTACGGATTTATAACAGAAGCGAAGCACTTGTTTGATACAGCGCTTGGTAAACACTTTGAAAATTGAAAATAGAAAACATGGAATACAACACCACCAGAGGGAAGTTGATATTGCCAGAATATGGTCGAAATGTGCAGAATATGATTGCACACGCAATGGAAATTGTGGACCGAGTAGAGAGGAATCGTGCAGCACAGGCAATCATTGAGGTGATGGGTCAACTGAATCCGCATTTACGCGATGTAGATGATTACCGTCACAAATTATGGACGCATTTATTCGTCATGTCTGATTTTAAATTAGATGTTGATTCCCCGTATGAAATTCCTAAACAGGAAGTGCTGAACGAGAAGCCACAATTGTTAGACTATCCGAAAAGCAACATTCGCTATGGTCACTACGGAAAATACACGCAGTCTATTTTAGAGGAGGCAAAAAATACGGGCGACCCTGCGGAAAAAGAGTACTTGAAAACGTCGATGGCGAATTTCATGAAAAAACAATATTTATCGCATAACAATGACGCCGTAGAAAACAACGTCATTGCGGAACACTTAAAGGAACTGTCGAAAGGTGAACTCATTCTCGAAAATCCAGACGATTTGGTGAATACAAACACCTTATTAAGGACTTTAGGTATCGGCGCGAATAACAAGAAATTTGGGAAGTCGAATAACTTCAAACAAAAACAAAAAAAGAAATTCCAAAAAAAGCAATAAAAAATGGCTTCATTTGAAATATACGGTGGCAAACCATTAAAAGGTGAATTAATTCCTCAAGGAGCAAAAAATGAGGCACTTCAAGTGCTTTGTGCGCCGTTGTTGACGGAGGAGAAAGTGACAATCTCGAACATTCCAGACATCGTGGATGTCAACAAACTCATCGCCTTGCTTCAAACGATGGGGGTGAAGGTAGAGAAAGTTGAAAAAGGAACGTACATTTTTCAAGCGAAGGATATTGATTTGAAATACTTGGAATCCGAAGACTTTAAAAAACGTGCATCTTCTTTACGTGGATCCATTATGATTGTTGGACCCTTGTTGGCACGATATGGCGTTGGTTTTATTCCGAAACCAGGCGGAGACAAAATCGGTCGTCGTCGTTTAGATACGCACTTCGAAGGATTTGCCTTGCTTGGAGCAAAGTTCAATTACGATGCAGGAGAACATTTCTATTCTGTAGAAGCGAAGAACTTGAAAGGTGCTTACATCCACTTGGATGAAGCATCGGTTACAGGGACTGCAAATATTTTGATGGCTGCAGTGATGGCGGAAGGCGAAACGACTTTCTACAACGCAGCATGTGAGCCGTACATTCAACAATTGTGTAAAATGTTGAACGCCATGGGTGCGAATATCAGCGGGATTGGTTCCAACATGTTAATCATCAAAGGTGTAAAGAAATTAGGTGGATGCTTTCACCGCATTCTTCCTGATATGATTGAAATAGGAAGTTTCATTGGTTTAGCGGCCATGACGAAATCCGAAATTACGATTAAGGATGTAAGTTGGGATAATTTGGGAATCATTCCAAATGTGTTCCGTCGCTTGGGAATTAAATTGGAACGTCGTGGTGATGATATTTACATTCCAGCTCAGGAATCGTACGAAATTGATACATTTATTGATGGATCTATTTTAACAATTTACGATGCACCTTGGCCAGGATTTACACCGGATTTGTTGTCCATCATTTTGGTGGTGGCTACACAAGCAAAAGGTTCCGTATTGATTCATCAAAAGATGTTTGAATCGCGTTTGTTCTTCGTGGACAAATTAATTGATATGGGCGCGCAAATTATTTTGTGTGATCCACACAGAGCAACCGTGATTGGATTAAATCGTGAGCATGATTTACGTGGCATCACCATGTCTTCACCGGATATCCGCGCAGGAGTTTCCTTGTTAATTGCTGCTTTGTCCGCGAAAGGAAAAAGTGTCATCGAGAACATCGAGCAAATTGATCGTGGTTACCAAGACATTGAATTGCGTTTGAATAATATTGGAGCTGATATTCGTCGCGTAGGATAATGAAAAAACAATTGATTTTTGGTGGACTTTTCCTATTGGCGTTTACGTGCTATTCGCTGTGTTTCCGCACGGAAGAATCGTTTGATTCGAAGGACTTAGCCCCTGAAATTAAGTTGGTCGGAACGAATGGGAAAATCAGAAAACTATCTGACTTACGTGGGAAAATGGTACTGGTGGACTTTTGGGCTTCCTGGTGTGGACCCTGTCGAAATGAAAGTCCGAATGTAGTGGAAGCCTATACGAAGTATAAATCCAAGGAATTTAAAAATGCCAAAGGATTTGAAGTTTTTAGCGTTTCTCTAGATCGTCAGGAAGATGCCTGGAAACAAGCGATTAAAGCCGATCATTTATCTTGGAAAAATCATGTGCTGGATAAAGATGGAATTGCTTCTGCCAATTATGGCGTCGCATCCATACCTTCTGCATTTTTAGTAGATGGAGAAGGACACATTGTCGCAAGTGGTGGTGAGCTGCGTGGAATCAATCTACACATTCAAATCGATAAGTACTTGAAATAATTAGAATCGTTGCAAAACGTATTCAATTAAACTTCTCATTTCCCTTTCACTTCCTTTGGAGAATTCCATATTTGGACGATTGGCAACCCCCAAACAAATGGTGGTGCAGGCATGACCTAATTGTCTTCCTAAAGCAAAAATGGCGGAACTTTCCATTTCAAAATTGACAATTTTTTGCCCTTCGTGATGAAAACTTCCGAGTTTGATGTGGATGTCCTTAATCTTGCTTTCTAGCCTCAAACTGCGTCCTTGTGGACCATAGAAGCCAGAACTAGTCACGGTGATTCCTTCATGTGTATCTTCGGATCTAAATCGAGAAGTTAATTCCTCGTTTGCCGCAATGAAATAGGGGTGAATTCCAGATGGCAATGCTAGGTGTTGATCGATAGCGGCACAAAGTGAACGTTCTTCTGTGCGAAATTCAATCGGATAGAAATGTGCCACGTTATCAAATCCATATGCATGAGTAGACAATAGATAGGAATGAATCGGAATCGTCGTTTGTAGGATTCCGCAGGTTCCAATGCGCACGATTTCTAATGTTGTTTTTTCGGATTTCTCTTCTCGTTTGTACAAATCAATGTTGACCATGGCATCCAATTCCTGCATGCATATATCAATGTTGTCTGTGCCAATCCCGGTGGAAAGTACACTGATGCGTTTTCCTTGGTATATTCCAGTGTGACAAACAAATTCGCGGTGTTGGCTTCGGTGTTCAATCTCATCAAAAAAAGCAGAAATAAGCGACACACGATCTTGGTCTCCCACTAAAATAATCTTGTGGGCTAGTTCCGATGGAGACATGCCAAGGTGATACACCTGACCCTTGTCGTTCAGTACAAGTTCTGTTGCTGGAAATTGCATCGAATTATAAACTACCGAAAACTTTTGAAAGTAATTCAGTGACACGCGCAGCTGGATCCTTACGGATTTTATTTTCTTCTTGCTCCACCATTTTGAAAAGTCCTTCAATCGCTTTCTGTGTGACATAAGCGTTCAAATCAGGATTAATCTTTTCTCCTCCGGTCAAAGCCATAGCGGCGTTGTATTTGTTCATGATTGGACTCCAATATTCTGTCAGTTTCACACGAGAAATGGCATCTGCTACTTTAGGTGAGAAGGCAGTGGTCAATTTGGTAGTTGTTTGGTCCTTTAAGAATTTGGTCGCTGCTCCATTTCCACCATTCAGAATAGCAAAACCATCTTGAACAGTCATGTTCGTAATGGCATCCATGAAAATAGGCAGTGCCTCTTTTGTGGCTTCTTCAGCTGCTCGATTCAGTGTTGTTTCAAACTTCTCCACTTGTGCAGTCATTCCCAAATCAATCGCCTTTTGTCGCGCTTTAATGGCGTCAGGAGGAAAAGCTAAACGAATGGCTTCGTTTTTAAGGAATCCATCTGTTACGGATGTGAGATTTACTGAATTTTTAATTCCAACATTCAAAGCCTCTTTTAATCCCGAGATGACCTCTTGATTGCTCAATTTTGGAGCAGTAGGTGTTGTCGTTGTTGGAACATACGCATTCAGAGTAGCCAAATCCACTTTGGAACAAGTACCTATAAAAAGTGAAATACTGGAGAAAGCAAGAATTTTCAGCATGATTAACGAATTACATTGATGATACCAGATTTTTCTGTTTTCCCATCGTTATCCAATTCTTTATACCATGCTTTCCATGTATAAATGCCTGGTTGAACTTTTTGCCCATTGTAGTAGCCATCCCAATAGGAGTTTACGTCGTGCGTTTCCCATACTGTTTCACCCCAACGATTGTGAACGGTTAATTCAAAGTTTTCTTTATCAATTCCTTCCACATAAAACAACCAAACTTGATTGTGCTCATCGTCGTCAGGAGTAAATGCAGTTGGAGCATAGAAAATCACATCGGAAACCACTTGAATTTCATACGTGGCGGAGTCCGAACATCCTTGATTGGTTGTTACCACTAAGGTGATTTCATAAGTCCCCATCACTCCTTCTGGATAGGTAATCATAGCGCTACCGCCATTGTTTACAATGTTTGTTGCACCAGCACTTATCCAATTGTAATTTGCGATATTCCCAGAAGAAATGTCATTGGTTTGAACGGTCGTTTCGAACCACGTTAATGGACTTTTTGACATGGTGAAATCAGCTGTTGGCAAAGGAGTAACTTCTACAATATCTTGGAAATGCCCGAAATACAAACAGCCATGAACTGAAGTGACAATCATGTCAACCGAGTATGTTCCTGGTATTGGTAAGGTTTCAGGAAGCGGATCAAGTCCATTTACTGTGTACGAATCTCCATTTGAAAAGATGTATTGCGTAGTTGCAACGTCTCCACCATTGGTTGACATATTACTGAATACAAAATCACCTGGTAGACAACGAATGGAATGATCCGGAACCGTATTTGGGATGATTTCAAGAGGGAAAACAATGGTCATACATTCAGTTGTCGTTGGCGAACCACAGGCTTCACTCAATGTAACGCAATAAACAGTACCAGAATTGACAGGATCTACCGTAATGGAACTTCCATTTCCAATTGGCAATCCATTCTCTGTCCATGAATAATTATATGTAGTTGATCCACCCGCTCCAGTTGCTGTTAATAGGATGGCATCCTCAGAGCAAATCATCGTGTCTTGTGTTAAGAAAGTAATCGACAAAGGAAGTGGTTCGTTGATTGTTACATCAAGGGTTTGAACACAACCATTCATATCAGTTACCGTTACCGTATGTAATCCTGCGCCTAAGTCCAAGGCTGTAGCTGCAGATGCCGTTGATCCAGACCA
>JAHEMQ010000023.1 GCA_024643555.1 Crocinitomicaceae bacterium | reverse complement strand
TAATTTAATCCAGCAAAATGAATTGGATCCAAAAGTTTATTGGAAGTTTGCAGCGAGTGGAGGAGTGGAACTGAGTTACACCGTTTTGAAATTTGCGACCGTATTTTCTGGTTTGGGTTATGTGAAAACCAATGGAAGATATGTGACCTCTCAAAATGCATACAATCCAGATGGGAGTTTACAAGGAACGTATACAAGCGATAAACTAACGACTGCGGACATGATTTCTTTGCCAATTGGTTTACAGTTGAATGCTTGGAAATTGCATGTTGGTGGAGGTATTGAGGCGCGTTACAGAGTTGCGGGAAGTATGACAACAAACTTTTCGTCCATTGCCGCTTATGCATCGAATAGCACAGACCTAGGAACGGTAACTGGTCCCAATACCAATGCTCATTTCGATTATGGTTATTTTGCCTACGCGTCCTTCAATTTTACGAAACGTTTTGGCTGTAAGATTTCCTATTACGAAGGTCAGCGAGATCTCAGCAACGGGTATGAATTCGGGGCATGGAAGGAATGGATGAAAAACGTTGGAAATTCCATTTTTTCCTTGAGCAATAAGCAAATGACAATCGGCATCTATTTGAAAATAAACTAGTACGCATTTTATGTTTAAACTGGCCATTGGTATTTTTTCGCTGAGTTACCTTCTTTTTCCTTTATCGAATAAGCCCTTCAAGGAAGGTTTTGATTTAACCGTCAAAGTAACTTCGCTCCAACATAGCAAAGGCCTCATTGAATTCGCCTTGTATAAGAATCCAGCCTTATTCACACAAACAGGAAAAACCCATCGTTTGGCGCGCGTGGATGCCAAAGCGCCGGAAGTTAAATTTCAATTCACGGATTTAGAAGCAAGCAATTACGCCGTTGTGGTTTATCATGATGACAACAGCAATAAAATATGCGATAAAAATTTCTTTGGTATCCCAACAGAGGCTTATGCATTTTCAAATAACATGCGTCCGAAATTATCAGCGCCAAGTTTTGAAGAATGTGCCATCAAATTAGACAAAGACAAAGTTATTTCCATTAAAATGGTATACTAAGCCTCGAGCGCTGATACGATTTTTTCCAATTGAATGAGTAAGGGTTGACGACCGTCATTCTCTATACAATACGGCGTAAATGAACGTTTTTGTTCATCCGTCCATTGACTTTCAATGCGCTGTTCCACGGATGCTTTGCTGCAATGATCGCGCAGCATCACGCGTTGAATTCGAATGCTCGTTGGAGCGCAAACAAGCAGTACTGCATCAAATTGCTGATAGGCTCCCGTTTCAAACAAAATAGCGGCTTCGTTGAAAATCAATCGGCTGGTTTGCTGAGCAGCCCAATCTTCAAAATCTTTCCGAACGACCGGATGAATAATCTGATTCACTTTCAAACGCAACTCAGGATTCGAAAAAATTTGATCACTCACATAAACGCGATTTAGTCGATCATCGATATAGGTTTCCTCTCCAAGTAATTGTATTAATTCCGTGCGAATTACTGGATGGTGGTCGCTCAAAACCTTGGCTCTCACATCCGAATAGTAAACAGGGTAGGACATGGCTTCCAAAAGTTGAGCAATCGTTGTTTTCCCTGCGCCAATCCCTCCGGTTAATCCAATGCGTTTTATCATGCCTCGAAATTAAACAAAAATTAATTGTCGTACTTTTGCATCATGTCGAAAAAGGATTGGTTTGTAGATTGGTTTGATACCAGTTATTATCATGTGTTGTATCAGAACAGGGATGATCAAGAAGCAGAACGATTCATTCAAAATATTCTGACGCACTTAGATTTACCCGAGAATGCTCGTTTGTTAGATCTAGCCTGCGGAAAAGGACGTCATGCGAAATTCTTAAGTGAATTCAATCATCACGTAATGGGTGTTGACCTTTCTCCAAATAGCATTCAATGCGCCAATGAATTTGCACATGAGAAATTGCGGTTTCAGACACATGACATGAGAGAAGTCTTGGAAAATGAACAATTTGATGTCATTTTTAACTTGTTCACGAGCTTTGGATACTTCGACGATGAAAGCGAAAACAAACGCATGTGTGATTCGATTGCACAGATGTTAGTTCCCGGTGGTCGTCTACTCATCGATTTCATGAATGCGAAAAAAGTCGTTCAACACTTGGTTCCTTCAGAAGAAAAAATGCTGGAAGGATTGTCGTTTGACATCAAAAGGTCCTACGATGGCAAGCACATTTTTAAACACATTCAGGTCAATGACAACGGACATGTAAGTCAATACATGGAGCGCGTTCAAGCTTTGTTTTTAGCAGATTTTCTAGCACTGTTAGAAAGCAATTTTAAGATTATCGATACCTTTGGGTCCTATGATTTGACGGCCTTCGATGAAGAAACATCGGATCGTTTAATCCTATTAGCACAAATAAAAGAATGAATATAACATTGGTTTTTATCGGGCTCATCGCTTCTGTTATTTTAGGCGGATTGGTGGTAACGTATTTAAATGCGACGAACAAAAGTCAATTCATTAAATTGGCATTGGCTTTTAGCGGTGGATTCTTATTAGCGATTATTTTTCAGCATTTGATTCCAGATATATACGCAGATGGACAAGCGAAAATGGGAATATTCATTCTGCTTGGATTCTTAGTTCAGTTAATCCTTGAGTATTTTTCCGGCGGAATTGAGCACGGTCACGTGCATGTCCACAAAGGACAACCTTTGCCTTGGGTCTTGTTTATCTCGTTATCTGTTCACTCCATTATTGAAGGGATACCGCTGGGAAACGAGTACATGGGGATTGTCAATACGCATGATCATGGACACGGATCCTTGTTTTGGGGAATTATTTTTCATCAAGTTCCAGTGGCAATTGCCTTAATGACCTTATTAATCAACACCAAATTAAGTCACTTACAATCTTGGTTCGTTTTGATGTTATTTGCCATCATGACACCCCTTGGTGTTCTGCTTGGATTTAACATGTCGCCTGCTCAACTTGGACTTGATGTTCATGTAATTTTAGCAGTGGTCGTTGGGATGTTCTTGCACATTTCAACGACAATCATATTTGAAACAACGGAAAATCATAAATTCAATTTGATGAAATTAATGAGCATTCTCGTCGGCTGCAGTTTAGCCATGCTGATGTATTAAGCAACAAGAAAGAACATAAAAAAAGCCCTGACGATTTTAATCTCAGGGCTTTTTTATTGGTTTTTTACTTCTTAGAATGGAAGATCATCATCCTCTTCTGCAGCAGTAATGGGACTGCTTGTAGAAGCTGCTGGTGCAGAACCCAAAGACATCGCTGATGGTCCGCCAGCTGGCATTCCAGCACCTTGACCTGGACGTTCAATTCTCCACGCTTCAATGGTATTGAAATATTTGATTTCACCTTGAGGGCTGGTCCACTCGCGTCCACGAAGATTAAAGGACACCTCCACTTGATCGTTTACGTTGTAGCCATCTAACATACTACATTTGTCCTGTGTTGCTTGAAATAGAATATCCTGTGGATACATGGAAGTTGTATCAGTCACGACGAATTCTCTTTTTGCAAATTTCTCAGTGACTTGTTGCGTTGGTTGGATAACCTTAATGGTTCCGGTGAATTTAAACATTGAATTATATTTTAATTGTTAAATGCTAATAATGTAAGCCAAGCCTCTTCGAGTTTATTCTCTGCTAAAAGTGCTTTCGCTTTTTGATGAAGTTGTTTTTCCAATTCGACAGCGTCGTTTTCTAAAGATACAAATAATTCGCTTAGTTCAATCAGCTTGTATTCGTTAACATCCGTTTCATTCGGCAATTCCTCGATTCCCGCTAGTTGACCTAAATCATTCCCACTAAGAATGCGGCTATTTTTAAGGTCTTTAGGCAAGGCATCGAAACCAATCCCACAAGTAGTAATTGGTTTTTTGATTTCAAACATTGCGTTTACGTCTGCTCGACAATACCAGTCACCACCCATACGTGCCACCAAATCAATTTTATGTTGATCGATGAGTCCGTTGGCATCCATCAATTCCTCCTGGATGTGAATGCGTAAAACTTCGCAAATGATTAAATTTCCCGCTCCACCTTCGTGCCCGAGTTCCTTAACTTCAAGGACCTTACACTCGAACTGAACAGGAGATTCTCCTACACGAAAAGGCTTGATTGTTTCTGATGGCAAAGCTGTTAGTCCGGCTTTATCAAATTCGCTAATGTCAGCTGAATACGGTGAACTGGCCAAACTCATCTGATGGACCATGTCGAAATTTACAACATTGATGACCACCTCAGGAACTACTTTTACATTTTTGTAGGTATCCTTCGTCTCATTGGTGCGTCCTGATCGAGCAGGTGAAAAAATAAGAATTGGTGGATTGGCACTAAAAACATTGAAAAAACTAAAAGGAGCCAAATTTGGCTGCCCAGCTTCGTTTACCGTTGATGCAAAAGCGATTGGTCTCGGACCAATGGCACCAAGCAGCAACTGATGTACGCGTTGTACCGAAATTTCTTGTGGATTGAATGTCAACATATGCACTTCAAAATTACTTTTTTATCGCTTTTCTTTTGCGTCAATTTTTCAGGAGTTATTCACAGATTTCGTGCTTCTTTTCATACTTTTACCATAAGTTTTTCAGATGATTAAATACTTTCTAACGTTCCTACTCCTCTTTAGTGCAGGTATATCTTTTGCTCAGAACAAAAAAGATGTACACGGTAAACGCACCGGAAAATGGGTCTATACCGGAGCAGATAAACCAAAATCTGGCATTTCAAAAACGGGAAAAGTGGAAGAGGGAATTTACGTCGATGGACGCAAAGAAGGGATTTGGACAAAATACCACAAGGATGGAAAAACGCCAAAGCTGAAAGGGAATTATACCGATAACCGTCCGGAAGGAGCGTATACGCGTTTCTATGCGAATGGACACATCATGGAACAAGGAAGCATTGGTAAAAATGGGTACAAGGGAAGTTTGGTGCGCTATTTTGAGAACGGACAGATTTCCTACAAGGCGAGTTATAACAACGAAGGACAAGAAACAGGAAAGGTTGTTTATTACCATGAAAATGGGAAGATTGCCTTGGAATATACCATGAAGAACGGAACGCTGATGGGCAAAGTCAATCGGTACAGTGTACAAGGTGTACTAACGGAATCCTATGAACTTTCGGCGAGTGGTGCCATTGTTAACTTGAAAAAATATGCAAATACGCCACCAGTTAGTCAAACGACTAGAAACACGGAGTCAGTCATTTATCCTCCAAAAATTGCAAATCCTCGCATGAAAGGACTCAAATTTGTGGCGAATGGATACAACAAAGTGTACAACGACAACGACGAAATATGGATGGAAGGAGAATTCAAAAACGGTCAACTTTGGGATGGAAAAGTATATGATTATGACAGTGATGGGATCCTCCAAAAAGTAAGAATTTTCAAAGCGGGACGCTATCATTCCGACGGACAGTTATAAGATTTCGAAGGAATGCTTAATTTTACACCCAAATAAAACACTATGAAAGCATACGTATTTCCTGGACAAGGTGCACAATTCACCGGAATGGGTAAAGAGTTATATGAACATTCAGATTTAGCCAAATCGATGTTTCAGAAAGCGAATGAAATACTCGGATTCGATATTCAAAAAATCATGTTTGAAGGATCTGAGGAGGAATTGAAAGAAACGAAAGTAACGCAACCAGCAATTTTTCTTCATTCAACGATTTTAGCGGCTTGCCTTGGAGATTCTTTTCAGCCAGCAATGGTAGCAGGACATTCGCTTGGTGAATTTTCGGCCTTAGTTGCAAATAAAACATTGAGTTTCGAAGACGGACTTCGTTTGGTTTCTCAACGTGCAATGGCGATGCAAAAAGCCTGTGAAATGCAACCATCGACCATGGCGGCTATTTTAGGACTAGAAGACGATGTAGTAGAACGAATCTGTGCTGAAATTGATGGAGTTGTGGTTCCGGCAAATTACAATTGTCCAGGTCAACTGGTGATTTCCGGTGCGATTCCAGCAGTGGAAGTAGCATGTGCGAAATTGACAGAAGCAGGTGCCAAAAGAGCATTGTTACTTCAGGTGGGCGGTGCTTTCCATTCACCCTTAATGGAACCTGCTCGCGAAGAACTTGCTGCAGCCATCGAAGCAACGCATTTTGCACAACCTTCTTGTCCGGTTTATCAAAATGTGAATGCTCAGGCGGTAACGGATCCGAGTGAAATTAAGAAAAATTTAGTGTTGCAATTAACGGGTGCTGTAAAATGGACACAGATCATGCAACACATGTTGGCAGATGGCTGCGCAGAAGTGATTGAAGTTGGTCCAGGTAAGGTTTTGCAAGGACTATTTAAAAAAGTCAATCGCGATTTATTGACAAGCAGCGCAAGCATCGAAGCATAATGGAATCGATTATCATAGGAAGGCTCACAGAAATGTGGGCCTTTTTTTTATTCAATTTGTGGAATCATGCAACACCCGACATCTCAATAGAAATCCAAAAACAAAAGCTATGAAAAAATGGTTCGCGGTGTGGATGCTGATTTTAGCAGGAAACACAATTGCTCAGTCTGTAACAGGAGACATCATCGGGAAGGTGATGAATTTCAACGACGACAAACCCTTGCAAAATGCACGCGCAGTGGTGGAAGATCAGGACAAGAAATACTATGCCATGACCGATGCCGACGGACGATTCCGAATTTCCAGCGTTCCAGTAGGAAAATACACGATGTACATTGTATTTAGAACGGATTCGTTAAAAGGAATTCCTGTGGATGTTCCCATCGAAGCCTATTGCAATGTGGGAACAATTATGATGAACACAAACGCGGTTCAAACGATGAAAACTGTTCCCGTTGCAACGGCACGCATTCGCTTGATTTATGGTGAATTACCGGTGAAAGAACTCACTTCAAAAGACCTTGTTCACAATGCGAATAAATTCGACATTAAGACCCTTGCAACTTCCATGTCCTCTGAAATTAAAGTAGATGACGACGGACAATTAATGTTTCGTGGTGCGCGAAAAGGGGATATGATTTATGTCCTAGATGGCATTAAAAGCAACGAAGTTTTTAGTGTGCCAAGTTGTTCAATCAATCGAATGATGGTTTACACGGGCGGACTTCCAGCGAAATACGGTGATACATTGGGTGGTGCAATCGTCGTTGAAACAAAAAGCTATTTTGATTTATACCGAGCGTATATGTCCAACCAAGAATAAGGGAAATACATTGAGGAGGAAGGCGGCAGCAATGTCGCCTTTTTTGTTGCCACTATTTTTTCGCTAATGAGGGATACAAAATGTCCCAAAGAAATAAGCCATGGGCTGGAACCGAAACTGCCGCTTCCCCTCGGTCTTTGGCGTCGATGATCTGGTCGATGTCTTCCACTTGAATTTTACCCAAGCCGACTTCCATTAAGGTACCAACAATGGCGCGTACCATATTGCGCAAAAATCGATTGGCGGAAATTTCAAAATACCACTGATCTTCACTTCGAATCCATTCGGCATGAAAAACGGTACAAATGTTTGTTTTAACGTCCGTGTGTAACTTGGAAAAAGAACCAAAATCTTTGGTGCCTAGCAAGCGCTGAGCAGCGGCATTCATCGCTACAAAATCTAACCTTTGTGGGAAATACCAACTTTGATCTTGTTGAAAGGGGTCTTTTTGTTGATGGATGAAATAACGATACGTGCGTTTTTCCGCGTCAAATCGTGCATGAAGATCCGAGGAAACTTTCCAGGCAGCAAACGCACTCACATCCGCAGGCAACATTCGGTTCAACTTAAAACATAGTTGAGATTCTTCCCATTCTTGTGGAAGGTCTACGTGAAAAAAATACGATTTCGCATGAACTCCTGCATCGGTTCGACCACATCCCACAATGGAAATAGCTTGATTGCCGAATAACTTTGAAAAACAGCCTTCTATTGTCTCCTGAACGCTCGGTGCATTCGGTTGCGACTGCCAGCCATGGTAAGCTGTTCCTCGATAGGCGATCTGAATAAAATAACGTTGCATAAAGAAGCCACCAAGTTACAAAACATTGGTGGCTCCCTCAACTTGCTGATAAAATTTATTCTAAATAAAGCTGAATTCCATATTGAGAATCCACGCTATAGTCAAAAGTGATGGTCTGACTACCTGAAATTCCTTTGAGGAAACTCCAAGTGATGATGCCGGTTTTCTCATCGACTTTACCATCTACTAATTCGCCTTGTTTTACTTTGATGTCCTCTTGATTGGATACTGGATATTGGTCCTTCACAATCAATGGAATCATAGCTCCACCGTTATTTTTAATTTTAATTTCCCACGTGACATCGAATTTTTGACGTGAACCAATGGTTTTAATTTTTGATTTTTCTTTCACGCGCGTTCGCTCCACACTGATTTTACTGTCCTTACCGAAGGAGAAGGAAAGCGTATCTTTTGTTGAGTTAACATCTAAGAAGGATTTACCCATAAAGGTTCCATCGAAGTAAATATTGGACTCGCCACTCAATAAATTCAATTTCTCCCAACCAACGACTTGTGCAGATAAATAAACACTTGGGTCGATTTTTGGAACGACATGGTATTCGTAAGACGCAGGCAACTCATGTGTGACAATACTCACGCGGTGGTCCATGCCATCTGATGGAATCGACATTTTGGACTGAATCGCATATTCCACACGTAAGTCTTTTTTGGTAATAGTCGTCGCTACAGTGTTTGGTTTCCATGCGGTACTTTCATTTTTATATTCCATTTTCCGTTTTTTCCCAATGTTAATTCCCGCTACAGACATCGCAATTCCATCTGCTGACCTGGCGGGCAAACGTGAAATGTCTTGTCTAGTGATTGTATTTGCTTCTGAAGTGACTTGAATTCCATCTATGAAATAATCAGGTTCATCCGATCGTGATTCGCGAATTTGAATCTCTTCGAGTACGACCTCTTGAGGTTCCAGGAAAAATTTCAAATAAGTAGAAGTGATTTGAAGTTGTGCGGTATTGTAGCCAACAAAAATTGCATTCACATAATTCTCTCCCCTAGGAATGGTCAATTCAAATTTCCCGTCGAAATCGGTCACAGCGACGATGTTCGGATTATTGGCGAATTGAACACGGGCAAATGGCATGGCCTCACCTGTAGATGCATCAATGACTTCCCCACGAAGTTTCTCTCCGTCATAACTTACTTGGGGAAGGTTGCGTGTGGTCTGTGTTTTTTGTTGCGGATAGTTGTTGTAATAAATCATCCAAGGCTGTAAAGTCGGTTCTTGCGCATTTTCATAAGGATCATTCGTTGACAGAACCAAGTCTACATTTTTCCATTCGATGCCCGTGGTCTGACTCACATTCGCTTTCGCTTCCAATCGAACAGGTTTCCCGATGCCATCGCTGCGCATGTCGTAGTAAGGTTTCCAAGTGGCATTTGGACTGATGTAATTAAACAAGAATCCAGCCGTACAAGATTTATTGACATCCACTTCAACAACTACTTCGGAATAATTAATGACTGGTTTGGAGCGCTGACTTATGATTTCTTGCTCGATTTGATTCATTTTCTTTTGAAGTTCCTCCAATTCAGCAAAAATAGCGGTCTCACGTGTGATGACTTCCGTTAGTTTGGTGTGCATAAATAAATAGGCTTCTTTCAATTCCGTCGTTTTCAGTCCTTGGTCTTGACCTTTTAAATCGCGGTTTTGTAGCAATAAATTTTTATCCATTTCTAGAATCACGTATTCATCGCGCAAGGCTTGGTCTTTCTTATACAGCAATTCCTTTTTCGCGTTTAAGGCATGAATTTCTTCATTGCTGATTTTTAAATCCTCGTAGTTTTTTCGTGTACGAACCGATAGAATCGTCACATCCCCTTGGGCTTTCACTTGAACCGTATTTGGATCGATAAAATCTGTCAACTTTTGAAAAACAATGTCTTGTCGTCCCGAAACTAAGTCCATTTTCATTTCGTGTTGCACTTGAGCCCCCGTAAAGAATACGGTCACTTTTTTGATGGGCGCCATCATGCTTATTTCTTTTTGCGCGCTAACTGGAAGCAAACTGAATCCAAGGAGGAAACTGGCAATGATTCTTTTCATAATTCGATGTTTTGTTCTTTTGATAGATGCGCATACAATCGTGATTCCACATCGTTCATTTATTTCATAAATGGAAAGGATTTTCCGCTCAAATCAATTTGAAAAATGTTATAGTTGAATAAACCGTCTAACTCACTGATTCCTGCCATGACCGCTTTTCCAAGTGCTGGATAATATTGAAAATGGGTATCGTCGTTTACGGTATTGAAGGCCGCACCTAAATTCACAGGAGCGGACCATTGATTTCCATTTCTTTTACAGAAATACACATCGTAGCCGCCCATTCCTGGTAATGCATCGGAACTAAAAAACAATAAGGTTCCATCTTCTGTGATGAAAGGTGTGGTTTCTCTGCCTGTTGTATTGATGGTTGTTACAGGAAGAACTGCTTCACCCCAAATTCCGTTTGTTTCTGTCGCTACAAAAATGTCTGTTAAACTTTTTTCAGCCTGACGATCGGAAACAAAATACAATTCGCGTTTGTAAGTATAATCGTCCACGAAAAAGGTGTCGCTCATGCACGCTGCACCATCAAAAAAACTCGTATTAACGCCTGGTATTTTTACTATTTTTTGTTCATCCCAAACGAATGGTTTTTCAGCGCTTAATTCAAAAATCTCTGAACTCTCTGTTGTTTTTTCTTTTGATGCAGAGGTGTTCAAGGTTCCATAGGCATGTAGCCCGTCTGACATCACAGCATTGATGGCGTCAAATCCTTCGGTATTCCAATCTAGGTCCTCTGAATAGGTGATTTGATACGATTTTGTGGTATCGTTCCAAAAAGAAAAAAAGATGTCCTCAAAATAACTCTGATCATCCGGATTCATGTTTTCTCCTTTGGCTTCCGGATTTCTGGCTGTAAAATACAACGCTTGTCCACCTTGGGTTAAAATGGGACCATATTCATCATACTTCGTATTTAATTCAGCAAAGGGAACACGCAGGTTTACAATGCCTTTTTCTTGTTCTTTCTTCGCGTATGTCGTTTGTTCCAAGAGAACGGGAATACCATATTCCTTCGCTAATTTTTCACCGATGATTTTGCTGCACGCGTTGTAATGCGCAATGGCTGAATCTAAGTGATTCAAATTGTGGTGAATTTGTCCAGCCAATAACTGTAAATCGCCATTTAATTTTTTATCGTTTAAACGCAATCCCTCTCTCGCATGAATTTCCGCTTCGTTGTAATTTTTTAGATCGAATTCAACCGTCGCCAAATAATACATGGCCCGGGCAGAATTCGGATTGAAGACGCTCGCTTGTTTGAAAGTCATGTAGGCATCACTTGTGCCGCCTTGATTGTATTGCTCAATCCCTTTTTCAACTTGACGAGAAGCGTTTAATCGTTTGAAGAATCCAACCTTTGTTTGTGCAAAAGATTGGGATGACAGAATCGTGAGTAGGGTAAGAAATCCTAGTTTCATAATAAGTGCTTTGATACAAATGAACGCATATTGTGGCTGTAGAATGGAAGGGATGGCGCCTTCTTCTCAGCGCTTGATTGTTAAAAACTTAGGAAATCTCGGTTCGTACTTGATCACACTCAAATGGATTTTCATTCAGTAGATTGATGTATTTTTGTGCTCTATACTTTTCTATGCGTAAAATTTGGCAATCGAACTGGTTTCGTTACCCTTTTTGGGTCCTCGTATTTGGCTTCGCGGCTATTGGATTTTTCTTAACGTTTTCGTATGTCGCGATTAAATTTCGTTTGACCGATGAAAAAGGTAGCGTGGATGCCAATAACCGTTATTTTGAGGGAATGGAGGACAAATACAACCAAGCCTACAAACTCAACAACGAACAGTTAAAAGCCTTGCATTTTGAATCCTTAGACCGCATCTTAGTCTTGAAGAAATTTTATCCAAAAAATGCGCAGTACATCTTAGATGCATGGAAAGTGTCTGACAATGAAGTGGAAGTGAAACGCATGTTGGATGCCGTGGATATTCAACTGAAATCCAATCGCGCTTACCAACAGCAAGTGCGAAAAATTAAACATAAAAAAACGCAAAGAGATACCGGAAATTCCTTGAGTGCATTCGAGTGGATGAATATACAAGAATGGTCTGACTTCAAAATTGCAGTTGCCAAAGACGTGAAGCTTGTCGACAGTGTTGCACAACAAACTGGAGTGGAGGGAAGATTAATCGTTTCTTGTTTAGTAGGAGAGCAAATACGCTTGTTTAATTCGGATCGCGAAGCTTACAAAAAATGGATCAGTCCACTGAAGATACTTTCTGTTGAATCCATGTTTTCATTCGGTGTAACGGGAATCAAGGAGCAAACAGCCATGCAAATTGAGGAACATTTGAAAAACCCGAAAAGTGTCTATTACTTGGGAGAAAAATATGAGCATTTACTGGATTTTAAAACGAACAATCCAACGCAAGAACGCATTAGTCGCTTGACCGACTTTCACAATCATTATTATTCGTATTTGTATGCAGCAATCTTTTTAAAACAAGTAAAAATGCAGTGGGAACGTGCTGGATTCCCCATCGACCATCGTCCAGAAATTTTAGTCACGTTGTTCAACGTTGGCTACCCACAATCCGTTCCGAAAGCCCATCCGAAAGTTGGTGGATCGACCATTAAAATCAAAGACAAAGCTTATACCTTCGGCGCGGTTGCTTATCAATTTTATTATTCCGGTGAACTTTTCGATTTATTTCCTTTTGAACGAAGAAAGTTTGACTGGCAAGACATTGCATTAAGATAAATATGAAAACGCTGCTTCTTTGTTTATTGATGTTACTTGTGTTGACTGCCTGTGGCGGAGGCAAGGCTAGTGCGCAGGACACAACCATTGATTATTCGAATTGGGTGACGTTAACCAAAGGAATGGAGTACCGCGAAATCGATGCGCCAACAAAGTCCTTCATCGGTGATTCGAAGATCTCCATTTTACGCATGGACCGAAATCTGTTTGATTTCAATCTATTTAGTGCGACGAAATACGACAGTTTGCCTCGGGATTTGCATGCTTGGGCGGATACTTTTCAGTTGAATGTCGTCTTTAATGCTGGCATGTACAGTTTGACAAAGCCGCTATCGAGTCGTGCATATTTAAAGTCAGAATCTCATGTAAATAATGGATCGCTTTTAGAAAATTTCAATTTGATGTTGGCCATGAATCCTACCGTGAAACACAGGAATGAAGTGGAAATTTTGGACCTAACTTGTGAGAACTTCAATGAAATGAACGGCCAATTCGGTTCCTATGCACAAGGATTAAGGATGATCGATTGCAACGGAAGCCCCATGTATTGGAAAAAGAAAATTCAATCGTGTAGTATGATCATCGCTGCAGAGGGAGGAGATGGAAAGTTCTATTTGATTTTTTGTAGATCCCCATATACGCATAATCAAATGATTGACTTCATGGTGGGAATGCCTTATCATTTGCGGAATGCCATTTATTTGGAAGGTGGACCAGAAACGAGCTTGTTGATTGATGTCAATGGACATTGCATTGAAAAAGTTGGAAGCTGGGTGTCTGATACCTGGGAAAGTGATTCAAACAATCATTTTTGGCGTTTGCCCAATGTTGTCGGCGTTAAAAAATCTCAACTTCTAAAATAGCCCAATTTCGTTTACTGATAACAATCAGTTTTTTAGGTGACTTCACTCATTCCCTTTACTAGAATCGTTCTGCACCTTTGTTATGTTCAACGGAACAATAGAAAATAGTGATACTGAATAAAAATTGTCAATCAATCGACAGAAAAAACTTCACACCAAAGGGGAAGCAGAGCATGGGTTTAGTAAACAATTATCTTCCTCTTATTCAGTAGGTAAAAGCCACTCTTTGGAGTGGCTTTTGTTTTATTTATTGATCATTTGAGCGTATCTCATAACATGATAACCTTCTTTTTCATTCCCCAAATTGCGATGGATGGATTGTGCAACAGTTTTGGCTGAAATGCTGTGGTAATCAATCAGTTTACCTATCATAAATAAATCAAAAAAAGGACAAAGTTTTTGAGAAAGGTATTCCATCGGACGAGATTCTGTTCTAGAACCAATTAAAATGGATGGTTGATAAATGTAGCCATGCGTAAATTGCAATGCTTTCAATGCTTCCTCAATCTCTCCCTTTAATTTAGAGTAGAAAATGCGCGCTGAGGTCGATGCTCCAATGGCACTAATCAAATGCACCGTTGAAATCCCATTTTCTTTGGCCAACTTTGCCATACCAATATTGATTCCAAAATCGATGTTGCGGTAGTCATTTTGATCCGGTGTTTTCTTGCGTGTGGTTCCAACGCAGCAATAAAGTACATCTCCAATAACGTGCTCCTTTAAACTGCTGAGGTTCGAAAAATCAGTGACAATTTGAATGACTTTCTCCGGGAGTCCTTCGATTTTACGTCGCACAAAGATGCGGATTTCACTCACGCGTGTTTCTTGAATGAATTCCTGCAGCAAGGCGTTTCCAATTAATCCGGTTGCGCCTACAAGGATTACTTTTTTTCCCATTCGTGTAAGGATTTTATCCAGGACAAAATGTCGTTCATCACGATTGGACTTAAAGTGGTTTCAATCGTTGCGTATTCCATGATGTCACAGTTGATACAAGGTTGTAATAAGTGATTCAAATCTTCATAAGCTATAAATTTTGAACGCGACAAGGTTTCAGGAGTCATATGGTGCTTAAAGCCATGTTGACTCTCACTCCAACGCACTTGAATGTCTTTTTTTCCATTAATGACCATCATGGGTAGTTTGACATTGCGTAAATAGTCGGCAGTTTGGTAGCTCAAGAATTCCCTCGCCCAAGCAGTGTTCATAAATACACTCATTTCATCACACATTTCTGCAGGGGACTTTCCTTCTTTAAGTGAGTCCGGCACTTCTTTCCACACAGAATTTAACCAAGTGGCGTAAGTGGTATGAAATGTTCTTTCATCAGTGCTTGAAGCAATCTTTGCCGCTTCATCAAATAAACGTTGGTTCCAAGTGGACAAGTTTTCACTCAATCCATTCGCCATTGGAATGTCGTATTGCTGATCAATTAAAACGTCCTTTCCATTTGTTCCAACGGATGCCGCTTCAATTAAAAAAGCCAAATCTTTAAAGTTTGCAGCTGCTCGCAAACCGATCATCCCCCCTTCTGAATGACCGTAAATCCCGAGTGGATGCCCTGGAAATTCTTTTTGAAAATGACGAAGGATCACTAACACATCTGAAGTGAAATCTGTTTCTGTTGAAGTTCCGAATGTTCCTGTACTTTTCCCAACGCCTCGATCGTCGTAACGAAATACCCCAACACCATTTTTGCTCAAATAGTCTGCTAAAACCCAAAATGGTTGATGCCCCATGATTTCACAATTTCGGTCTTGTGCACCTGAACCGGAAACGAGAATCACAATGGGATACGCGTCAGCTCCTTGTTTCGGATAAGTGAAGGTCCCTGCTATTTTTACTTTTTTATTTTTGATTTCAAGTTCACTTTCTGCGTACGAAAAGGGTCCTACTGGATCTTGTGGACGCCCCGCAGAGATAGCGGCTTGAACCGATTTACTAAACGTCACGGACCATGTCAAACCACTTTGCTGCATGTTTCCGCGTAAACTGTCACGGATGAGTTTTCCCGAAAAGCTCAGGCCAATGCGCGTCCATTTGAAATACAAGCTATCTTTAAAAATGGCATATTCTGTCATTCCTTCTGGTTTCATTTTCGGCTGATCGGGTATGGATACGGTTACAGATCCATCGCGGCCAATTCCTTTGATGTCTAGGTCCATGAGCAGTGATTTCCCAGCGACCTTAAACGAACTATGCCAAACACCAGTTAACTGTCCGAAAACAAGATTCGAAACGAGTAAGAAGGATAGACTTAATAATTTCATGCTTCTTTGTATTCGGGAAAAAGTGTTAAAATTCCTGCTTCATTTGCCGCGCATACTCCACGCTCGGTAATCAAAGCGGTAACAAGTCGGGCAGGCGTAACATCGAATCCGTAGTTCGCAGCAGGGGTTGTTTCTGGACAAATGAGAACTGAGTCAATTTTTCCATCGCTACGTTTTCCCTGAATGTATTTCACTTCGTTCTGATCGCGCTCTTCAATTGGAATCTCCGTTAAACCGTCACGAATGGACATGTCCAAAGTAGTGGAAGGAAGAGCCACATAGAACGGAATGTGGTTGTCATTCGCAGCCAATGCTTTTAAGTAGGTTCCGATTTTATTGGCAACATCACCGTTTCTCGTGGTGCGATCGGTTCCCACAATGACCATGTCCACTAATCCATGTTGCATTAAGTGTCCACCCGTGTTATCCACGATTAAGGTATGATCGATGCCATGTTTTGTTAATTCATAAGCTGTCAAGTTCGAACCTTGATTGCGGGGACGCGTTTCATCGACCCAAACGTGTACTTTAATGCCTTTTTGTTTTGCTTGGTATATCGGAGAAGTAATCGTTCCCCATTCGATGCAACCGAGCATACCTGCGTTGCAATGCGTTAAAATATGGACAGTTTCACCGTTCTTTGCTTTGGAAAGTTCTTCAATGATGGGAAGTCCATGCACACCAATCATGCGACAGGTTTCGATGTCTTCATCAACAATGCGTCCTGCTTCTTCCCAAGCTGTTTGAAGAAAATCATCCGCTTCGTCTAAGGCCGCACGCATGCGGTCTAGCGCCCAGAATAAATTTACAGCTGTTGGACGAGAAGTACGCAAAACTTCGAAGGCTTCGTCCAAGAAGGAACCATCGTGCTGTTCTTCAATCAATTCGCGAACGGCTAGGTAAATCCCATAAGCGGCAGTTGCACCGATTAAGGGTGCGCCTCTAACCGTCATGCTGCGAAT
>JAHEMQ010000094.1 GCA_024643555.1 Crocinitomicaceae bacterium | reverse complement strand
GGAAGCCTATTTAATTAAGTAGAAATTTCTTCTTAGTTTACGCTTGAAGAAAGTTCAGAACCTGCTTTGAAACGTACTGTGTTTTTAGCAGCAATTTTGATCACTGCACCAGTTTTAGGGTTACGTCCGTTACGAGCATTTCTTTTAGAAATATCGAAAGATCCGAAACCTACTAAAGAAATTCTTTCACCTTTTTTCAATGCATCTGTAGTAGCTCCTACAAATCCGTCTAATGCTTTTTTAGCATCTGCTTTTGACAATCCTGCTGCTGCAGCCATTGCGTCAATTAATTCCGCCTTGTTCATAATAACTTGGTTTTAATTAGTTAGTAATAAATTTTATCGTAACAAATATATCTGAATATCAATGCGGATGGCGGTTTCAAGGAAAAAAAATGTGCAAAATGTTGAAAAATCAGGCATTTTGTTAATAAAGCGGTCGATTTTCATTGATTTTACTAGGGATTCACGTGGTCAGGAAGTGAAAAATTTTGAAAAGCGAGCAGGAGAAACTAACAATTTTACCTCATCTTTGTTAGCTTATGATGAATGTTGCGGTAATAGGATCAGGAATTGGTGGATTGGCGAGTGCACTCCGCTTAGCGAAATTGGGATTAAAGGTATCCGTATTTGAAGCAAATGACTTTGTTGGAGGAAAAGTCAATGAGCAATGGCTTGGTGCGTATCGCTTCGATATGGGTCCATCGGTATTTACAGAACCGGCACTCATTGAGGAATTACTGTCGCTTGTCAATAAGGATAAATCGGATTTCTCTTATCGTCGCTTACCTGAATCCTGTCGATATTTCTTTGAGGATGGTCAGTTCGTAGTTGTTCCTTCTGGAATGGATGAGGTAGCCGAAACCTTTTCTACACAGTTCGGTGAATCGCGTGTTCGCACCAAACGATTTTTAAAGCGCCTTTCGCGAAACTATCAAGCTTTGTATCCGGTTTTTATCGAAGCATCCTTACATAGACGCCATCACTGGTTAAACAGAGGAATTTGGAAGGCGCTGGCTCGAATTCCTTATTATGGTATGGCAACGAGTATGTCTGCAGTGAACCGTCGCTACTTTCGAAACCCTAAATCGGCCCAGTTGCTGAATCGAATGGCGACTTATAATGGAAGTAGTCCGTACCGCACGCCGGGCTTACTCAACATCATCAGTCATTTGGAGTTTAACGAAGGCCCAGCCATGCCTGTTGGTGGAATGGTCCGAATCAGTCAAACACTACATCAGCTTTGTTTGGAATTGGGTGTTCAATTTTACCTCGGAGAACGTGTTGAGGAGATTCAACACCAAGATCAACGTGTGATCGGTATTCGCACCACGAAACAGGACTTTCCATGTGAGATTGTTGTGTCAAACATGGATGTTCACTTCACCTATGAACGCTTATTAAAAGGACTGCATTATCCAACGAAAATTCTAAACCAAGAAAAATCCAGCAGTGCCATTGTTTTTTATTGGGGAATCAAAGGGACTTTCAAGGAATTGGGTGTGCACAACATTTTCTTTGCTAATAACTATGAAGCAGAGTTTGATGCGCTATTTAAAACGAAAACCCGCTATGAGGACCCAACGATATATGTGCACATTACATCCAAGGTGGAGAAGAGCGATGCGCCTGAAGGATCCGAGAATTGGTTTGTGATGGTCAATGCACCAATCAATGTCGGACAAGATTGGGATGAATTTGTAGCGCAAACACGCAAATCCTGTTTGGCGAAATTGTCGAAAGCATTAAACCAAGACATCGAATCCTTGGTGGATGTCGAAGCTCTAAATGATCCGCGTAAAATCGAAGCGGTTTATTTTGGAAAACAAGGATCTATCTATGGGAATTCATCGAACAGTGCTTTCTCTGCTTTTTATCGCCATCCAAATTTCTCCAAAACGTTAGCAGGACTTTACTTTGCAGGGGTGACCGTTCATCCCGGTGGAGGTATCCCTTTGGCGTTAAACAGCGCCAAAATTGTGGCAAAATGTGTCCAAGAGGATTTTCAGCTATCCACCTAATTGCCATTTTTCGCTTCAGAATTTTGTACTTATTAAAAATAAATAGCAATGCTATTGCAGGTAATAGTAATACTATTATATTTGCAAAAAAAAATCCATGGAAGATATCATTTCGAAGATTGCGTTGCCAGTCAATCAACATTTGTATTTGAAGGATCCCTTAAGTTCAGAGTTGGGAAGTAAAATCATTGCTGGAAGTATTACGCAAATCGTAGACTTAGGATTTGAAAAGTTTACCTTTAAGAAATTGGCTAGTCACATTCAAACGACGGAGGCATCCATTTATCGCTACTTTGAAAGCAAGCAAAAATTGCTATACTATTTGATCAATTGGTATTGGTCCTGTATCTCTGTTCGCATCGCCATGGAAACGAAGAACATTTCGGATCCATCCATACGCTTAAAAAAATGCATTCACATCCTCACATCCATGCCGGATCCTCAGCATGAGTTTGTTATGCAAAACGAAGTGGACTTAAAAGCGTTGATCATTAATGAATCAACAAAGGTTTTTTTAACTAAAAACGTTGACGATGAAAACAAGAATGGCGTATTCGCAGAATATAAAAAAGTAGTGGCCTTTGTTTCCGAGCTTATTTTAGAAATCAATCCATACTATCCTTATCCAAACATGTTGGTCTCTTCCATGATTGAAGGAAGCAATCAACAACGGTTCTTTGCCTTGCATTTGCCGCGCTTAACGAATGAACAATCCGGTACACAGACTGTTGAAAGTTTTTATTCCGACCTAATTTTTAATGTAATCAAGCATGACTAATTTACCATCTCATTTAATCCAGCGATTTTGGTTATTGCTGAAACCAGATCGTTCTGAAGTTCGAAATCTATACTTGTTTTCGATTTTAAGCGGCGTATTATCTTTGGGCTTACCATTAGGAATCCAACTAATTATCAGTTTTATTGAATTGGGTCAACTAAGTGTTTCTTGGATTGTGTTGGTAGTTCTTGTTGTATTCTCCATTGGAATATCAGGGCTATTGAACATCTATCAATTGCGGATTACGGAAAACTTGCAACAACGCATTTTCACAAGGTCTGCCTTTGAATTTGCGGGTCGCTTGCCTAAGATTCGCTTGAAAGAACTGATGGAAAAGCATGCATCCGATTTGGTGAATCGCTTTTTCGATACCTTGACTATCCAAAAAGGTCTTTCCAAATTATTGATTGAGTTTACAGCGGCAGTGCTTCAATTGTTATTTTGTTTGGTCTTGCTCGCCTTTTACCACAGCTTCTTCATTTTTATGGGCTTGTTTTTGTTGATTTTACTCGGACTTTTTGTGAGACTAACTGCAC
>JAHEMQ010000019.1 GCA_024643555.1 Crocinitomicaceae bacterium | reverse complement strand
CTTGAATTTTCCAGAGTAAGCAGCATGTACACACAAGGATGGGAGCGTAATCCCGATGGTTCGGGAGACGCCGATTTTAGAAACCCCGATCATTCGTCAGAATAGTCGGGGTTTTTTTATGTCCTCTATTTTTTCGAAAAAAGAATAATGAATTTACTACTAATGAGGAATCATGGAATCAAACTTCCATTCATTTTTCATGTGTTTTTCAAATCGTCCTCTAGAAAGTAATTCGTACCTTTAAGGTATGGGAATAGTGCAAAAGGATGCCATTCGTACTTCCGTCATTTCATTTGTTGGCTTAATACTTGGATACTTCAACAAGGCAGTACTCTTTGTATTGCTCTTCTCCAGTGCTCAAGTAGGATTGGTGAATTTGATCATGAATGTGGCGCTCTTGTTTGCTCAATTTGCAAATTTAGGTTCGATCTATTCTTCCTGGCGCTTTTTTCCATTCTTCAGAAATCAAGCAAAAAAACATTTTGGTTTTCTATTAACCAATGTGCTGATAGTGATATTGGGGGTGATTATTTTTACCCTAATCATTATTTTCTCTAAGGAATTTATTGTTCTCAACTATAGTGAAAAATCGAACCTTTTTGTTGATTACTACTATGCGGTTATACCACTTGGAATTTCAATTGTATTCTTTCAATTATTTGAAAACCATATGCGTGGCATGCATGAGAATGTACTCCCTGTATTTTTACAAGATGTGTTTCTTCGAATTTGTACAACATTGATTTTACTTGCAACTTTGTTTAATTGGATTAATTTCTTTCAGTTTTTTGTCCTCTATATAGTCTTGCATTTTATTGCACCAGTTTATTTATTGTTTCATTTGATACACAAAGGAGAACTTCATTTTTCATTGAAGGCTATTCAGATCCCTAAGAGGTTCCAACGAATTATCTTATCCTACTCTTCTTTTAGTTACGTGAATTCCTTGGCGGCTCTAGTTGTGGTTTCTATGGATTCCTTGATGATTGCAAAATATAATGGATTAGCAGAAACGGGTGTCTATACGCAAATGCTGCTGCTGATTAGTGCAGTCTTATTTCCTTATCGTTCCGTCATTCGAGTTTCGTCACCTTTGATCTCTAAGCAATGGAAAGATCGAAATAAGAAAGGAATGGCAGAGCTATACCAGAAAAGTTCTTCGATTGGTTTGATTTTGGGATTATTGGGATTTCTCTTCATCTGGTTACCTATTCATGAATTATTTAGTTTCGTTCCGGCCTATGCATCGGGTATTCATGTATTCTTGTTTTTGATGATTGGTCGCATTGTCGACATGTATTACGGACTAAATGGAATCATTTTGTCGACTTCTAAGAAATATAAGGCTGATTTTGCCTTCACTTTGCTGCTCATCATTGGCGTATACGTTTTCAACTTGTACCTTATACCTAAATACGGGATTCTAGGAGCTTCTATTTCCACTGGATTTGCCTATGTTTTGTACAATGTGCTCAGAGGTTGGTATCTTTTTAGAGTGTTTCATCTTAGTCCTTTCCAAGGACAACAATTAAAGTTGCTCTTTACCTTTGGTGTTTTTTTAATCTTTTATTATTTGATTATTCATCTTACCATGAATTTATCGTTCATTCATTCTGTACTATTTAAAATGTGTGCGAAGGAATTTCTTTTATTGATTGGATTTATTCTTCCCGTTTATTGGTTAAATTTAGAACCTGAATCCGTGGGATTCGTTAAAAATTGGATCGGGAAAAGAAAGAAATTGAACACAAATGCGTAGCACAAAAATCCTATTTGTTATCATGTTGGCAAATCTAATTTGTTACTCTGGGTATGCTCAGTCCATCGATCCAGATGATTCCTTTACATTTGAAATTTCCCTTCCAAACGCTTTTTATAATAAACCATACAAGACCATTATGCAAGGACTAGTTCAATCTAGTGCGCAATATCAATATACCTTGAAAAATGGACTTTCATTTGGCGCAGGCTTGCATTACACCTATTTTGCTATCAATGAATTCCGAGTGCCTTCAAAGGTTTATGGTGGAATTCATACCACTGCTGCATATGTGAAAATTGGACACGAAAAGTTTTGGTCCGAACGATTTGGTACAGATTTCGGAGTAAAAATGGGCTATCTGCAAAGTTATACCGTAAGTGATTTACTAAAATCAAAGGGCATTCCTTTCAATTTTGTGGAAGGGACTTATATTGAACCTTGTCTCGGATTGGTCTTAACGGCGGATGTTAATTGCAGCTATCGCCTCACCATTGGATATCCCATTTATGGCTACAGTTTTACACCTTGGATGATTGGAATTGATTCCAATATTGGGTATGATCCCGCTGAATACAAAAAACCGTCTTCTTTATTGAGTGTAGGATTTGCATACACTTATTATTTCAACGGGAAGAAAACAACTGCTGAGGATTAAGTTTGTAGAACTCCTACATTATATGCTTTTTCAATCGGTGCCAAATTCGCCATCTCGATTCCCATAGAAATCACTTTTCTTGTTTCCACAGGATCTATGATGCCGTCAATCCACAAACGACTGGCTGCATAATACGGCGAAATTTGCTCATCGTATCGATTTTTTATTTGATTGAAAAGTTCTTTTTCTCTTTCTGGAGTTATTTCTTCTCCTTTACCCTTTAAAGTGGCAACCTCAATTTGTAACAATGTTTTTGCAGCTGCAGCCCCTGACATAACAGCAATTTCTGCTGTTGGCCAAGCGAAAATCAAACGTGGATCATACGCCTTCCCGCACATGGCGTAATTTCCAGCTCCATAAGAATTCCCCATGACGATACTGAATTTCGGAACAACACTATTCGACATAGCATTCACCATTTTTGCACCATCTTTTATTATTCCCCCTTGTTCACTTTTGGATCCAACCATGAAACCGGTGACGTCGTGAAGGAAAATCAAAGGGATTTTCTTCTGATTGCATAACATAATGAATCGTGCAGCTTTATCAGCTGAATCGGAATAAATAACCCCGCCAAATTGCATTTCACCTTTGGCGTTTTTCACGATTTCACGGTTGTTTATAACGATACCAACGCTCCAACCGTCTATGCGGGCATAAGCCGTTATGATCGATTTTCCATAGCTTGGTTTATACTCTGTGAATTCTGATCCATCAACCAAACATTTGATGATTTCTCGTGAAGGATATGGTTTAGATCGGTCCTCTGGAATAATTCCGTAAAGATTTTTCATGTCGACTTTCGGTTCTAAGGCCGAAATCCGATCAAATCCAGCGACTGATTTGTGCCCAATTCGACCCATTAAATCTCGGATTGTTGCAATACATGTTTGATCGTCCTCGACTTTGTAATCACAGATTCCAGATACTTCTGTTTGACTTGTTGCTCCGCCAAGCGTTTCATTGTCAATGCTTTCTCCAATCGCAGCCTTCACAAGGTAGGATCCGGCGAGAAAAATTGTTCCGGTTTTATTTACGATCAACGATTCATCCGACATGATGGGTAAATATGCACCCCCTGCGACACAACTTCCCATCACCGCAGCAATTTGGGTGATTCCCATGGAACTCATTTGCGCATTGTTTCGAAAAATGCGGCCAAAATGTTCTTTGTCAGGAAATATTTCATCCTGCATGGGAAGATAAACACCTGCAGAATCAACCAAATAGATGATAGGTAATTTATTTTCCATGGCAATTTCTTGAGCCCTCAGGTTCTTTTTACCGGTAATTGGGAACCAAGCACCTGCTTTTACTGTGGCATCATTTGCCACCACAATACACTGTCTTCCTTTGACATAGCCAATGACAATCACGACTCCTCCTGACGGACAACCACCATGTTCCTTGTACATGCCGTATCCTGCAAGTGCACCTATTTCAACACGATTTGTATTTGGATCCAAGAGTAAATCTATACGTTCACGCGCGGTCAGTTTGCCACTTGCATGTTGTTTTTCAATTTTTGCCTTTCCTCCACCTAAATAGATTTTGGACAATTCTTGTTCTAATGCACTTATCTTCAAGCGCATTTTATCTTCGTTGTTATTGAAATCGAGTTCTTTTTGAGAAACAGCCATAGTTTGATGTTGAGATTCAAAGATACAAAATGTATTTTTTCTTTACCCAATAACAGAAAGATAAGGGAAATTGTTTCCAATACGAAGGACTTACCTTGCCATGTTTTTTCTTTTTCCTATTTTCACCATGTAATTTAATTGAAGGACATGAGCGCATCCAATCATCAGGAAAAAATGGAAAAACAACCAAAAAATAAGCTGACACGCAACATTTTATTGGCAATGGTGCTTGGTGCAACTATCGGCGCCATTATTCATTCCAACATGGACGTTGAAAGCGCTACTAAATTTAGCACGTACATCAAATTGTTGGCAACGATTTTCATTCGTTTGGTACAGATGATTATTGCTCCACTCGTGTTGACAACTTTGGTGGTTGGAATTGCAAAGTTGGGGGATCTCAAATCCGTCGGAAGAATAGGAGGTAGGGCACTGGCTTGGTTTTTCACAGCATCCTTTGTTTCCTTAATTATCGGATTGCTTTGGGTGAATTTCTTGAAACCGGGCATCGGGGTGAATCTGGCCTCTGTGGACCTCAGTGCGTCGACAGAAGTAACGGAAAAAACACAAGATTTCTCGGTTCAACATTTTGTGGAACACATCATTCCAAAGTCCGTTTTTGAAGCGATGGCAACGAACGAAATTCTTCAAATTGTCATTTTTGCGATCTTTTTTGGATTGGCAGCAGCGTCTATTGGTGAGAATGTAAAACCGGTCATTAACGCCATGGATAAGTTTTCTCATATCATCTTGAAAATGGTGAATTTCGTGATGAAATTTGCACCAATAGGAGTGTTCGGAGCCATCGCAGGTGTTTTCGCGGTGAAGGATGTTTCAGATTTAATGATCACTTACACCAAGTTCTTTAGCTCTTTCCTTGTCGGGATTGCCTCGCTTTGGGTGGTGCTCATCTTAGTAGGATACATCTTCCTTGGAACTCACTTGAAAGCTTTGTTGAATCGCATTGTAAGTCCCTTGGTCATTGCCTTCGGAACGACAAGTAGCGAGGCGGTTTTCCCAAAATTAACGGAAGAATTGGAGCGCTTCGGAATCAAAGATCGCATTGTTTCGTTCATGCTACCATTGGGATATTCATTCAATTTGGATGGAAGTATGATGTACATGACATTCGCGAGTATTTTTATCGCACAAGTCTATGGCGTTCATCTGGATTTAGGGACTCAGTTGACGATGCTCGTTGTGCTGATGTTAACGAGTAAGGGAATTGCAGGTGTACCTAGAGCTAGTTTGGTTGTCGTTGCAGCAACCTGTGGTATGTTTCATATTCCCATTGAAGGTGTGGCATTAATTTTACCAATTGACCATTTCTGTGATATGTTCCGAAGTGCGACAAACGTCCTTGGAAATTCTGTTGCAACCGCAGTTGTTGGGAAATGGGAAGCAAATAAGGAATAACTTAGTTGTTTTCTAGAATGGATATAAGAGTTGCCTGATCAATGTCATGCTTCCCTTCAAACCGATGAATGTGAAATCCCAATTCTGAAAAATACGCACATTCGCTTGCTTGATTTTCTTGGGTATAATACGGGTCTTCTGTTCCCAAAACGAAATGTTTTTTACCGGTCGTTCGTACGGGTTTATCAATGTCCGGTGGAAAAACACTGGCCCATAGAATGAATTGTTGAAAACGACTTGGACCTTGGTGATACCATCGAGCAGCAGTTGCTCCCCCTTGAGAGAATCCTAGCAGAAAAATTTCTTCAAACACGTGTTTCTCCATCACATGGGATAACAAATGATTTAGGTAATTTAAATTGTCCTGAATGTCTGTTTCTCGCGCTTCTTTTGTCATCCATGATGCACCTACACGACCACTTGATCCTTGCAAATAAAACCGATGCATCCCCTCCGGAACGAGTAAGGCGAAATCCGATGGTAGTGGGTCAAATTTTCGCGCGAAATACTGTGCCAATTGACCATAACCATGAAGGGCAATGAGTAATTTTCGTTTGCTAGAATAATTTTCAGACAGGTAATAGCGAAAATGCTTCTGGAGCAAAATGTTTTGCTCCAGAAGTTTTTGATGTTCGTTATTCAATGATGAGTTGCTTTACAATCGTTGACTTCGATCCTTGGATGGACAAGAAATACGTTCCTGTTTCGAATGCTCGAACGGAAATACTTTCCTTATTCGAAAGCACTGTTTTTAGAAGCAATACTCTTCCTTGGACATCGCTCAATGTTAAAATAGATCCTTCGATAGCACCCGTGAATTCAATGGTCACCAAGTCTGAAGATGGATTTGGATAAATGGATGAGATACTTGTTATTTCGTTTAACCCATTGGTTTGTCCAACACATGAACACGTCGAAACACCTGTAGAAATGTAAATATCGTTGATGGTTGTTGAATCACCATCATCACAAGTGTCACCCGGATAGACACAACTACTGTCTTCCACATTTGCTAATGGATTGAAATTACAAGAATTTGGATCCATACAACCTGGAACTTCTTGAATTCCAACACAGTCACAAGTGCTGTTGTACGTATCATTCATTGTGTCCGGATTATTATCGTTACAAGGTGCATCCGGGTAGGTGCAGGACCCGTCATTTTGATTTGCCAAAGGATTGTAGTTACAAGAATTAGGATCGGTACATCCAGGAACAATCACGTCTCCGATGCAATTGCAATCTGGATTAATGGAGTCATTAATGGTATTCGGATTATTGTCATTACACAAGCTTCCAGGGTATAAACAAGAACCGTCATCAATCGTTGCGAGCGGATTGTAATTACAGGAAGCGGGATCCATACAGCCCGGAACGATTAAGTTTCCAACGCAGTTACAGTTTGGACCGATCGAATCGTTTGTCGTATTTGGATTCCCGTCGTCACAGGGTGAACCTGGATAAATACACGTTCCATTATTTTGATTCGCCAATGGATTGTAATTACATGCGGTCGGATCTGTACAGCCTGGTACAATTAACA
Organism: Crocinitomicaceae bacterium; assembly: GCA_024643555.1. Lineage (GTDB taxonomy): Bacteria > Bacteroidota > Bacteroidia > Flavobacteriales_D > Crocinitomicaceae > UBA952. The sequence continues at coordinate 10,174 of JAHEMQ010000019.1, read as the reverse complement.
CACCCACGCAATTACAGTTTGGACCAATCGAATCGTTCATGGTATTTGGATTACCATCGTTACACGTTGATCCCGGCATGATACAAGAGCCATCATCTACCGTTGCCAAAGGATTATAATTACATGCAAGTGGATTCATACAACCAGGGACAGCTGCAGCGTATCCATATCGTGCAAAAGCAAACTGGGTATTCGTTTGCGCACTAAATCCACCAAGTACGACGCGATTTCCCGGATACAAATCCATTCCGTATGCATCATCCCACATGGAATATATGCTCGTTATCGTGTGGCCATTCGTTCCCCAAGTCGGGTCCACTGTACCATTCGCGTTGAAACGAGAAACAACAAAATCTCTTGCAGCACCAATTCCAGCAGCACCAGTGGTTCCACATGCTAGGATTTTACCATCTGGATGAAAAATTACTTCGTAATAGGTATCACTTTGATTTAAATCAACGATGGTTTGTCCGTTGGTACCAAAAGTGGTGTTCAAGGCCGCATTGGATTCGGTACGAGACTCCAACAAAAGATCCGTCAAACTTGCCCCATTGTTTCCAGATAAAATCAACTGTGAATTGTGTAAGTCAACGTCGAAGTAACGAGCATTCATGGACATGTTGATCCAGACGCCACTTGTTCCAAAGGTCGTCACGATTGCACCATTCGCATTAAATTTACCCAACATCGGATAGTAAACATTGTTGATGTAGGAATCTCCTGCCAATATAATGTCTCCCGAAGTACCTAATGTGGCGCTCCAACATTGAATATTTCCACTCGTTAGAATATTTAATCCACCAAATCCAAAACTAGAATCGAGTACTCCATTATAATCACAGCGTACTACAGCTAAGCGATTGGTGCTAAAACCTGGAACCTTTGTGTTTCCTGCCAAAATGATTTTAGTTGGTGTTAAAAGGATTTTTCTAGCATAGTCCTCACTTGAATCAATGTCAATAGAAAATACACCGCCCGTTCCAAAACTTGTGTTGAGTGTTCCGTTTGCATTTAAACAAAGCATGGCCCACTTCGGATTGGCTGCGGTAATGGACAAAGCACCTGCCACAAGAATATTCCCGTTGGACAAAACTTCCATGTCATAGGCGAAATCTGATCCTGCTGAATTGGGGAAAATGTAATAACCATTCGTGCCAAAAGTTAAATCTAGGGAACCATCTGCATTCATTCTACCAACGCAAATTTCTAAGTTACCGGAAGTCCCGCTTGTCCCACAAAAAACCATTTGACCATTTGGTAATGTGACAATATCTTGAGCATTGTCCATGGAGGTACTGGTAGGACCAAAACTGGTGTATCCAACAGTTGCAAAACTAAGGTCTAAGGATCCAGGGGCTTGAGCAAAAATCGCTTGGGAAAACACGCAACAAAGCAATAGGGCGTAAAGAAATTTCATAAAATTATTTTAGAATGTAAATTTAAGATTAAATTTGGACGTGCGAAAACTCCTTTTATATGGATTTTTAGGGCTGATGTGCTATCATTTGCTCGGATTCTTCACCTATTTTGAGTGGAAGAGATTTGAGATCAATCAGCAAGTGAAACATGCTTTGAAACGAGCAATCCCTGAAAAGGAATTAACAGAATTTCACTTTTCTCTACACGAAATCCAACAATTAAAATGGATTAAAAGTCATGAGTTTGTGCTTCACGGTCATTATTTTGACGTGATAAAAAAAACAAAGACAAGTAAAGGAATTTTCATTCAATGCATCAGCGATGACCAAGAAACTTCCTTGTTCAAGCAATTGCGTACCATGACCTCCGTTAACTTGGGTAATCTTGGGAAGGATCAACCGGTAAACCTTTGGTTCAAATTTTTATCTGAACCGATGGAGAAACATGTTGAATACGAATTGAATATCCCAAAGGAATTCAAAACAGTGTCTGAGCAAAATCAAGTTCGAATCTGTTTCTTGACGAATTCATCTTTATTTCAAGAGGACCCTCCTCCACAAATGCTATCTTAATTGTTAGTTTTTCTTTGAACTTTAAGGTTCAAAGTTATTTGTATTAGGCTTTTCCATATCTGGAGAACGCTTTATTCTATTTATTAAGATAATCGTAAAATGAAAAAAATAATATTAAGTGCTATCGTAATGATTTCAGCAGCTTCCTGGAGTCAAAATATGAAATCGGGAAAAGTCATTGACGAAATGACTTCGAATCCGATTTCTGGAGCAAAAATTTCCCTAGACGGAAAAAAAATTGTGTATTCTGACGAGAATGGTTATTTCTCTTATGAATGTACACAAGGAATGAAAATGAATGTGGATGCTCAAGATTATAAATCCAGTTCCATCGTCATTTCGAATTGTGATCAAGCCATCTCTATTCCGCTTACAGTAAAAAATATGCAAGCAGTGGATGAAGTGAATGTGACCACACACGCGAATGATGGCAGAAATAAGTTGTACATGCCAAGTTCAATCGCAACGTTGAATGTCAATGAAATTAAACGCGGGAATGGATTGTTTATGGACGATGCCATCAATACGAACATTCCTGGTGTTTACATGCAGCGTCGCACGGTTTCGGCTGGACAAACCTTTAACATTCGTGGATACGGTAATGGTATCCGTGGTACGAACGGAATGAATAGCAACTTCGATAGTCAAGGAACAAAAGTGTACCTAAACGGCATCGCAATTACTGACGCTGAAGGAATCACATTGATGGATGACATCGACTTCGGTTCCATTGGAAATGTGGAAGTGTTAAAAGGACCAGCAGGTTCGCTTTATGGATTAGCAATTGCTGGTGCCGTGAACTTAACAACGGTTAAACCGCAGGCAGGGAAAATTTCAGTAGGACAAGACGCGATGATGGGAAGTTATGGCTTACAACGCTTCACAACAAATGTTTCGATGGCAACAGCAAAATCATCATTAATGGTGAATTATGGAAAACAGTCCTATGATGGATTTATGAAACACACCGCTTCTAAGAAAGAATTTGTGAATGCGCTTGGAACATTTGAAGTAAGTGATCGTCAATCGGTGAATGTCTATTTTGGTTATAGTAATTCTTATGACGAAAGAAATGGAGAATTAACAAAAGGTCAATACGATACACTAGATTATTCTGGAAATCCAGCGTACATTAAAAATAATGCGCATTCAAATGTCATTAGTGCACGTGCAGGTTTGGGACATACGTATCGTTTTTCAAAAAACCTTTCGAATACAACAACTGTTTTTGGAACAGGAATCAGTAGCAACGTGAGTTCTGCAGGTGGTTGGACGGATAAATTGCCTGTAAACTATGGCACGCGTTCGACCTTGGATTACAAACGTAGTCTGGGAGAAAATTTTGCAATTTCTGGCGTAACAGGTATTGAAGCACAACGTCAAAATTCGCAGTCAATTGGTTACGGAATGGTGAAGGATTCAAATAACGTGAACAATCCATACAACATTATTGGAGCGATGAAAAGCAATACCTATGCCATTTCTAAAACCTATTCTTATTTCACGGAATGGTCATTGAAAATGCCGTATGAAATTTCCTTAACGGCTGGAGTTGGTGTGTCCAACATGTCCATCGAACTGAACGATCGTTTCTTTGTTGCTTCCAACAACAATCCAAGCAATCCGAATCATACGACAAAGCCTTCCACGTATGCAAATTCTTACAATAACCTTGTTTCCCCACATGTCGCGTTAAATAAAGTATTTAACAAGCAAATGTCTGTTTATGCATCCTACGGAACGGGTTACAAAGCACCAGTAAGTTCTTATTTCTATATTCCATTAACAGGTCAATTGAATACTAATTTGAAACCGGAAAAAGGAACGCAAATGGAAATCGGAACAAAAGGAAGTTTGTTAAACAAACGATTAAGTTACGAAGTGGCAGCATTCCATACTGTTTTCACGAATAAAATGACGGTTGTCGCAGTTCCAAATGCAGCAAACACAGCAACCTCATACACATACGTGGCAAATGGAGGGACTCAGATCAATAATGGACTTGAAGCGATGGTACGTTACAACTTGATTCAATCTGAATCAGGAATAGTTACTGCCTTGACTCCGTTTGTAAATGCCACCTATTCAAACTTTACTTATGGTGATTTTAAATACCAACAATTAAATTCATCGAAAGATCAAGTAGTAGAAGTGGATTATTCTGGTAAAAAAGTGGCTGGTGTACCGCCATTAACATTGAATGCAGGTTTTGATTTGGTAATGAAAAGTGGAATATATGCCAACATGACCTATTCTTACCGAGATTCCGTTTACTATACTTCTGATAATTTAAATAAAGCAAATAGCTATAGCTTGGTGAATGGTAAAATTGGATACCGCAAAGTATTTGCAAATCACTACAGTGTCGATGCTTATTTTGGAATCAATAACATGACAAGTCAACAATACTATGTGATGTTGTTTGTAAATCAAACACCAGATGTTTATTTGCCTGGTCCAAACAATGTGAATTTCTTTGGAGGAATCAATTTCAAATACATCTTTTAATTCTTAATTTTAGAGAGGCGGCCAATTGGTCGCCTCTTTTTTTTGCCTATGAAATCAATATTTCCTTTAATCGTCCTTTTTGTGATGGCGGCTTGTGCCTCACAAGAAAAAAAGAAAGTAGACAATACTGAACGAATCGTCTGTCTAGCAAAACAATACAACGAAATCATTTACGCCCTTCACGCGGAAAAAGACTTAGTTGGTGTCGATTTGTCGAGTGTTTTCCCTAGTCAAATCAACAAACTTCCAAAAGTAGGTTACCACAGAGCACTCTCTTCGGAGGCCATTCTTTCGGTTAATCCGACCTTAATTATTCACGATGATAACATTGGTCCGGATCATGTAGTGAGTCAATTGGAGAAAATGAAAATCCCCATGAAAGTATTTCAAGCAAAATCCAAAGATATCATTACGACCAAAAAACTTATGTGTGAAATGGGGGCGTATTTCCATAAGGAAAAAGAAGCAAAAATCCTTGCTCAAAATTTTGAGAATGAGCTGAAGGAGGTCATTCAGTCCTCCACAAAATATACGGATAAACCAAGTGTTTTAATCATTCATTTCGGACAAGCAAAGAATCATTATTTACTGGTTACTCAAAAAAGTACAGCAGCGAAAATGATAGATTGGGCCGGCGGAAAACTGAGTGTGACGGGAGAAAAAGGGATGCGCGTACTTTCCGCAGAAGCCATTGCATTGGCAAATCCAGACGTAATATTGATGACCGACTTTGGTTTTGATCGACTAGGATCACTCGATAAAATTAAAACCTTGCCCGGTTTGGCAGAAACGAAGGCGGCAAAATCCAATCGTATTTATCGGGTGAATGAATGTGATATCATGTACCTTGGACCTAGAACAGGAAAGAATACACTTAAAATTCAACATTTGATTCATGGCAATTAATTCCCGGTTTATACTGTTGCTTTTTGTATTAGGGTCTATATTTACCCTCTTTTTTTCAGCGATTTTTGGATCCGTCTCCATTGATTTTTCTTCCATGGCTCAGGCAATTTCAAAAACAATTTTTCACGGTGAATTGAATTTGCAAGAACGCATATTCATGGAATTGAGACTACCAAGAGTCTTGTTGGCGTTTGCTACGGGATCTATTCTCTCTTTAGGAGGTTCCATGATGCAGTCGCTTTTTCGAAATCCAATCGTGGAGCCTGGATTAATAGGCACATCAAGTGGGGCGGCTTTCGGAGCAGCTGTTTTTATAGTGTTTGGATCGAGTTTAAATGAATGGTTTAGCGCTTTTGCACTTCCAACTTTTGCATTCTTGGGAGCCCTTTTTGCATCGGTTTTAGTATTCTCCTTTTCCTATCAAAAGACAGGTATGAATGTTCTTGGAATTTTACTGATGGGGGTAGCTTTAAATGCATTGTTTTTAAGCGGAATTGGATTCCTTTCCTATATTTCTCGCGACCCTCAGGCTCGTTCGATCACCTTCTGGAGCTTGGGTAGTTTGTCTGGGGCTAATTGGCAAAATACATGGGTGATTTGGACCGTTTTAATCCTTTCTATTCTTGGAATGATTCCACTGAATAAACAATTGCAATTATTTGCTTTGGGAGAGGAAAATGCACGCTATTTGGGGGTGAATGTCTCGCGTCTACGCATTCAAGCCATGCTCATCAATGTGCTGATGGTCTCCGTTGCCACTTCATTTGTTGGTGTGATTAGCTTTGTCGGATTAATTATCCCACATATTTACCGACTGATTGCGGGTTCAACAGATCGTTTTCGCACCTTCAATACCGCCATGCTTGGTGGAATCTTTTTGTGTTTCACAGATCTGATTGCTCGTGTTTTATTTGCTCCAGCTGAATTGCCGTTAGGTGTGGTGACAAGCCTAGTTGGTGTACCGATTTTTATTATTCTTTTAAAACGAACCAATGTCCTTTGAAGTGCAATTTAGGAATGTCTGTGTGGACATAGATAAGAAATGTATTCTGAAGAAAGTTTCTTTTGACATGAAGCCCGGACAATTAACAATGGTACTCGGTGCAAATGGTTCTGGAAAATCGACCTTGCTGAAATCATTGGCAAAGAGTGTTGCACTAAGTTCAGGTGAAATCTTTGTAAATCAAACAGATTTATCATCGATTCCACTAGCCGATTATGCAAAATACCGAGCTGTACTCACACAGCAAACGAACATGACCTTTCAAATGAATGTGGAAGACATCGTGCTGATGGGACGCTATCCTCATTTTAATCAAGTTCCTCATTCCATCGATTTAATACTGGTGGAGGAAGCCTTGGTATTATTTGAATTAATCGACTTTCGAAATCGAAAATATGATTCCCTCAGTGGAGGGGAGCAACAAAGGGTTCAATTTGCGCGCGTATATGTGCAAATTGCACACATGGAAGTTGGTGGCATCTTATTACTCGATGAACCCTTAACTTTTCTAGATGTCAAACATCAAGTATCATTTTTACACCTGTTGCGCAAATTAGTATTGGAAAAACAATGGGCGGTTTTAATGGTCATTCACGATATCAATCTTGCCTTTAACTATGGTGATTACTTTCTCTTTTTGAAGAATGGGTCTTTGCTGGCCCACGGGCTAAAATCAGAAGTCCAAAAACCGGAAATGATAAACGAGGTCTTTGATATGAAGGTAAGAATGATTCAGCATGAGGAACAGTCGTTCTTCTCGTATTAGTTTTTTAACATTCCATATTTTTGCTCCTGCGGAAGGTAGAAGAAGTGAAAAGCCAATTTGGATGTTTTGGTAATTTTTGGTTGATAGGTGTTTTTATCAGCATTGACCGGTAGCTTTTCGAGAGTCGATTCGTACAGTAAAATGTCTTTCTCCGGTCCGTATTTTCCAGCGGTATATTCGAAAGTGTAGGCTTCTGTTTTCTCCGTTCCTAAACCATCAAAAGTCTTCCACTCAAATATTTTTCGAGGTGTATGGTTGGACACTGTAAAAATATCTTTGAAGCTTGAGTTGCGAATGCGGTAGTCGATTAAGATATCTTGGTATGTGGAAGTACTGATTTCCATTAATTCGATGTGTAAGGGAACCAAGGCCGAAGATGGGATCGCGATAGGAGGAGTGATGAGTTTTAAACCACCGTCGTAATAAAAAATGTAATTGTAATTCCCCATGAATGCCATCTCTGCTGGTTTGGCTGGATTCTCTGATCGCATGGCTTCATCCATGGCAAACTGTTTGCGGTTCACTGAAATAATGGCGTCCTCCTTTCCGTCTCCATCTAAATTGCCCTTGATGATTTCTAAGCTATATTTCTCTGTTCCTAAAATAGATAAACTAGATTCAACATGTCTTTTGGCGTACTCCTTGAGTGGTAATTTTGAAAGATCTTCCTGTGGTTTTTCATCAAAAACTTGAACATCTTTTGTCTGTTCCTGACAGGATGGAAGAATGAATGCGATAAAAAGTAGGATGCAAATTGCTTTCATTTCACAAAGATACAATTCTATTAAGTGAAATTCTCTGTTTTTAATTAAAATTTAAAACACCTGAAAATCAACGTTATACGGCTATTTATTTCACGTTTCACGTACGAAAAAATAATTTTTTGAAACCTTGGAATGATTCTTGGCGTAAAGAGTCTCAACAAACAACAAAACGATGACAACTTCTTTACAATCCCTTAGAACCAAATCAATTAGCCAGGCTAAATTGAAGCTTTCTAAACACAGAGAATTAGGTACGAAAAGTCCGATGAATGTGTTTGAAGTAGCAGAATTACTAGACAGCATTAAATTTGCTGAATTCAAAATCAAAGACGAAAAAACATCGTTCGAATTGATTCTCAACTAAACAGATTTTATTTATAAGTAAAGAGGCCTTCCCGAAACGGAAGGCTTTTTTAATGCACAATCACGCCAGAACCAATCAAAACACCATCGATATACCATGCGGCAAATTGTCCTGGAGTAATGCCTTTTTGTTTTTCCTCAAATAAGATATAATAAGCATCGTTTTTGCGAATCAAAGTACCTGATTGTAAGGCTTGTCGGTAGCGTATTCTAATTTGACACTTCAATTGATTTGACTCCTCAAAAATTGGTGAACGATTGATCCAATTCAAGGATTCCGTTTCTAATTTTAAGGCGATACGATTGAGTCCAGGATGTTCGTCTGTTTGTCCCGAATAAACGGTATTTGTTTCCGTGTTGATGCCAATCACAAAACTTGGTTCGGGACGACCACCAATGTGTAGGCCCTTGCGTTGACCAACCGTGTAGTAATGTGCTCCTTGATGAGTCGTAACTTTTTGTCCGTCGGTTTCTTGGTATTCGAATGGATCCGATAATTCCTCCACATGTGCGCTGTCGACAGCTAGTTCGGCATAGGCCTTGAATTGTGGCATGTCCATGGGGATCTCAACGACATTCCCTTCTTTTGGGGCTAATTGCTGTTGAAGAAAAGTTGGAAGAGCAATTTTACCCACGAAACACAATCCTTGGGAATCTTTTTTCGTTGCGGTCACTAAATCGTGTTTCAAGGCAATTTCACGTACTTCAGACTTTTCTAAGGCTCCGATCGGGAAAAGTGCTTTCGCTAATTGTTCTTGACTGATTTGACAGAGAAAATAGGATTGATCCTTATTCTTGTCCGCTCCAGCCAATAAACTAAAACTTCCATCTGGATTTTGGCGTTTTTGACAGTAATGTCCAGTCGCAACATAATCTGCACCCAATTCCATGGCTGCTTGCAGAAAGACATCGAATTTGATTTCTCGGTTACACAGGACATCTGGATTCGGCGTTCTTCCACGCTCGTATTCCATGAACATGTAATCAACGATGCGACTTTTGTACGCTTCGCTTAAATCGATGACTTGAAAGGGAATTCCAAGTTGCTGGGCGATTAATAACGCGTCGTTGGAATCGTCAATCCACGGACATTCATCCGATAAAGTCACTGATTCATCATGCCAATTGCGCATAAACATGCCAATGACCTCGTAGCCTTGTTCTTGTAACAACAAAGCACTGACACTGGAATCTACTCCGCCGGAAAGTCCAACAACCACTCGTTTCATATAACAAAGTTACACAAAGGGAACTTGTGCAAAAGGTAAAAAGGGATATTTATTCGAAAAGTTGTGGGAATTCACGCCTCTTTTTGACAAATTTTGGCCACGCAATTCATTCCATCAATCGCTGCGGAAACAATTCCACCTGCATAACCTGCTCCTTCTGCACAGGGGTACAAATTGGAGACTTGCGGATGTTGCCACGTTTCAGGATCGCGTGGAATCAATACGGGTGAGGAAGTTCTTGATTCTGGTGCGTGAATCACGGCGTCGTTGGTCACGAATCCAGGCATTTTGCGATCAAAATCCTTGAATGCTTGGCGTAAACGATCGAGGACAAACTTCGGGAAAATCTCGTCCATTTCAACACTGACAATTCCAGGCTGATAGGAACTTCTCGGAAATTCAGTCGACTTTCTCTTTTGGACAAAGTCCTTCAAACATTGCGCTGGAACTTTTTGCGTTTTTCCGGCTGCTTCCCAACAGGTCTTTTCGATCGATTGTTGAAATTCCAAACAGACAAATGGATTTCCTGAATTAGGAAAATCTGTCGGTTCGATGCTCACCACAATTCCTGAATTCGAATACGGATTGTTCCGCTTCGAAGGAGACCAACCATTCGTCACCACTTCTTGTTCATCTGTGGCACA
>JAHEMQ010000088.1 GCA_024643555.1 Crocinitomicaceae bacterium | reverse complement strand
ACCGTCATATGGTATCTTGGACTGTGGTTCTTCTAGTTACTTTAGTTCTACTGTGAACGGGAATACGTTCAAAGGGAATACCATCCAGAACTTTTACTATTATGGCATTTATTTGAACTATGTGAATGGTGAAACTGTACAGGGGAATGACGTGTCTCGTGCGAATGCGACATCGAACAATGCATATTCTTATTTGTACGGTATTTACTCTTACTACTCATACGGCATTCAAATCGTAAAGAACAATGTACACGACTTGCCTTTCAAGGGTGCTACTGGGACTTCAGGTGCCTACTATGTTTACGGAATTTACACCTACTATAACCGTCCTTCAACATCACGTTCATCTTTTGTAGATAACAACATCGTTGAAAACTGCTTGAGCTACTATTATTTCTATGGTATCTACTCTTACTATTCATACAATCACAGTGTTTCAGGAAACAAGGTGAGAAATAACAGCAACTACTCATATTATTTCTATGGTATCTACTCTTATTACGACCAGTTGATTAAGTTGAACTCGAATCAGATTGATACGAATAGTAATAGTGGTTACTATTTCTATGGTTTGGAAATTGGCTATGCTTCGGGCAATGGAAACGAGTGTTCAGACAATAAAATTCGTTTTAACAAAAACAATAACAGCAGTTATGGTTATGGTTTGTATGGGATTGACATGTACAACTATTCAGGTACTGCCAATTGGAAGATTGATCGTAACTTGATATGGAAAAACGAGGCTTTGGGGTATACCTATAGCTCGTTTTACGGTATGTACATTTACTATTATGTGGCGGCCGATGTGAGTTCAAACATGATTGTTGATAATGCCATGAATGGTTATGATTACTGTGTGTATTTCTATAATCCTTCTGCGTCGTATCCTTTGCGTTTCTACCAGAACACCATTTACATGGATAATTCACGTTCTAGCTATTACTACAGGGACCACAATGGATTCTATGGTGGTAACTATGGTAGCACTTCCTTGATTGGTAACATTATCATGTTGACCAACTCTTATTCTTGCTCTCAGATGTACATCTACGGATCAGCGACTGGCTTGACCATCGATGATAACTCATATTTTGACACGAATAACTTGGATAACTTCTGGTACAATCCCAACGGTTCAGGATCGAACTTCTCTGGTTGGGCTGGTACAAATTTGCCAGGCAAAGGGGAGAAGTTTAACAACCATCGCTTCAAGGATATCGCCAAAGTGGATTATCGCTCACAAGTGTTTGAAAACCAGAACAACGTAAAACAAACTACATGGGTGTTGGATGACAATACCAAAGCACTTCGTAACAAAGTGAAGAACGATCGCGGTGCAATGGAAAATTACATGGATGCTGAGGTTACCAAATCTGATTTCTCAGTACCAAGCAGTGTTTGCGCAGGTTGGGAAGCTACTGGTGTGAACTTGTACATCAAAAACAATTTCATCGACACTATCTACGGCTTCAATGTTTCTTACAGCATCAACGGTAAAGTAACCACACAATTGGTGAAAGATAAAATATTGGCGGGTGCTACTCAAAAGGTAACCTTTACTGCACCAATGACTTTGTCTATTGCTGGAGCAACGACTATTAAAATCTACTTGGATATCCCAGATGATAACACTAAGAATGATACGTTGACATTTACAACCACAGTTAAGCCTGCACCAGGTGGAGGATATTATGAGTTCTCAACCAAAACTACTACGCCCAATACGGCGGTATACCAACGTGGAAGACCTTATGATGTAACGGTGTTGAATCAGCCCGTGATTTATGATGTGCGTTCACCTCGCGTGTACAGTAACAGTACTTATGGTACATCGTTGCCAAGCAATTGGTATGCAACTGCTCAAGCCTATACCCAAGCGGGGAAAGCAATCACGGGTGCTACATTGACTGCTCCAACAAGCAGCAAAGATTTGGAAGTTCAATTCAAAACCGCGGATGCTACACTGGAAGATAGTATGATTACCGTGATTTTGAAAGTGACAGACAACAACAATGGTTGTGATACATTCATCAAGCGCAATGTATTGATTTATCCTTCTGTAATACCTGATTTCAAAGTGCCAAGTCGTATCTGTAATGGTGATGCGGTATTGTTTGAAAACTTGTCGAAAGTAGTTTCTGGTGGTATGGAGTTCTTCTGGAATTTCGGTACGGGTAATGCTGCTGACACTTCTAACGCGCCCGAACCTGTGTTCCAGTATAGCGGTGCCGGTAAATACAAAGTTACATTGACCACCAAAACGGTTCCATATGGATTTGTGTTCACCAAAACCATTGATGTGGATGTGAATGCCATTCCTAAAGTTGCTTTTGATAAAGCGAATGCTTGTTTGGGTCAAGATTTGGTGTTTACCAACAAGACCAATCCATTGACTGCTAAAATGATTTGGGATTTCGGAAATGGTGTAACTGCAACTACCACCGATGCCAAATACAAATTCAATAAGGCGGGTACATATAATGTTACTTTGAGCGCCGATTTGAATGGTTGTATTGCTAAACTGACGCAGAAAGTGTATCAGTTTGAAAAGCCAGTGGCCAAGTTCGCTTTGACTGCTGGAAAATGTGATAATGATGAATTCGTATTTGAAAACCAATCTACCATTGGTAGTGGTTTATTGGGAACCCTCTGGAACTTTGATGATAATGGTAGCGTGAGCACCGACATCAATCCAAGTTATGGCTTCTCTAAACCAGGTAAGAAAAATGTGAAGTTGGTTGCGTCATCTGAGTTTGGTTGTATGGACTCTATGATTGTTGCCGTTGATGTAAAAGAGTCGCCCAAGACAGGGTTTACAAATACGCCTGCATGTTCATTGACACCAACTGTGTTTACAAATACAACAGCTGATGTGGCTGGTTCAGTTGCCAATTATGCATGGAATTTCGGTGATGGAAGCACAAGTAACACCAAATCACCATCACATTCATGGAAAAACTTAGGTCCGAAGACAGTAACGTTATTGGTGACTTTGGATAACGGTTGTAAGGCTTCAGTATCGAAAGATTTGAGCGTGTTGACACAGCCCAAAGCGAGTTTTGTGGCAAATGATGTTTGTGCAGGTGACCAAGTCATTTTTGCAAACAATACTACATGGCCTCAAGGTGATATTAGCTACAATTGGGATTTTGGAGATAACACATACTCTACAAGTAGTGATCCTTCTAAGTTGTACAATATCGTACAAACTACCAGTTATAACGTAACCCTTTACGCATACATTGCAGGTGGATGTGCGGATTCGATCACTCAGCGTGTGACAATTAATGAAGCGCCTCGTACTTGTGATTTCCAATCAGCCCCTGATTATGCGCACAGCTTCTATGGTATTCGCGTAGAGCCAG
>JAHEMQ010000083.1 GCA_024643555.1 Crocinitomicaceae bacterium | reverse complement strand
ACGATTTTGTACTTGCGTAGCACAGGTTGATTTTTCACGTAGTAAACAGAAATCGTATCGTTCAAGTGGTAATTCAATTGATCCGCCATGCGTTTGGACAAAACGATTTCCTCTTGTTTTGATGAATACTGGAGTACGCGTCCTTCCTTCATATTTTCACGAATAAAGGTCCAATCATACGAAGATTCTACCCCTTTCATGACGACCCCCAAAATATCTTGGCGACTAATTAATGAATCTTTACCGTTAGCCAATTGAATGGTGTCGATAAAACGAGTTGATTGCAACATCGCAGGTTTAAATACGACAGGAGAAATCGAACTTAAGCCGGGGATTCCAGCCAAATCTCGAATTGCTTTTTGCTCTTTCCATACGGCATCTCCCTCAAAAATCTGCTTGGTTCCTTTCTTCGAAATGAAAAGTGGAGCATTAAAACCCGTAATTTTGTTGCGCACTTCATGTTGGAAACCTGTAACGATTGCAACCGTGACCACGTTAACAACAATGGCTAGTGCAATACTTACAATCGATATGCGTACAATGGGTTTAGAAACTTTAATACCTTGTAGCTTATTTTGGATGAGACGACGTGATATGAAAATTTCGAAGGACAACTTGCTTTTATTTAGGATTCAAAAATACACAAAGCTTCTGTGCTTGAAAACAATTTTCGTGTTTTTACTTTTTAGCTGTGTCCAAAATGTGAAGGGAGAACATCCCATGACTGTTGGTACAGTGATCATCGATGACACTGTAAAAGTGGACCGAGTGTATTTCGCAAACATCCATCAGGATGTGAAGAAACCCCTTTTAGGCATCGATCGCTTGCATCTTTTTGTAGATTCCTTGGCAGGAAAGCGCATTGCCGTTGTGGGTAATCAAACATCTGTGGTGCAAGGTGTACATTTGGTCGATACTTTACTTGCCTTGAAACTAAATGTTGTCAAAGTTTTTTCCCCGGAACACGGTTTCCGTGGAGATGTTGATGCAGGCGAAAAAGTTCACCATTCCATCGATGAAAAAACAGGGATTCCCTTAGTTTCCTTGTATGGCAATAACAAAAAACCCACGGCAGAACAACTTTCCGATGTAGACATTGTCATTTACGACATTCAAGATGTGGGCGTTCGCTTTTACACCTTCATCTCCACCCTACATTACGTAATGGAGGCGTGTGCGGAAAACAACAAACAAGTCGTCGTGTTGGATCGACCGAATCCAAATGGACATTATGTCGACGGACCAATTCTTGAAAAGGAATACAAATCATTTGTGGGCATGCATCCAGTTCCCATCGTTTACGGGATGACCATTGGTGAATATGCCATGATGATCAACGGTGAAGGTTGGCTAAACAACAGCATTCATTGCAATTTATGGGTCATCCCCTGCAAGAACTACAAACACAAACTTAAATACACCTTGCCGGTAGCACCATCCCCGAATTTACGAACAGATGGAGCGATTTCCCTCTATCCAAGTTTGTGTTTATTTGAAGCCACAACGGTTAGTATTGGACGAGGAACAGATAAACCATTTGAAATGTATGGTCATCCCCGATTCCCTAAGACGGACTTCTCCTTTATACCCGTTCCAACTCCAGGAGCAAAGACACCGCCACAGATGAACAAGTTGTGTTACGGTTTTGATTTATCTAATGGAAATTCCAAAAGAAGTTATGAAATCAATTTAAATTACTTGATTCAAGCACGTGATTTACTCGGCGATTCAGCGGTATTTATTGACCAAAATGCATTTTTTAATCGCTTGGCGGGGACAGCAACCTTGAAAGAGCAATTGTATAAAGGATGGTCAGCAAAAGAAATTCGCGAGACTTGGAAACCCGGACTTGAGGCGTTTATGATTACCCGAAAAAAGTACTTATTGTACGAATAGAATTAGACCTCTAAGTTCTTTCCACTTTCTTCCACCATTTCTCTCATCGAGACAGCGTATGCATCCATCTTCGCTTGCACTTCTG
Source organism: Crocinitomicaceae bacterium (assembly GCA_024643555.1). Lineage (GTDB taxonomy): Bacteria > Bacteroidota > Bacteroidia > Flavobacteriales_D > Crocinitomicaceae > UBA952. The sequence goes on along the minus strand of JAHEMQ010000083.1, from coordinate 1,430 downwards.
CATCAAAAGAGCCAATGATTCGTGCCGCAAGAATTCCTGCATTTTTAGCAGCGTTCAAAGCCACGGTTGCAACTGGAATTCCATTGGGCATTTGAAGAATACTGAGAATCGAATCCCATCCATCAATGGAGTTAGACGATTTCACTGGAACACCGATTACAGGCAATGATGTCATGGAAGCAGTCATTCCGGGAAGGTGTGCAGCACCACCAGCTCCAGCAATAATCACTTTTAATCCACGTCCAGCTGCTTCCTTTGCATAACTCACCATTTTCTCCGGTGTGCGATGCGCAGATACAATTTGTACTTCAGAGGAAATTCCAAATTGATCCAGGATGAGCTTTGCTTCCTTCATAATCGGTAAATCCGATTTACTTCCCATGATGATCCCAACTTGCGCCATTATTCTGCTGTTTTAGTAGGTTCTATATTTTCTTGTGTGGAATCCTCATCGTTAGAAGATTCGATTTCCGTTGGATTCACTTCCGATTCCGGGGCAACCTCCACCGCTGTTTCGACGACATCACTTTGCGTTGCTCGTTCGATCGGAGTTTGTGGTTTTCCGGTATAATGCATGCTGTTTTCTACGTCTGAATACATCTGATCCAAGGGCTGAACCAAATCCTCTTTGGTCTCTTTCAACAAGGCATTGATGTTCAATTCTGATTGAATACCAGCACCAGATTTTTTAATCTCCTGTTGTAATTCGTTCGAAGCATTTCGTATTTGATACATGGCCTGACCTAGTGTTTTCGCAATTCCAGGAATACTTTTTGAACCGAAAAACAAGAGAATAACGATCAAAATCACAACGATTTCAGAACCCGCAACATCTCCTAAAAAAAGTGGCAACATGAACATAAAACAAAGGTATGATTAATTTATCAGAACTAGGACTTCTTTGGAACGGTTTGCATTTTTTCAACGACCGCGGACAACCACGTTCTTGGAATCAAAGGAAGCATAAAACGGATTAAAAAAGCCAAAGAAAGATCAGAAATTTGGATTACTTTTCCTTTCATCATGCCATTGTATCCCGATTGTGCCGTCTGCAGTGCAGAAGCTCCTTTGTCAAACATGTTTCCACCTTCTAGTCCTGCCACATGTTCGAATTCCGTTTTTACCGGTCCCGGACAAAGTGCCGTCACTGTAATTCCGGAGTTTCGCAATTCATAAGCAAGTCCTTTTGTGAACGAAACCACAAATGCTTTTGTCGCGAAGTACGTCGTTTGCAAAGGTCCCGGAAGAAATCCGGCTGTACTAGCGGTGTTCAGAATTTTACCACTTCTCCGTGCCTTCATGTCTTGAAGCACCAGATGAGTTAATTCAACAAGCGCCGAGACATTCAATTGAATCATCTCTAAATCTTTCTCAATAGGACGATCTACAAATTCTCCGTGTCCACCAAATCCTGCGTTATTCATCAAGTA
>JAHEMQ010000099.1 GCA_024643555.1 Crocinitomicaceae bacterium | reverse complement strand
GTCCATTGGCAATAGCTATTTTATTGATGGAGGGAAGCTTGTCATTTAGCTTTAATTGTTGATCCATTAAAGCCTTTTCAATGCACAAAATGATTTGTCTGTACTTCGTTTGTGCTGAATTTGGATCAATTTTAATGAATGACATCTTGAATAAACTGGTAGCTAAAATACAACTAAACCGGTAGGTACTGGTATGCTTTAAATAACTTTATTTTGTACTTTTCGAATCAAATGCACTTGAACTGTTAAAATGAATCCAGTAGAAATAAAAGAATTTGGACAATTGCCTGATGGTCAAATGGTTTATTCCTATTTATTAAAAAATAAAAATGGAATGACGGTCGAGTTTGTTTCTTACGGAGCGGTTCTGCGTTCGTGTATTTTACCTGGGAATAAAGGATTGGACATCGTCCTTGGTTTCGATCGTTTGGAAGATTACCTCGAATCCATGAACTTGGAGAATCCACCGTATTTCGGTAGCCTTGTTGGTCGCTACGCTGGTAGAATTCAACAAGGAATTTTCTCTTTGAATAACAAAGTCCATCAATTAAGAAAAAATCACGGGGAACATCATTTACATGGTGGAATTGAGTCATTTAGTCGTGCACTTTGGATAATGGAACCGCAATCGACTGATCAATCGCTTACCTTGAAGCAGGTAAGTCCTACAGGAACGGACGGTTATCCTGGAGAAGTAACGAGTACACTCATCTATACATTGACAGATCACAATGAGTTGAAAATGTGCTACAAAGCAAGGTCTACTGAAGACACCATTATCAACGTAACGCAGCATCATTATTGGAATTTGGGTGGACACGATCACTCAGTCGATCATCAAGCCATTCATCTAAATGCTACGCATTACTTAGCAAAAAACAGTGACAATATTCCAACGGGAAATTTCGAGCAATGGAGCGAAAAACCTTTCAGTGACGAATTGTCTACTGAATTACGTTCAGGATTGGACCACACTTTTGTCATTTCTGATTCATCGGAAATACAAGCAACTTTAACCAATCCAAGTAACGGTTGGAAAATGTTGGTGAAGTCCAACCAAGTAGCAGCACATTTATTCATCGGTTGTGGATTGCCTGAAAAATTAAAGGGAAAACAAGGCGTTTCTTATCATGCTAAAAGTGGTGTTTGTTTTGAAATGCAAAACTTTCCAGACGCACCAAATCATCCGCATTTTCCATCTTGTGTGCTTCGAAAAGACGAAGTCTACGAAAATAATACGACCTTTCACTTTGTAAATCAAGACCATGTATAAACAACTGCTTCTTATTTTGTTATTTTCGATTGTTGGAATTTCAGCTTCCTGTAAAGACAAAAACAAACCAAAACCACCTACTCCACCGGTAGAGATTGATTACTTGGCAAAAGGTGGGGATGTAAGTTGGTTGCCGCAAATGGAAGCGACTGGATTTAAGTTTTTTGAGTCCGATGGAACAGAAACAGATTGTTTGGAAATCTTGAAAAATAGAGGGATGAATACCGTTCGTCTGCGTGTTTTTGTTCATCCGTCAAATAATCCACAAAGTGGGCATTGTTCGAAAGAAGAAACGGTTGCAATGGCTGTACGTGCTAAGAATTTAGGAATGAATGTCATGATTGACTTTCATTATTCAGATACTTGGGCGGACCCAGCAAATCAAACAAAACCAGCTTTGTGGACGAATTGTAGTTTTGCTGCATTGAAAGATTCCGTTTACCAACATACGTATGATGTTCTATCTGCATTGAAAACAGCAGGGGTCACTCCTCAATGGGTTCAAATTGGAAATGAAATTCCTAGTGGCATGCTTTGGCCAGAAGGATCCTATACGAATTTCGGGCAATTGTCGGCACTGGTAAACCAAGGCTATGACGCAACAAAAGAAATTGATTCCAGCATAAAAGTCATTGTACACATCGATAAAGGGAACGACAACGCACGTTTTCGCTGGTTCTTTGATTTGGCTGTTGCTAATGGAATGAAGTTCGATGTCATCGGTGCCTCTTACTATCCTTATTGGCTTGGTTCAGATTTTACAGCAACCATAAATGACCTTGAAACCAACTTGAACGACATGGTCACGCGTTATGATAAAGATGTCATGGTCGTGGAAGTTGGTGGTGATTACACATTAGTTCAAAATACCCAAGATATGTTAAATCAAGTGATTTCCATTGTTCGAGGAATTCCAGGGAAACGTGGATTGGGAGTAATTTACTGGGAGCCGGAAGGTGCGAAATCTTGGAGTAATTACCAATTAAATTGTTGGCAAAATAACGGTAAACCTTCCATGGCATTGGATGCCTTTTTAAATTAAATCCATGCGTAAACTAATCTTTTTACTCTCCCTTTTCTTCGTTTTTTGTAGCTATAGTCAATCTAGAAAAGTCATTTCCTTTAATTCGGATTGGGAATTTTCACGCGTGGATGAAGGAGACAGTCGGGTCGTTCAAAATTGGAAAAAAGTGACGCTTCCACATTCCGCACGACTGGAGTCAAAAGTAGTAATATCTCAATTTCAAGGTGATTGCATTTACCGCAAATTCTTTCATTGTCCACTCAAGAAAGATGAAAAAGCTTTTTTGTATTTCGAAGGTGTGATGATGACAGCAAACGTGTACTTGAATGGAACGTTGATATCTACGCATGAAGGAGGTTATCTCCCTTTTATGGTTGATTTAACGCCGAAGTTGAAAAGTGGTGAAAATACCATTGAAGTCCGAGTAAATAACGACGACAACCTACAAATTCCACCGGGAAAACCCTTAAAAGACTTGGATTTCAACTATTACGGAGGAATTTACCGAAATGTTAAACTGATCAAAACGAATGCAATTCACATTACCGATGCAGTTCATGAAAACATTCCAGGTTCTGGTAGCGTTTTTGTTCATTTTAATTCCTTTAAAGCAAGTACTGCAAAAGCACAAGTTCTCGTTCATGTTAAAAATGAATCAGCAAGGACTGCCAAAATTAAGGTGGAAACGATGATTGAAGATGGAAAAGGTTATTCTTACCGAACCATATCTGCCACAAAAGAGTTGGCCGCTTTTTCGAGTCAACAAATTGAATCTCATGCCATCGTACATCAAGCTGAACTTTGGAGTCCGAGTCATCCGTTTTTATACGATTTGACTGTTCGGATATTCAAAGACAATAAACTGGTTGACGAGCAACACCTGAAAGTTGGTATTCGTTTCTTCGAATTAAAAGAAGATGGATTTTACTTAAATGGATTAAAAACAGAACTATCAGGTACAAACCGCCACCAAGAATATCCTTATGTTGGTTATGCTCTTTCGGATAATGCCAATTGGCGCGATGCAGTAATGATTAAAAATGCTGGTTTCAATTTTGTGCGACTTTCACATTATCCACAATCCGAGTCTTTTCTGAATGCCTGTGATGAACTTGGATTAATCGTCATGGATTGTTTACCTGGTTGGCAATTTATGGGGGATTCAACATTTCAGTCAAACGTCAAACAGAACCTTCGCGACATGATTCGACGCGACCGCAATCGTACATGTGTTCTGTTTTGGG
>JAHEMQ010000098.1 GCA_024643555.1 Crocinitomicaceae bacterium | reverse complement strand
GTGCGTAATTTAGCAATCTACCAAAACAAATTAATCGCAACACGTGGAGAATACTTGACGACATTCGACTCCTATTTACATGTATACAACACCGCTGATTTACAATTAATTCAAGCATTTGATACCGTTACTGGTCCAAAATGGGCAACGCAAAACATTGTGATTGACGGAACGACAGCCTATTTAGTTGTAAACAACGCTTACGACTGGGGAAATGAAAAAGGGATCATTGGACAATTGAATTTATCGAACTTAAGCTATGGTAACGAAGTGGATTTAGGTCCGGATGGAAAAAACCCAGACAACCTTGTCAAATTTGGCTCTGCACTTTACACAGTCAACAACAAAGATTGGACAGGAACATCTATTTCTAAGTTTGACTTAGCAACGTCAGCTTCTACAACGGTTAACATTGCGAATGCGATCGCTGGATGTGGAACTTCTGCGTTGAGAGACGATAAAATCACTTACCAAATTTCTTCGGAGATCACCTTGAATAACTTTGACCTCATCGGCATGAACAATGTTGGTCCAGTAAGTGGCGCAAATTTAAACTTCTACGAATTAGCACAAGAACCGCTAAGTGGTCAATTGTACGCATCCACTACTGACTTCTTCTCGACAGGAACAGTTTACATTTACGATGCTACAAATACTGAAATCCATCAATTTACTGCTGGGATTTCTCCTGGAACAATCGTTTTTGATATTCGCTCAGCTGCAGGAGTAACAACTGAAAATACAGCTGATTTTACTGTTTCACCAAATCCAAGTAACGGAATGATCAACATTCACGGTAAAACCGCAGATGCAAACCTTACGCTGACGGATTTGAACGGCATGATCATTCAAACGACAACAAATGACACCTTGAATATCGAAACACTTCCAGCGGGAATCTATTTTGTAAATATCAATGGAATAAGTCAAAAAGTGATCAAACTTTAATCACTTTTCAATACTTCTTAAAATCCCGGCTCTGTCGGGATTTTTTTTTGCCTGATACTTCGAACAAGTCGTTTGTTTATTAACTTTGATTCATAATTCAAATTCACTATGCAAATCATCCTGAATCATCAGCAAATCGAGCAAAAAATCATTCGAATCGGACACCAACTTATGGAGAATTGTTTTGAAGAAGAACGAATTTTCATTGGTGGAATTGCGGGAAACGGAAGCCTCATCGCTCATAAATTAGCCCAAATCATTCGAGAAAACAGCAAGATTGAAGTGATTTGCTTTGACATCATTGTGAACAAAGATGAACCATGGAGCGAAGCAATTCAATTGTCGATTGACGAAAAAGAATTAAAGAAAGGGTTCATCATTCTCGTAGATGATGTCATCAACTCCGGAAAAACCATGCAGTACGCATTGATGAAATTTTTAGAGCAAGCGACTAAAGCAATTAAAACAGTTGCCTTAGTAGATCGCCAACACCGACGTTATCCAATTAAGACAGATTTTGCTGGACTCGGACTATCCACCACGTTAAAAAATCATGTCGAAGTAGACTTAAACGACAACGATTCAAAAGCTTATTTGCACTAAGATGAAGAAAGTAACCGAATCAAGCTCGAATTACCAGGACTTGGATAAAATGTCCACCTTGGACTTATTACAAAACATCAATCGGGAAGATCAAACGGTTGCGCTTTCCGTAGAAAAAGAAATTCCAGCCATTGAAGCGTTTGTGAACGCGTGTAGTGAACGAATGGTAAAAGGCGGAAGATTATTCTACATTGGCGCTGGAACAAGTGGACGCTTAGGAATCGTCGATGCAAGTGAGTGTCCTCCAACTTTTGGGATCGACCATGGAATAGTCGTTGGCCTCATTGCTGGGGGAGATGCAGCTATCCGTAAAGCAGTTGAATTCGCCGAAGATGACCGAAATCAAGCATGGATTGATTTAGAACAATACTCCATAACGGAACTAGATACAGTTGTTGGAATCGCAGCAAGCGGAAGTACACCATATGTCATTGGTGGAATTGAAAAAGCGAAGGAACACGGACTATTAACTGCAGGAATCTCCTGTAATCCAGACTCGCCACTTGCCGAGGCAGTAGCATTTCCAATTGCACCCGTTGTTGGACCAGAATTCGTTACTGGAAGTACACGTATGAAATCTGGAACCGCTCAGAAATTGGTTTTAAACATGATTTCTACTAGTTTAATGATCAAATTAGGAAGAGTCAAAGGAAATAAAATGGTGGACATGCAATTAAGCAACCACAAATTGGTTGATCGTGGCGCACGCATGGTCGCAGAAGAAACAGGAGTTTCCATGCCGGAAGCACAAGCACTTTTATTAGAGCACGGTTCTGTTCGAAAAGCAGTTGATTTTTTTAAGCAAATAAAATGAGTGAATTTGATCCAAACGGCGTAGGAATCGCCAACGGTAATATTTTTGGATTTCCGTATACGGAATCAGAAGCTAACATTGTGATTGTACCAATTCCTTGGGATGCAACAGCTTCCTATGGCAAAGGTACGAGTGATGGTCCAGAAGCGATTTTGGAGGCCTCTACCCAACTTGATTTTTTCCATCCAGATTTGGACCGTGCCTACGATACAAAAGTGTATATGTCACCCATTTCACAAGAGTGGAAGGAAATCAATGCGCATTGTTGCGAGCAAGGACTAGAATACATTCAGTACTTGGAGTCCAATGGCGAAGAAAAAGCCTTATTGAAATACCAATCCGTTCTAGATGAAATCAATAGTGCACATCAGGCATTAAGAAGCAATTTAAAAGAACGTTGTTTGGATATCTTGTCTCAAGGAAAAATACCTGCTGTATTAGGAGGGGAACACTCCACTCCACTTGGATTAATGGAAGCATTAAACGAAACGTATGATGACTTCGGAATTCTACAAATCGATGCGCATGCAGATCTTCGTGATGCCTATGAAGGATTTTCGCAGTCACATGCAAGCATTATGTTTAATGTCCTTCAACACGCGGAACACATGTCCAAACTTGTACAAGTTGGCATTCGCGATGTTTCCGAACGCGAAGTATTTTTAAGTCGTGATTCGGATCGTGTTCAAACCTATTATGATTGGAACATAAAAAACGAGCAATACGCTGGTAAAACATGGGCAATTCAAGTGGAAGAAATGATTCAACATCTTCCAAAGAACGTTTATGTTTCATTTGATATTGATGGATTAAAACCAGAATTATGTCCACACACCGGAACACCTGTTGCTGGAGGATTTGAATTACAAGAAGTCAGCTTTTTATTATTTGCCTTGGTCAATTCAGGACGAAAAATCATTGGATTTGACTTAAACGAAGTCGCGCCTGGTTCTGAAGGAGATTGGGATGCGAATGTAGGTGCAAGAGCACTTTGGCAATTGGTATGTGCTTGCGAAAAATCCAGAAGAAATCACTTAGGATAATGAATCAATTCAAACAATATGGGATCATCACTTTGCTAGGCATTGCCTTGTTTGGAGGAATGTACAGTACTATTCAATTGATGGAATGGCAATTTTTTCCATACGTGCAAATCGCGATTTTAAGTGCGCTGACTTTATTGATTGGACTC
>JAHEMQ010000062.1 GCA_024643555.1 Crocinitomicaceae bacterium | reverse complement strand
TTCGGATTCGCAGTCAAGCGAAAATAGGCGAGGAGGTCCTTGATTTCTTTTCGTTGGTAAAATGAAAGTCCGCCGTAAATGCGATAAGGTACGTTGAGTTTACGCAAGGCTTCCTCAAAAGCACGAGATTGTTTGTTTGTTCGGTATAGGATGGCAAAATCATTAAACGTCGAACTTTGACTTTGCTTTAGGTCGAAAATCGCATTGGCAATTGTTCTTCCTTCCTCATTGTCAGTTAATGATCGAACGACTTTGATTTTTCCGCCTTCTTGATTGTCGGTCCAAACATGCTTGAAGATTTGATCTTTATTTTTCTTGATAACGCTATTCGCTGCCTCTACGATTGTTTTGGTGCTACGGTAGTTTTGTTCCAGTTTGTAAAGCGCGAAATCGGGATAATCTTTGCGGAAATTTAAGATGTTTTGGATGTTCGCTCCTCGAAAAGAGTAAATGCTCTGCGCATCGTCACCAACGACACAAATATTCTGATAGGCTGCAGCTAGTTTTTTGACAATCAGGTACTGGGCATAGTTCGTATCCTGATACTCATCCACGAGAATGTACTTGAACTTTTGTTGGTAATAATGGAGGACATCTGGAAAATCACGCAAAAGGACATTGGTGAAATAAAGTAAGTCATCAAAGTCCATGGCTCCCGCTTTTTGGCAACGATTGGCATATGCTTGATAAATTCGTCCTATCTCCGGTCGGCGCGTTTGCTTGTCTTCCAATTGAATTTCCTCGTTCCCTTGATAGGCTTCCGGTGAAACTAAATTGTTTTTAGCGGCCGAAATACGTCCAAAAACTTGATTCGCCTTATACGTTTTGTCGTCCAAATTGAATTCCTTAATGATGTCTTTGATTAAACTCTTGGAATCTTGTGTGTCGTAAATCGTAAAATTGGTTGGAAATCCAATACGGTCAGCATTGAATCGAAGGATTTTCGAAAAAACCGAGTGGAAGGTTCCCATGGTGATGTTTTTTGCCTCACCGCCACCGACGATTTTCCCGATACGTTCAGTCATTTCACGCGCTGCTTTATTGGTGAACGTAAGTGCAAGGATATTGAAGGGATCAACTCCTTGTTCCATCATGTAGGCAATGCGGTAGGTGAGGACCCTCGTTTTTCCGGATCCGGCACCGGCAATGACCATCGTTGCGCCATAGATGTGTTCAACTGCTACGCGTTGACTGTCGTTCAGTTCGTCAAGATAGGACATGTAAAATGATTTTGTGATTCAAAATTAGAAATTACACCTCACATAGAACTTCCATTTCCAATCGATTTAGTTGAAGTTTTAAACAGGTCAATAATTGGACACAATAAATCATTAAAAATGCCGTAATTTTGCCATCCAAAATCAGCGCATGAAAGTCTACCATAATCCCTCGTGTTCTAAAAGCCGTCAATGTGTGGAAGCCCTGCAGTTACACGGAAATCCATTTGAGGTGTATCCATATTTGAAGCAGCCGCTAACGAAAATGGAATTACAAGAGCTTTTATCGAAATTGAAGCTGTTGCCCTCTGAGTTGGTTCGCAAAAATGAGCTCGTATTCAAAGAAGCATCGAAAGCAAGTGTGTTAACGGAAGATGAAATTCTTCACTTAATGCTGGAACATCCGAAACTAATTGAGCGTCCAATCGTAGAAGCCAACGGTAAAGCTATGGTCATTAGACCAATTGAACGACTTGCTGATTTTTTGAATGATTATAATAGTACCAAGTAAATGAGAACAAAATACATTGATTTAATCGACCAAACTTTTGATTTTCCTCAAAATGAATTCAATTTGAGAGAAGACCGCCTATTTTTTCACGGGATTGATTTAATGCGTTTGATTAATGAATATGGTACACCATTAAAATTCAATTACTTACCCCAGGTATCGAATAACATTCAACGTGCGAAAGGATGGTTCCGTGAAGCCATCATGAACTTGGGATACACAGGTAAATATTATTATTCCTATTGTACAAAAAGCAATCACTTTTCTTTTGTTTTGGATGAGGTTTTAAAAAATGATGTTCACATCGAAACTTCTTCAGCATTCGACATCGACATTGTGCGCAATTTGGTGGACAATGGAAAATTAGAAAAAGGGCGCTTCGTTATTTGCAACGGATACAAACCAGAACTTTACCTGAATAACATTGCACAATTAATCGAAGAAGATTATTTGCGTGTCATTCCAGTAGTGGATAACATCGATGAATTAAAGCGCCTTATTGCGATTACAACCAAAGAATTGAACATTGGCATTCGAATCGCTTCGGAAGAAGAACCAAAGTTTGAGTTTTATACATCCCGCTTAGGAATTCGTTACCGTGAAATCGTGCCATTCTACAAAGCAATTCTAAAGGAGAATCCAAGAGTGCGGGTAAAAATGCTGCACTTTTTCATCAATACCGGAATCAATGACACGGCATATTATTGGAACGAATTGACGAAATGTCTTCGTGTTTATTCCGATTTGAAAAAATTGTGTCCTGAGTTGGATTCCTTGAATATCGGTGGTGGATTCCCAATCAAGAAATCACTTGCCTTCGATTTTGATTATGCGTACATGGTGCGTGAGATCCTAACGCAGGTAAAGCGCGTTTGTACGGACAATGACATTCCAGAACCCAACATCTTTACGGAGTTTGGATCGTTTACCGTTGGAGAAAGTGGTGGTGCTATTTTTAGTGTCCTACACCAAAAACAACAAAATGACCGTGAAAAATGGAACATGATCGATTCTTCGTTTATGACCAATTTGCCTGATACGTGGGCCATCAATCAGCGCTTTATCATGTTGCCAATCAATCGTTGGAACGAGGATTATGAACGTGTGCTTTTAGGTGGATTGACATGCGATAGCGACGATTATTACAATTCAGAACAACATTCCAATGCCATTTACCTTCCAAAGTTTGATAAAAAGAATGTGCTCTATATTGGATTCTTTAATACGGGAGCATATCAGGAAACCATTGGTGGATTCGGTGGATTGAAACATTGCTTGATTCCAGAGCCAAAACACATTCTCATTAGAAGGGATGAAAATGGTTCCATTCAAACAGAAGTCTTTAGTGAAGAACAAACGGCACAAGATTATTTGAAAATTTTAGGCTATTAGAAATCTGCGAACGCTTTTAAGCGCTATATTTGCGGACAATTGTGAAAGGGAATGAAAGTAGAGACTATCTTTTTATTGACGGGGAATAAATTTTCGAATGCTATTTCAGCCTGGGCAACTGCACGTGCAGGTGAAGTGGTTCAGGTTTCTGATAAAATCGGAGATTTCTTTGATCGCACAGATAGTTTGTTGATTTTCAACCAAAACCAAGAATTGACACCGGAAATTCAAGAGCTAAAGACAGCTTATGACAAGCAGCAAAAACCGGTGCACAAGATTGATATCAATGGAACCTTGATGGTCGGAATTTCCAATTTGGATTTATGGGTGGAAACTAATAAGTGCAAACGAATTTTGGTTTTGGGTGCCGAAGAGTTGGTTGCAAACCACAATCTAGAGCGCTATTCTCATAGCTAAATCAACCCTTTAAAACGCTTATAATTCTTTCATTGATGAGAAGTTCATCTTAATTTCTTAAGATGGCTCCACATTCTTTTTCTAAGCTTGCTTGGATTTTAGCCATGCATCCATCAATTTCTTGATCAGTCAAGGTGCGATCTCCATCTTGCAGAATAAAGGATAGTGCATACGATTTTTTTCCTTCCTCCAAGTTTTTACCTTCATATACATCGAACAATCCGACGGACTTCAAGATCTTACGGTCTGCTTGTAAAGCCACCGAACGAAGACTTGCGAAACTCACTTGTTTGTCGAGTAACAGGGAGAAGTCACGTCTTGTCGCAAAGGCTTTTGGAAGTTCACTATATTCAATTTTGACACGGTTCAATAATTCCATGGCAACATCCCAATGAATAACGGCATAATACACCGGATTTTTAATACCAAAGGCACTAAGTAATTCTGCTGGAGCCCAACCGATTTCCGCAAGTGTTTTCTTGTGTACTTCAAATGCTTGTCCGTCCTCAAATAATTGATTCGTCAAAGCTTTTTCTTGAAGGATCGCTGCAAATCCGAAGCGTTCTAATAGTCCACTCAAAACTCCTTTTAGGTCGAAATACGTGGTAAGGGTATCTTTTCCTTTTTCTGGACTCAACCAATTGTCCGCGTTTTTTTGTCCGGTTGCGCATAGAATCAATTGTTGAGTTTCAACATACTTGCCGGAATAGTTTGCATAAGTCTTTCCTATTTCGAATAAGCGAAGGTTGGGAGATTGACGGTTTTGATTGTGCGCAATGTTCTCAAGTAGTCCGAAAAGCAAGGATTGACGCATGACATCCAAGTCTTGACTCAAAGGATTTAGCATGCGTACTTGGTGTTCTTCTTTTAGTTGATTCATTCCCCAATTTGCTACGTATGCATTTTTGGTTAGTGAATTATTCATGACCTCAGAATATCCTTTTCCAACCAACGATTCCGCTATCGTCCGTTGCCATTGATCCTTGTTGATCTTCGAAGCGTTTGGTAAAGATAAATTCCATTTTTCTGGAATGGGAACAAGGTTGAATCCGTAAATTCGAAGGATTTCTTCAATCACATCTGCTTCGCGTGTGACATCTACACGATAGGCCGGAATACAAATGTCCAACACCTCGCCATGATCTGTTGAAATGGTAATGTCTAAGTCCTTCAATATGGAAATCACATCCATTTTATCTATTTGACATCCAATAAGTTGATTTACTCTATTTAAAGAAATACTTATGTTTTTACCTTGTGGAATTTCGCCTTTCCAGTCAAAGGTTTGCATCGCTACATGACCACCTGCAACTTCTTGGATTAACTGAACACAACGTTCCAGCGCATAGCGTGTAAGTGCAGGATCGACTCCTCGTTCAAATCGGAAACTAGCGTCAGTGTTCAAGCCATGAATGCGGGCTGTTTTTCGCACAGAAACTGCATCAAAAAGTGCGGATTCAATAAAAATGGCTGTTGTTCCCTCTGTTACTCCGGAATGTGCACCGCCGAACACCCCGGCAATACACATTGCTTTGGACTCATTGGCAATCATCAATTCTGTCCTTTGCATTTTTCGTTGAACTTGATCCAAGGTTTCTAGTTCTTCTCCTTCTTTTGCAGTGCGAACAATGACTGTTCCGTTTACAATTGCTGCGTCGAAGATGTGCAACGGAGTACCCAATTCACGCATAACGAAATTACTTACATCCACCACATTATTTATTGGATTTAATCCCACAGAACGCAGCGCTTTTTGCAACCATTCAGGAGAAGGTGCAACCTTGATATCCGTCATGCTCACCCCGCAATAACGCAAACAGTCTATTTGATTTTCGATGTATACAGAGATGGGCAAATTTCCCTGAACCGGTGGCATTTGTACTGTTGGCCACGAAAGTTCAAGTCCAGCTTTTTGATGATAATTCAACGCTGCTTTTAAATCTCTGGCGACACCGATATGTCCCATGGCATCGGCGCGGTTTGGTGTCAAACCAATTTCGATTTGATAATCATCGGATAAATCGAAATAGGCACTTGCGGCTAAACCTATTGGTGTGTCTTCCGGAAGAACGATGATGCCAGCGTGTGAATGACCAATTCCTAATTCATCTTCTGCACACAACATCCCAACGGATTCGACTCCCCTAATTTTTGCTTTTTTAATCTGAAACGCTTCGTCTGGCTTTGGGTATAGCGTTGTTCCAACCGTTGCCACAACTACTTTTTGTCCGCTTGCGACATTTGGTGCGCCGCACACAATTTGTAATTCCTCCGTTCCGATGGAAACGGTTGTCACATTTAACTTATCCGCATCTGGATGTTTTTCGCAGCTCAAAACATGTCCAACTACCACACCTTGAAGTCCACCTTGAATGGCTTCCACTTTCTCAATGCTTTCTACTTCAAGTCCAGTGTCGGTCAATACTTTACTCAGTTCTTCCGGACTTAGTTCAGTTTGAATGTATTTTTTTAACCAGTTATATGATATTTTCATGCGTGTTGTTCTATGCCTGTTGATTACAATATATTGACTTCTCGTTCCAGTGTTACACCAAATTTCAGTTGAATATCAGCAATAATCTGTGAAGATAAATCATAGATTTGATTTCCCGTGCTTCCTCCGTAATTCACGAGAACTAATGCTTGCAACTTGTGCACTCCATAAGTGTCAAACGTTTTTCCTTTCCATCCGGCTTGTTCAATCAACCATCCTGCAGCTAGTTTACCATGGTTTTCATCTGTTGGGTAATACGGAGCATCTGGAAAATTCTTTTGAATAGCGGCGTAAACGGATTGATGAACAATGGGATTTTTGAAGAAACTTCCAGCATTTCCGATGACTTTTGGGTCAGGTAGTTTTGATTGACGAATGGCAATAACGGCTTGACTCACGTCGCGTATGGTAGGATCGCTAACGCCTCGTTTTTCTAATTCACTTGAAATGGCTCCGTACGAAGTGTTGACGGTTGCGTTCTTTTTTAAGCGGAATGTAACAGCGCAAATGATGTATTGTCCTTTTAGAACATTCTTGAATACACTTTCTCGATATCCGAAGGCACATGCTGCTTTATCAAAGGAATGAATTTCCCCGCTGGCAATGTGGTAAGCTTGCAAAGACTCAAAACAATCCTTTATTTCAACGCCATAGGCGCCAATGTTTTGCATCGGACTCGCACCCACACTTCCGGGTATTAAACTCAAATTTTCTAGTCCACTAAAGTTTTGGTCGATGCATTGCATGACGAACTCATGCCAAACTTCTCCCGCGCCCGCTTGAACAAGTACCTCGTTTTCGTCCTCGAAGGTCACTTGAAATCCTTTCATTTCGTTTTTCAAGACGAGGCCATTAAAATCCTTGGTCAAAAGGAGATTGCTGCCCCCACCAAGAATCAGGCGTTCCTCCTGTGGATAAGATGCCAACAGGTCAGCAAGTTCTTGAACGGATGAGAAGGTGGCAAAAAATTTCGCTTTTGCTGAAATGCCAAAGGTGTTGACGGATTTGAGGTCGAAATTGGTCTGAATCATCGGATTCAAAGTTACGTATTTTCAGGAATTCATAGCGTGGATTGCGTGAGGAATACTATAGGAATTTCTCCACAGACTATGAACAATGGGAAATCTGTCAATCGTTCTTAGTTCTAGAGCTCAAAATAACCGCGTTGACCTGGTTTGATTTCATGAAACCATTGGTAATAAAGCAGGTGGTGACTTTTGATAAAGCCTTTTTTTGATTTTGGCCAATTCGAAGGAATGTAAATTCGTCCCCCTTTCTGTGGGTTCAATGTTTCAATTCCCGGAACCGCGACTTGGGGAGCGATGCCATCTTGGAAGCAAATCGCATCGGAAGCGCGATCGTCTGCTCTGGCGCCATACTGCCAGACTTCTTCGAAATAGCTCCAATCCCGTCCCTGCGCACTTGCATTTTCAGGTGACAAGATTAAAAATTTCCCGAAAGAAACAGTGGATTTTAAGCTGTCAAAAATCCCAAGTGCATAGGAATATCCCATGCTGTGACATACGATATCAATCTTTACTCGCTCCAGTGGAATGTTATTTTTTGAAAAATACGCGAGTAAATTCTCTCCTGCTTTGTGTCCGTTGTCAACCCGCAACTGGAAGCCTTCCGGGTTAGGTTTTTTGTTCATGACCCATCGACTGCGTTTTGATATCCAACAAAAACGAGAGAGTACATAAGACTTCACTACGTTTAATTCTGTGCGATGTTGCGAAGTGTAGGCTGGATGATGTCCATCGAAATACAAGGGTTTTACCCCTGGAAATCGTTTGGAAATCGTGTCGTCAAGGGCATACCAATAGCCAGTTGGATCCTTTTCGTGCAAGCGATTGTCTGTCGTTTCATGATTGGCCTTTGGACCTCTACTACCATTGATGAAAATAAGGAAGCGATAAGTGGTGTCTTTTGCTGTCATTTGTCCAAAGGAATTAAATTGTCCCCAAAATAAAAGCCATAAAATGAGTGCCTTATTTCCCATATTGATAAAATAATCCTCCGGCGTAAGGTGTCCATAAACACGCGCGTTTGTGACAAGCTTTTAATCCTCGGTTGATCCAAGTGTTGCACGTTAAGAACATGCTATAACGCTTTTTTGCGGCATAAAAAGCATCGTTTCCACTGACCACTTTTTTATTGTTTGCAGGAATGTAAATGGTATTTCCTTTTTTGTCTTTTACCAATTGTGCTTGAATGTAATGGACAAGCTGGGTGTATTGTTGAACGGATAAATACAATTGAATGACCGGTCGGTCACTTAAAATTTCATAGTAATATGTCGCGTGAACTGCGGATTTACCGAGTCCTAAAATGGCAGAAATCGCTGTGTTAAAAGTTAAATCGGACCATTCAGGTGTATTCATGTAGAAATTTTCATCTCCCCAACCAATGGCAATTAATTTCGTGGTGCTGTCATTGAAACCGGTGTTCGCTCGTGGAAAGGATTTTGTCCAATCAATAACTTCGTTTTTTACAGGAACGACGAAGTCCGTATGAATACCGGATTTCATCAAGTAGATTTTAATGGCTGCGTTCGTATCGTTTTTCCCCTCAACTGTAATGCGGGAAAGGATAAATGTGAAGAAGAAATAAATACTTAAATAAGAAAAGAGTAGAATGGAAAACCACTTGGAAAAGCTGCTCAATAATCGTCCTGATTTTCGAAGGAGAATTTTAGACCGCGCATTTTTTATTTTTTTCATTTATTTTGGACAATTCTTTACAAACAAAGTTAAGGTTTCTGTTCAATCATCCGAAGGAGTTGTTATTTTTGTTTTTCTCTTACTAAAACAGAACCCATGAAACAGTTTTTTGCTTTTCTAATCCTATGTATTCCATTTTTGGGATTCAATCAATTTGACCCTTCTGAACGCAGTACCTCTCAAAAATTTGATGAAGTTATGGACAATATTTTGCGTTTTTATGTGGACCCTGTGAACGGTAAAGAGCTGACAGAGGAAGCAATCATTGCCATGTTGGAAAAGTTAGATCCGCATTCAACCTACATTCCAGCGGAAGAATTGAATGAAGCGCAGTCCACAATCAATGGGAGCTTTGTGGGTATTGGAATTCGTTTTCAAATTATGAAGGATACCCTGCACGTGGTTGCTACAATTCCGGGTGGACCTTCCGAAAAACTGGGAATTCTTCCGGGAGATCAAATCATAGCAGTTGATGAAGTGAAAATTGCTGGAGTTGGATTGAAAAATCAAGATGTGCGAACCAAACTCATGGGGGAACTTGGGACTAAAGTAAAAATCACGGTGCGTCGCAAAGGAAATAAAATACTGGAGTATACCATTACTAGAGATAAAATCCCGGTGTATTCAGTTGATGCTTCGTATATGTTGAACAAAGAAACAGGATACATTAAATTGAATAGCTTTTCCAGAACCACGATGGATGAAGTCCTAAAGGCGATGACGGAATTAAAAGCGCAAGGAATGAAAAACCTGGTTTTCGATTTACAAGGCAATGGAGGCGGATTGTTAGATCAGGCGCATAAATTGGCGGATGAATTCCTTTCAGGTGATAAATTGATCGTATACTCGGAAGGAAGAGCGCAACCAAGAAGTAATTTGCGTGCAGGTAAAAAAGGATCCTTTGAATCTGGAAAATTAATCCTATTAACGGATGAATACAGTGCGAGTGCCAGCGAAATCTTCTCTGGTTCCATTCAAGATTGGGACAGGGGATTAATTGTGGGAAGAAGAACCTATGGAAAAGGCTTGGTTCAACGTCCAATGCCGCTTTCTGATGGTTCCGAAATTCGCTTAACGATTGCACGTTATTATACACCGACTGGACGCTTTATTCAAAAGCCTTACGACGATACAGAAACCTATCGCAAGGACATTACACAGCGTTTTTTGAATGGGGAGTTTATTCACGCCGACTCCATCAAAATGCCAGATTCCTTGAAGTTCGAAACCTTGAAAACTCACCGTACGGTTTATGGTGGTGGTGGCATCATGCCAGATTTCTTTGTTCCTTTAGACACAACGGAAAATTCGAAGTATTTTGGAGAATTGGTTCAAGGGGGACACTTAAATAATTTCTCTTTCAAATTTGTGAATGAGCAACGTGCGAATCTCAAAGAAAAATACCCAACCTTTGAATCCTTTAAAACCAATTTCCAATGCGATCAAGCATTTATGGATGCCTTTTTTCAATACGTACAGAAAGAGGATCCTGAACTCATTTTCAATGAGAAAGAATACAAAACCAGTGAGCACTTAATTAAACTTCGCTTAAAGTCTTCCATTGCTTCGGACATGTGGGGAACCAACGAAATGTTCCAGATTTATAATGAGTCCAATGAGATCCTTCAACGTGCTATTCAAATTTTGAATAGCAATGAATACGATAAAGTGAAATTGGATAAGTAAGCAATCACGGATTAAAACCTAATTTTGTAAAAAAAAACAACAATCAATGTCAGACGATAAAAAAATCATTTTCTCCATGGTGGGTGTTTCCAAAACAACTCCACTCGGCAAACAAATCATCAAGAACATTTATTTATCTTTCTATTACGGGGCAAAAATTGGAATTATTGGTCTAAATGGTTCTGGTAAGTCGACGGTGATGAAAATTATTGCAGGACTCGACCCATCTTATCAGGGAGATGTTGTTTTTTCACCTGGATACACGGTTGGATACTTGGCGCAAGAGCCTGATTTAGATCTGACAAAAACGGTGAAAGAGGTGGTGATGGAAGGTGCCCAGGAAACCGTCGATGCACTGAAAGAATACGAGGAAATCAATGCCGCATTCATGGATGAAGAGGTGCTCAATGATCCAGATAAAATGGATAAGTTGATTGCGCGACAAGGAGAGGTTTCGGACAAAATAGATGCCTTGGATGCTTGGGAATTAGATACAAAACTCGAGCGCGCCATGGATGCCTTGCGTTGTCCACCGGATGATCAATTGATCAGTACGCTTTCTGGTGGAGAAAAACGCCGCGTGGCCCTTTGTCGTTTATTACTACAAAATCCAGATATTCTGTTGCTCGATGAGCCGACTAACCACTTAGATGCAGAATCAATTGATTGGTTGGAACAACATTTACAACAATACAAAGGAACCGTTATTGCGGTAACACACGACCGTTATTTCTTGGATAACGTTGCAGGATGGATACTTGAATTAGATCGAGGTGAAGGAATTCCATGGAAAGGGAATTATTCTTCTTGGTTGGAGCAAAAAGGAAATCGCTTGAAGGAAGAGGAGAAATCTGAATCCAAACGTCAAAAAATGTTGGCGCGAGAGTTAGAGTGGGTACGTATGAATCCGAAAGCGCGTCAAGCGAAAAGCAAAGCGCGTTTGCAGAATTACGATAAAATGTTGTCGGAGGATGCGCGTGAAAAAGAAGCAAAATTGGAAATTCCAATTCCGAACGGTCCACGACTTGGTAACAATGTGATTGATGCGGTTCACGTAGGGAAAGCCTTTGGGGATAAACTATTGTATGACGACTTGAACTTTAAATTACCGCCAGCCGGAATTGTAGGAGTCATTGGTCCAAATGGTGCAGGGAAAACGACGATCTTTAAAATGATTATGAACGAACTCCAGCCGGATCATGGTGAATTTACGGTAGGTGAAACGGTTCAAATTGGATATGTCGATCAAACCCACAAAGATATTCATCCAGATAAAACCGTTTTTGACGTCGTTTCAAATGGACTTGAATACGTGGAAATCGGGAATCAAAAAATCAATTCTCGTGCCTACCTCGGGAAGTTTAATTTCATCGGTGCAGATCAAAATAAAAAGGTAGGAGTTTTATCTGGTGGAGAGCGAAATCGACTACACTTAGCGATGACTCTGAAAACCGAAGCGAATGTTTTGCTGCTCGATGAGCCTACCAATGACATCGATGTCAATACTTTACGTGCCTTAGAAGAAGGAATCGAGAACTTTGCTGGATGTGCGGTGGTGATTTCCCACGACCGTTGGTTCTTGGATCGTATTTGTACACACATTTTAGCATTTGAAGGAGATTCACAAGTATATTGGTTCGAAGGAAGCTACTCAGAATACGAGGAAAATCGTCGCAAACGAATGGGAGACGCAGGACCAAAACGCATTCGCTACCGCAGCTTGAATTAACACATTCAAACATGTTGAATTGAACAAACAGTTTGTAATTCATTCATTCAGAAATTTTGAATTTCTCAATCACAAATTCTTCCAAAGTGTTTGTCGTTGTGGAAGTGTGCATCTAAATCTGCAAATTCTTTGAGTAATTCTGGCGTAGGTGGAACGGATTGAAGTTTGCTTAGGTCGGGTTGACCTGCATCCACCCATGCGGTATACCAAATGCAACCGACGGAAAGAATTGCTTGTCGAAGTCGACGCTCGACCATTCCGTTGAGTCGTTTGTGGTATGCCTCACAATATTCTTTAGAGTAAACTGATATGGTTGTATTTCCACGTTGTTCATAGCTATATTTTTTGTCGGCCGGAAATTCCAACGAAAGTTCTTTCTCCATGCGAAGAACAGAGTCTAAGGCGAGGTGAGAGGCCTTCACGGCTTCCCAAGCGTAATCTTGAACGTTTGGAATGTACTTGATTTTAGCAACAAAATAATCGTAGTCCTCTGCATTGATTTCCACTAAGCGGCTTTCCCAAAGTCCATGGATTCCGCGTTGTCCGGTTAATTGTCCGTTGTAGTTTTCTGTAGTGTGCAAAGGAACATGTGCATCGCCAATGTAATGTCCAATCTCTGCGGAGTATTTTAAAATCAAATCCACATTTTTCGCTTCAAATGCTTTTTGAAGCCGGTATTTCATTTGGACAATGTGCCACGGGACAATGCCATATGCTTGAAGAGTGTCTTCAGAGAATTTTTCAACGGCATCCTTCCAGCGACGTGGAATGACTTCAAATGGATTCTCCCCGTTTTTGTAATAATGATCCAAATCGATGTAGTGACATTGTGCTTCGCCTTCAACGGCGTAACGACGCTTGTCTGGATCGACAGCATGCTCGGTTAAAAATTCAATATGCTCTTTGTAAAAACCAAACATCGGTGCCGGTAAAGTGAAAACGGCAATTCGATTGATGCGTTGGTGTCCAAAAAATCCCCAGGTAAGTTTCGTTGCTTTTCGCGTACTGCTTTGCAACAGTATACTTAGTAGTATAAAAGAAACAAGGAATCTATAATTGAACCAATTTACCATTCTTTAATATCGGAATAACGTCTGTTTGATTTGGTGTTAGACAATATTTAATGTCCTCATTCAAATTCAGATTTTTCAATCGACGACGATGAGAACTAGATTTTAAGTAACCTAAATAATTGTCCTTTGCAGATAAATATAAGTATTTTGCTGCAATACTAGAGTCTTCTTCA
The DNA here is from genome assembly GCA_024643555.1 of Crocinitomicaceae bacterium. Taxonomy (GTDB): domain Bacteria; phylum Bacteroidota; class Bacteroidia; order Flavobacteriales_D; family Crocinitomicaceae; genus UBA952. Next base: position 5,241 of record JAHEMQ010000062.1, on the reverse strand, counting down.
GAAGTAAATTTACCTGATGAAATCAAAAAGTCTGAAATTGCTCCAGCGCAAATGGTATCCTCTAAATTGAATTTATCTTGCCATCCCGAACAGAGGCAAAGGATGTTTTTTTCTTGTTTTACGAGCCACTCACTTAAGTATTGAAGATTTAAAAAAGAACCAACAACAACAGTTTCAGCATCTTTTGCTACATCGAGCGACTTTGTTCCATTCGTTGTGGTCAACACCACTTCTTGTCCTTTAAAGTCCTCACGCATGTACGAAAAGGGTGAATTCCCGAAATCAAATCCTTCCACAATTTGACCTTTGCGTTCTGCGCCAGCCAAGAATCCTTTTTTCTTGTATTCCCATGCTTCTTCCACCGTTGGAACGGGAATAATGGATTTAATGCCATTGTCAAATGCGGCGCAAATGGCTGAAGTTGCACGCAATACATCAATGACAACAACAATCTCGTATTCTCCTTTAAAATATTCGTATTCTCCTGGGGTGAAGCAAACTTCGATGCGATTTCTTTCTTTCATAATGAGGGCAAAGGTACAAATTACGAGAAAACAAAAAAGGGGACCGAAGTCCCCTTTCATTTTTCGCAGGTAGAAATTAAAATCTCCAACCAATACGAATGGATCCATGAGCGGCTCCAATGTTGGTATAGGACATCGTGCTACCAAGTGAAGTTGAATTGAATGTTCCAGCTGGAGTTGTGACGTCAGTAACAGTGTCGTCGTTCTTAACTCTTGACTTTGTTAAACTCAATTCTAATCCTAAATAGATATTGTCAGCAACATAATAATCGAAACCAGCACCTAATCCAAATCCAAGTGATTTGTATCCTCCGGAAGCTGTTACTGAAAAACCTTTCGCATAGCCTAAACTACTTGTTGGGTCTAGTGGATCTGAATAGTAGACATCTGTCCATGTTTGTTTTTGTGATCCACTTCCAAATCCAATGTTTGCTGTAAAGTAAGGTGACATACGGTCTGTACCTTTTAAGTGATATTCACCACCTAATTTTACATCCATCGAACTTCTGTTTATCACTGCTGTACCATTCGGGTCAGTAGCAACGGTGGCTGCATAGTTATGTGTTTCTTTACTCGGAAGTCCGGTTGCCGAAGATCCATCACCACCAAAGCCAAATTGTAGACGAGCTGCGAAATTATCATTTACAAAATAACGTAAACGAAGTGATGGGGCCGTCCAACTCATACCATCTGTGGTATTCAAGTTAGCTAATCCTTCTAACGAGTAGTGTGCATCATCACTCGCTGGTTTTTGTGCGAACATTGTACCTGACAACGTTAATGCACCAACAAAAATCATAAACTTTTTCATAGTTGTTTGTTTTAAAGTTTGAACTAACTTACGCTGAAAATCAGTAAGTTGTTTCAAAAAAAGACAAACATTTGCCTGTTGAAAAGTTTAAAATGTGGTTCGTTTTAGGAATCGACCTCCTGACTCAACTGCTGTTCGTACATGTCGAAATAGCTTCCTTTGAGTGAAATTAGCGCTTCATGACTCCCTTGTTCGATGATGGATCCATCACTGATGACGATGATTTTACTGGCGTTTCGGATGGTGGAGATGCGGTGACTAATGATGATGGTTGTTCGATCATGTTTGTCTTTCTCTAGATTTCCAAGGATGATTTCTTCAGTCTCCGTATCTACAGCGGATAGGCAATCGTCCAAAATCAACAACTTCGGTTTTTTCAGCAAGGCTCTCGCAATGCTGATGCGCTGTTTTTGTCCGCCACTCAAATTGACCCCACGTTCACCCAATAAGGTATCGAATTGATCGGGAAACGATTCAATGTTGTGATAAACATGTGTTTGCTTCGTGACAGCAATCAATTCATCCAAATTGGGCGTATAGTCATTCACGCCAAATTGAAGGTTCTCGGCAATTGTATCGGAAAATAAGAAAACATCCTGTGGAACAACACCCGATTGATTCCGAAAGGCGTCCAAGTTAATGTCCTTTATGGACTTCCCGTCAATTAAAATTTCGCCAGATTGTATGTCGTATTGACGCATCAACAGGGAACTAATCGTTGATTTTCCACTACCGGTATGACCAACGATGGCAAGTGTTTCTCCTTTTTTTACATCAAATGAAACGGAGGAAACCGCTTTGATGTGTGTCACGGGATATTCAAAAGTGACATTTTTAAATTGAATGCTTCCTTCGAAGTCGAAGGGTGCGGTGCTGTTATTTTGAATACTTGGTGTCGTTTGTAGAAACTCGTTAATGCGTCGTTGGGAAACGGATGCACGTTGAATGATGCTGGAAACCCAGCCTAAACTAGCAAAGGGCCAAGTTAAATTGTTCACAAACATGATAAACGCAACGATACTTCCTACTGAAATGTGCTTGGTTTTATCTGTCGAAAAGCTCAGGAGTCCACCATAATATACAGCGATTAGGACACTGATTCCAATGAGGAACATGATGGTGGGAATGAAAAACGCATTGACCTTCACCAAGCGCATGCTTTGATTTTTATAATTCTCTGCGCCGCGATTGAGCTTTTCAGCTGTTTCCTTTTCACGATTGTATGCTTTGATGATGCGAATACCGGAAAAAGTTTCTTGAGCCATCGTTGAAAGCATGGATTGTTCTTGTTGAACGAGTGTGCTCATCGCGTTCATGCGAGAGGAAACCCGATAAATCAAAATAGACATAATCGGTAATGGAATCAACACAAATAAGGTCAGGGAAGGACTGATGCCGATCATTTGCGTGACAATCATGGTAAAGGCAACGATCAAATTAATGATGTACATGATACCCGGACCTAAATACATGCGCACCAATCCAACGTCTTCTGAAATGCGATTCATCAAATCCCCAGTCGAATTCCGTTTAAAAAATGCTTGATCTAATCGCTGGTATTGCTCGTAAATTTCGTTTTTGAGGTCAAATTCAATGTTGCGCGACATCACAATGATGGTTTGTCGCATCAAAAAGAGGAAAAATCCTTTGGCTAAGGAAAGTAACATATAGAATCCGCCAAGTTGTAAGGCTAACCAAAGAAAATCATTCGAAGTGGTATGGTCGATGTGCGCTTGAAAAGAATCGATCGCGTTCTTAAAATACATGGGCATTTGAACCCCGAAATAGTTGCTAATCACAGTAAACACAATTCCGAATAGAAAGCGCCATTTATATTTTAGGAAATATTTATTTAAGTATTGAAGAGACTTCATAGATTATTTTCTAATTTTGCCAGCGTTGAATGGCGTTACACAAAAGTAACCATTCATCTGATTAGTTAACGAACTCAAGCAAAAACATGTCTGATTTGACAGTTACTTCTTTAACAGATTTGCAAGCAAATCCTGTTATTCAACAGATGTCCATCATGGGACACGAACAAATCCTATTTTGTAACGATCACGCTACTGGCTTAAAAGCAATCATCGCTGTGCACAACACTGTATTAGGTCCCGCATTGGGAGGAACCCGTATGTGGATGTATAACAATGAAATGGAAGCATTGAACGATGTGCTTCGTTTGTCGCGTGGAATGACCTACAAAAATGCCATTTCAGGTTTGAATCTAGGTGGTGGTAAAGCTGTAATTATTGGGGATTCGAAAACCCAAAAATCCGAAGCGCTTTTCCGTCGATTTGGTCAATTTGTGAATGGTTTAGCTGGAAAATACATCACGGCAGAGGATGTTGGAATTTCTCCTTCCGATATGCAATGGGTGAGCGAAGAAACAAACTACGTTGTTGGTTTGCCGGGAAAAAGTGGCGATCCATCTCCTGTTACTGCCTTTGGTGTTTACATGGGGATGAAAGCGGCTGCAAAAATGCAATATGGTAGCGATGACCTAAGTGGAAAAACGATTGCAGTGCAAGGTGTTGGACACGTAGGTGAATACTTGGTGTCTCATTTGGCGAAAGAAAATGCGAAAGTATACATTACCGACATCAATCAAGAAGCCTTGAAACGCGTTTCTGAGAAATACGGTGCGACGATTGTTGAGCCGGATGCAATTTACGACGTCAATATGGACATTTATGCGCCTTGTGCACTTGGGGCTACAGTGAACGACGACACATTAGCGCGATTGAATTGTTCTGTCATTGCGGGTGCAGCGAACAATCAATTAAAAGATGAGAAAGTGCACGGACTTGAAGTGATGAATCGCGGTATTATCTACGCTCCTGACTTTGCGATTAACGCGGGAGGTGTAATCAACTGTTTCTCAGAAGTAGAAGGTTTGACATTGGATTGGGCACATCAAAAGGCCGAAGAAATTTATGGTACCATTTATAACATTGTGAAGCGTTCACAGGATGAAGGTGTGCCGACATATCAGATTGCGAATAAAATGGCTGAAGAACGCGTTCAGTCCAAAGGAAGCTTAAATCTGTAAAAATTAAGAATGCTCAATAGAAGACACTTACGAATCAAAGTTCTCCAAATTCTTTATGCTTTTTTTCAAAGCGAAGAGGATAGTATCCTAAAAGCTGAAAAAGAATTGCTATCGGCGGTGGAGCGCATGTACGACATGTATTTATTCATGATCTTAACTTTGCCTGAATTAAAAAGAGCTGGGTTGACACGCATGGAAGAACACAAAAAGAAAATGCGTCCAACGGAAGAGGACTTACATCCAAATTTTAAATTCGTGAACAATGTCTTGATTGAGGCGATTGAATCCTCTTACGAATTGACGAAATTAAGTGAAACACGAAAAGTGAATTGGTTGGGGGCTGAAAGTCAGGAGATTTTTCGCAAACTATATTTGAATATCCTCGAGTCTGAAGTGTATTTCGAGCATATGAATAATGGAACAGAAGGACTGGAAGAAGATAAATCTTTTGCCTTGCATTTATTCAAGTCTGAAATCGCAAATTCTGAATTGATTCAATACTTCTTTGATGAAAAAAGCATTTATTGGGCGGACGATTTAGACTTATGTTGTTCTATGGCGATGAAAAGCATGAAGTCTTGGACACCAGGTCATTCCTTTGACGTATTGCCATTATACAAAGAAAACGACGATGAAAAAGAGTTCATCGTGAACTTGTTGCGCAAAACCATTCAAATGAATGGCGAAAATGAAGTATTAATCGATGAGTTTGCTCAAAACTGGGACCTAGATCGCATTGCGAAAATGGATATCCTTCTCTTGAAAATGGCCCTAACGGAATTGCAAACTTGTAGTAGCATCCCGACGAAAGTGACCTTGAACGAATACATTGAGATTTCGAAGTTTTACAGTAC
>JAHEMQ010000089.1 GCA_024643555.1 Crocinitomicaceae bacterium | reverse complement strand
CGCTGCGTTTCCAGAGCCCCCAAACTAACTTGCAACTTGGTTTCCATGTTTTTCACTTGAAACTTCAAGGTGTTCTTCAATTGTTCTTCGTCCAACGCACTTTGTTTTTGTTGAATGCTCAACTGTTGAATTTTGGCATGTTTTGACAATCCATCAAATATGGGAACATTCATATTAATGGAAAGCACCGAATTGGGATACCAAGTTGTTGCACTACTCAGAAAATCCAATTGATTTCGTTGAGCCTGATAACCATAACGGAATCCTAGGGAAAAACTTGGCAAATAGGACGCTTTCAATTGGGCGATATTGATGTTCGTCAGGCGGCGTTGCGCCATCAAAATTTGAAAATCAAGGTTATTGGTCACCTCCATTTTTGTGGCGATGGAAGAAGCTACTTTTTCCTGGTCAACGCTGGTCGAAAGTTGTATCGCTTCCTCTAAAGGATACGCCATGACGTACTTTAAATAGACTAGCTGTTGCTGATAATTAAGTTCAATGTTCGATAACTCAGTTTCCAAATTGGTACGATTCACCTTTAATTTATCGTAATCAAGTTGCTTTGCAAATCCATTGTCCAATTGAACTTTCGTGATTTTCAATAAACTATCCAGTTTTTTCACATTGGCTTGTACGATTTCTTTTTGCAATCCAATCAATTGCACATTGTAATAAGCAATGGCGACATCGAAGATGACTTGCTCTTCACTTTTATTTACAGATAACTGAGAAATGGTTTGTACCTCTTTGTTGGCACTTAAACCTGTGAGTAACGATTGATCATAAATCACCTGGGAAGCATCGATGAATCCATTCACCGTATATTTTGTTCCAAATTTTACGGCAACATCTTGACCTGGTTGACCAAAAACAGCACCTGGAATGATGTTCGTTGCTAACTTCAAATTGTTATTCACCCCACCGGAAGCCCGAACTTGTGGTAAATACAAAGCCAAGGCCTCATTGAATTTTTGTTCGTTTTTATCCAGTTCCAATTTGGATTTCTGAATATTCACTTGGTGAGCAACACCATACACAACCGCATCCTGAAGTGTAAATACCGAACCCTGCTGTCCATATACGCTAGTCCCGATGAAGGAACATAGGAGGATCTGAGCCATCCGATTGAATTGAGCGCGTTTCTGTTTCATTTATTGTTTGTTTTCTTGTTGTTCATTCCATTTTTGAAAGACCTGTGTCAATTCCACTTGCATGAATTCGATAAAAGCAATGACATTTTTTAAATCTTGATTAAAGTCTTCTGTTTCCTTCGTTCGAACTCCTAAAATTTCCTTTAACAATTGATTGACACTGAGCAATTTTTCTAATCCATCCTTTGCATTCGCATTCCAATTCTTTAGTTGATGCTTGAAATACCGCTTTCGATCACCAGGTATCGTAATCGACTCAACCTTATTACGTAAGACAAGTGTATTTAAAGCAGTACTTACAGCACTTTTACTCGTATTTAAGGTTTCACGGATCTCGTCGAACGTTAACTCCGTTTGATCTGAAACCAAAAGCAATGCAAGAATGCGCGCTTCTGTTGGAGGCATGCCTGCCCTCACCTGAAACACACTCATTTTCTGGATGATTTCGTGCTGTTCTGGACGTAATTCAATCATAGCTTTTTTTAATTCGAGCGCAAAGGTACAATGTTCTTTTGGTTCTGAATCAAAAGAACCAACTTTTTTTTATAAAGTTTGAATAATGGTAATTCAATCAAAAGATTAATTTTAACAAATGGAAGAAAAGTACCTTGAACTAAACAAAAACAATTGGAACAACCGTGTTTCTGGACACTTGGCATCCGACTTCTACCGCATGGAGGCTTTTCACGCTGGTGAAAATTCGCTTAAGGAGATTGAACTTGCTTTGTTAGGGGACATTCAAGGCAAAAGTGTGCTTCATTTGCAGTGTCATTTCGGACAAGATACGCTGTCTATGGCGCGCATGGGAGCAAAGGTTACAGGAGTTGATTTCTCCGAAAAAGCAATTGAAGCTGCTCAAGAATTAGCACGAGAACTGTCCATCAAAGCCAACTTCCATTGCTGCGACGTATACCGTGCACCTCAGTTTATTACAGAAAAATTTGACATCGTTTACACAACTTATGGCACCATTGGCTGGCTGCCTGACCTTGATCGATGGGCTCAAGTCGTTTCACATTTCTTAAAGCCCAACGGAAAATTCATTTTTGTGGAATTTCATCCCGTAGTTTGGATGTTCGATGATGATTTCAATCAGCTTGCCTACAATTACTTTCAGGACGAGCCCATTGTAGAAGAAGTTTCGGGTTCCTATGCAGATAAATCGATGCAAATTACGGACACAACAATCACTTGGAATCACGGACTCAGCGAGGTCTATCAAGCGCTGCAAAATGCCGGGTTATCCATTGATCATTTTTCTGAATATCCCTTTTCACCTTATGACTGTTTGAAGGACTTAATCGAAGTGGAACCGAATCGATTTCAAGTAAAACAATTGGTGAATAAAATCCCAATGGTATATGCATTGACGGCACATCCGAAAAATGATTAAACATATCCTTTTCAGATAATTTCGTAGCTTTGAATCATGAAAACACTACTAAGTATTCTCCTGATATCCGTTTTGAATTTTTCCTTTGCACAAGACAGCATTTCGGTATTGTTCATTGGCAATAGTTACATGTCCGTCAACAACCTGCCTCAAATGGTGCAAGACCTCACACTTTCGTTGGGTGACCATCTGTTGATGGATAGCAAAATGAACGGTGGATTTACTTTTCAGTCACATGCGACGGATCCAGTAACCTACGATAAAATTCATGCAAAACCTTGGAACTTTGTGGTTTTGCAAGGACAAAGTCAAGAACCGAGTTTTCCTTACGATCAAGTCAACCAACAGACCTTACCCTTCGCAAAACAATTGTCGGACAGTGTCTATGCGTCGAATGGCTGCTCTCAAGTGAATTATTACATGACATGGGGACGACAAGTCGGTGATCCACAATGGGATTCCATCAATACCTTTGACAAAATGAACGAGCGCTTACGCAATGCCTATTTGCGCATCGCCGATTCGACACATGCTTCTGTTTCGCCTGTTGGCGTTGCTTGGAAGTTCGTACGCGACCATTATCCTGCTATCAATTTGTACGCCGGAGACGGCTCCCACCCTAGCCTGGAAGGATCCTACTTAGCAGCATGTACTTTTTACAGTTCCTTGTTTCAAAAGTCCTCCATGGGCGCAAGCTACACCGCGGGATTAGATCCGCAAACCTGTGCGATTTTACAACAAGTGGCCAGCGCCATTGTATTAGACAGCATTCCAACTTGGAAATTGGTACACCACGATTCCTTATTCCACGCAACTTTCGTAGCGGGAATCAATCAATACGATGTGTTATTTGCAGCGACAACGAGTTCAGCTGGAAATCTTGTTTGGGACTTTGGAGATGGGAGTCCAGTAGGATTCGGACAAAATCCAACACACACCTATGTACCAGGAACGTACACCGTGACACTTTTTGCCAGCGGCGCGTGTGGAATGGATACCGTACAGCAACAAATTACGGTAAACACCGTTTCGTTGCATGAAATCAAGACACAAACGCCTTATTTCTATCAAAATCTGCAAGGTGAATTCGTTTGTCAAACGCGTATGTTTGATGT
>JAHEMQ010000049.1 GCA_024643555.1 Crocinitomicaceae bacterium | reverse complement strand
ATAAACTCAGTTTGATGACGGAATACCAATGGCGTCGTGCAGACGGATTTAATTCTTGGCAACAATCCTTAATGCGATTTGGATTGGACTACACAATTAATCCAAATGTTTCTGTCATGGCAGGTTATGCGTGGGTAAAAACGTATCCCTATGGTGATCAACCTACCCTTCATGAATTCGATGAAAACCGCATTTTCGAACAAGTAAACTTGAAAAGTAAAATCGGAAATGTTGAGGTACAACATCGCTACCGTTTGGAACAACGATTCCTAGAGCAATATGCGAAGGATCCAGCGACAAACAACATCGTTCAAGTAGACCCTGTGTTTAGACAACGTGTGCGTTACCGTGCCATGGCAATGATTCCGCTTTCTAGAAAGGAAATAGCCGATAACACTTTGTTTATGAATGTCAACGATGAGGTGTTTTTAGGATTTGGTTCTGGAATTGGTAAAAACATCATGGACCAAAATCGCTTCATTGCGGCATTGGGATGGCGATTCGACAAAAACTTTAACGTTCAAGTTGGATACCTCAATCAATTCGTAGTAAAAACCGATGGATTGAAAATGGAACGCAATAACACTTTGTGGATTTCCACAACCTACAACTTGGATTTTACCAAAAAATAAATCCAATGCTCTCCAAGCAAATTTCAGCCGGTAAGTTCTACTTATCGGCTGATCTTTTTTAGTATCTTTCCTTTCTAATTTGAACCATGGAACGAAGAAACTTTGTCAAGGCATCTGCTCTCGCAGGAATTGGCGCACTCATTTTACCAAATTCCTTATTTGCGGGAAATCATTCCCCAGATAAAAAAGTACGTTTGGGCTTTATTGCGGTAGGTTACCGAGGACAATCACATTTGGAAGAAATGTTGAAACGAACGGATGTGGAAATCATTGCCTTTGCTGATCCAGATCAAAAAATGATGGCTGATGCCCTGAAATTGGTGGAAAAAGCTGGGCGTCCAGCGCCTGCAATATATGGGAATGGCGAAGAGGATTACCTACGCTTGTTGCAACGGGACGACATCGACGCAGTGTTTGTCGCTTCTCCTTGGGAATGGCATTTGAAACATGGAGTCGATGCCATGAAGGCAGGAAAAATTGTTGGAATGGAGGTCTGTGGTGCCATGAAGTTAAGCGATTGCTGGGAGTTTGTGAAAACTTACGAGGAAACCAAAGTTCCCATCATGATGCTAGAAAACGTGTGCTATCGTCGAGACGTGATGGCGATAATGAACATGGTAAAAACAGGACTTTTTGGCGAACTTGTTCATGGACAAGGGGGCTACGAGCACGACTTGCGGGGAGTATTGTTCAATGATGGAAAATCAGCTTATAATTCCGGAGTTGAATTTGGTGAAAAAGGAATGAGCGAGGCCAAATGGCGTACGAATCATTATGTGAATCGAAATGGTGAATTGTATCCAACCCACGGACTAGGTCCAATCGCGGCGCTGTTTGATATCAATCGTGGAAATCGCATGTTGCGACTCACTTCTATGGCGAGTAAAGCACGTGGGTTGCACAAGTACATTGAAGAACATCCAAAAGGAGGAAAGGATCATCCAAATGCGCAGGTCAAATTTCAGCAAGGTGATGTCGTTACCACACAAATTCAATGTGCGAATGGTGAAACGATTTTATTGACCCACGACACAAGTTTGCAGCGACCTTACAACTTAGGTTTTAGGGTGCAAGGAACGGAAGGAATTTGGCAGGATTTCGGTTGGGGTGATGCAGAGCAAGGATTGATTTACTTCGAGAAAAAAATGGGGCATACTCATAAATGGGATAATACGAAAGCTTGGATGGAAGAATACGATCATCCACTCTGGAAACGTTTTTCGAAAGATGCAGAAAACTCTGGACATGGAGGAATGGATTTTTTTGTCGACAATGCCTTTATTGAATGCATCAAACAAAATAAAGAATTTCCATTGGATGTTTACGACCTTGCTGCTTGGTATGCAATTACTCCTTTAAGTGAGAAATCGATAAAAGAAAATGGGAAACCACAAGAAATCCCTGATTTCACCAAAGGAACTTGGAAAACCAGAAAACCCGTCTTTGGATTAACAGATGAATTCTAATCTCAGTTTACTCATACTCGCTGGAGGACTCGGTTCGCGGTACAATGGATCGAAGCAATTGGATGTCTTTGGTCCGCAACAAGCTTTTTTGTTAGAATTCGCAATGTATGATGCTGTCAAAGCAGGATTTTCACGCATCATTTTGGTTGTGAATCCATCGGTGATTGAACGAATGACAGAAAAATTAGCACCTTGGAAAAACAGAGTAGAAGTGATTTTTGTTTTGCAAACCCTTCGCGAATCAGATAAAATCTTAGTGAAAAGCGGACGAACCAAACCTTGGGGAACTGCTCAAGCGGTTTTGTCTGCGAAAGAGGCGATCACAGGTCCCTTTGTCGTGATGAATGCAGATGATTACTACGGTCATTCGGTGATGCAACAAGCCCTTGATTTTTTCAGCAACGAAAAAAAACGTCATGGACTCATCGCTTATCCAATTGGCCAGACCTTGAGTCCAAACGGAGGAGTTTCTAGGGGAATTTGCGACATCAATTCGGATCACACCTTACATTCCATAGAAGAACAACATGCGTTGCGAGAAATGAACGATGGAGTGAGCTCTGGTCAGGGAAAAACGATTCTTCCAGATACCTTGGTTTCCATGAACTTTTGGTTGTTTCAATCGTTCATACTTTCAGAACTCGAAGTTTATTTCGATGATTTTTTTAAAGACCATGCGCAAAGTGAACATGCAGAATGTTATTTGCCATCGGCTGTTCAGTTTGCTATCAATGAAAAAAAAATAGAAGTAAACGTATTGCGTGGCATGGAACAATGGGTTGGACTCACTTTTCCAGCGGATCGATCTATTGTTGAAGCGCATTTAAAGGAATTAACGATGCAGGAAAAATACCCAAAATCATTTGGTGATGAATAGACAATTGGAGCGGTCCATCGCCAACGACTATTTGAAATCACTTTCTACAAAAGTGATGCGCATTAGCTTACTGAAAGGTGGATTAATCCATAAAACATTTTTGGTCGAAGCCATGAATGGTGAAAGTTATGTGTTGCAAGGAATGAATACACAAGTATTTAAAAATCCTAATTTAATTGTACTCAATCAACAGAACATTGCACGCTTTTTAGCTAGTAAAAACTATCCAAAGCATCTTTTGGAGCTCATGTCGAATGAACAAAAAGTATTTTTACTTCAAGATACCAAAGGTCAAACATGGCGCATGTTCAAAGCCATTACTCCGAGTAAAAGCATGGAGGTTGTTAGTCAACCCAAACAAGCATTTGAAGCTGCTAGAGCATTGAGTGAATTTCATGCTTATCTTAGGGATTATCCGGCAGACGAGATGCAAGCAAGTCTACCAGGATTTTTAGATTTTAAAAATAGACTGGCCTATTATCAGCATGCAAGAGAAGCTGGAATTCCTTATCGAAAAACACAGGCGTCTAGTTGGATGGATAAAGTAACGCGATACCAGTCGATCTTGGATGAATATTTCCGCATCGAGCCTTTGTTACCAACACGAATCATTCATGCTGACCCGAAACTGAGCAATTTTTTATTTGACACGACTGGTAAACAAGTATTGGCAATAATTGATTGGGATACCATCATGTCCGGAACGATTTTATATGACATTGGCGATATGATTCGTTCTTTTTGTCAGCTTGGACCAGAGGATCAAGAAACTCAGAAGTTTGCATTTAATGCTGCCGTTTTAAAGGAATTGCTCACAGGGTATGTTCATGGTCCAATGAATGATCACCTCAGCGACGTAGAGCGCGATCATTTTTTACTGGGCGCCAAAGCGGTTATATTCATTCAAGGAATTCGCTTTTTGAGCGACTATCTTTTGGGTGACTTATATTATTGGGTGGAAGATGAAAGTCACAACTTGCGTCGGGCCAAAAATCAGTTTAAAATGTTGGAAGAATTAATGGATTTGGAGTGATTACCACTCAAAGGCTAAATCGCTCATCCATTTTCCTTGCACGCGCAGTGTTTGTTCAATGAGGTCACGCACACATGCTTTTCCGCCGTCATAGGGACTTTGGTATGCCACACGTCGTTTTACGTCGCTTACAGCATCTTGCGGACAAGCGGATAACCCAGCCTTTTCTAAAACAGGAATATCAGGAATATCATCACCCATGTAGGCAATTTCTTGATCACTTAAATCAAATTCAGACTTGATTTCTTCGTAGCAGGTCAATTTATGATGGGCTCCGAGGTACACACGTTCCATTCCTAAACCCAAAAGTCGATCTCTCACTTCCGACGAATGTCCGCCGGTAATGGCGAAAATGCGATAACCCATTTTGGCGGCATACTGCACAGCGTATCCATCTTTCGAATTTAATGCGCGAACGATTTCATCTTTCAATAAATACACTTTTCCATCTGTAAAGACTCCGTCCACGTCAAAAATGAAGGTACTTATGTGGTTTAAAGCAAGTTTGTAACTAGTCATGTTTCGTGTACGTTTTTAATATGCTATGCGTTAACACATCGTAAAGTTGACGATCTTCCTCATTCAACAGGACACGATGTGCCTCAATTGTTTCTTGGTCGTTTCGCCTTGCGGGCCCCGTTTGAGCATCGAAGGCAGAAAAAGCATCGAGTTTTGCGATGGTTTCTTTGATTAAGGGAAAAATCAATTTCGTGTCCAACTGATTGTTTTCCAAGTGCGTTTGACCTTTGTAAATGAAATGATTTACAAAATTATTGACAAAAACAGCCGCTAAGTGATATTTTATGCGTGATTTCGAGTCACACCAGGAAAAGTTGAATTCCGCTTTTTCACAAAGTTGTTTTAAGAGTTCATGTAATCGATCCGATTTTGTCTCGAGCAAGATGGGGATGTCAGCGCTTTGGAGTGAACGGTTTAGCGTGAAGGTTTGAAGTGGATAAAAAACACCCCAACATTCACTTGAAAAGTCCTCCAATGGGACTGCACCTGCAGTGTAAACAAGAAACTGCCCGGATTGAAAAGTGTCGCGCAAGGCACGAATAGCAGCATCATTTGTAGCTAGAAAAATGACATCCGCAACTAAGTCCTTCGGATTTGGATAAAACTCCGTTCCAAGTGCCGTTGCTAAAGCTTTTCCGGTGGATTCATTTCTACTCGAAATCCCCGAAACGCTAATTCCATGTTGCTGAAAAATGTGCGCAAGTGCCGTAGCGACTTTACCTGAACCTACAAAAGCAATGCGCATATTTTTCCAGTTCAACATTACTTACCGTGACATTGCTTGTATTTTTTACCACTTCCACACGGACAAGCGTCGTTTCTTCCCACTTTCGGCTCAGCGATGATTGGTTGACGTTTTTCCGGTTGTGGCATGGAGTTCGCAATCGCTTGATCGTAACCACTTCTTCCTTCAAAAGATGGGGTAGGTGTAGACGAAACAGATTGATTCGTTTGTGCTTGTTGGTAGTTGTTTTGACGCGCCTCCTTATTCGTTCCTTGAATTTCCTGTTCAAATGGAATGTCCAATTTCATCAATAATTCAACAGCTTCCTCGTTCAAGCGATTTAACATGTTTCGGAACAATTCGTAAGATTCCAATTTGTATACAACCAATGGATCTTTTTGCTCATAGGAAGCATTTCTAACCGCAGAACGCAACTCATCCATTTCGCGCAGATGTTCTTTCCATTCATCATCGATTTTAGAAAGAATGACATTTTTCTCAAAGGCCTTGGAAATGATTTTCCCTTCAGAATGATAAGCATCCTCAATGTTTACAATCAATTGCAATTCACGTCTCCCATCCGTTAACGGAACAACCATGTCTTTGTATTTGCTCGCTAAATTCTCATGCACATGTTTGATTTGCGGCAAGGTTCTGGCTGCAATTTTTCCACATTTACGTTCGTATGCTTCGGTCATTGCTGCGTACACTTTGTCCGTTAAATCGTTGCGACTAATGTTTGCAAATTCATTGGCGTCCACAGGTGATTCAATTCCGATAATGCGCAGCAATTCCATTTCAAATTCGTGGAATTCTGAAGAACCATACGTTTGAACGGTAGTTTCACATAGTTCGAAGAACATATTGTCGATGTCGATGTCCAAACGGTCGCCAAACAAGGCATTTTTACGTTTTTTGTAGATGGCTTTCCGTTGTGCGTTCATCACGTCATCGTATTCCAACAAGTTTTTACGAACACCAAAGTTGTTTTCCTCTACTTTTTTCTGTGCACGTTCAATGGACTTAGAAACCATTCCATGCGAAATAACCTCGCCTTCTTTGAGTCCCATACGGTCCATTAATTTGGCGATGCGATCTGAACCGAATTTACGCATCAAATCATCTTCCAACGAGACGAAGAAACGCGAAGATCCTGGATCTCCTTGTCGACCAGCGCGACCTCTTAACTGACGGTCAACGCGACGTGAATCATGTCGTTCTGTTCCAATGATCGCCAGTCCACCAGCTTCTTTCACACCTGCACCAAGTTTGATATCCGTTCCACGTCCTGCCATATTGGTTGCAATCGTAACAGCGCCAGCTAAACCTGCATTG
Source organism: Crocinitomicaceae bacterium (assembly GCA_024643555.1). Taxonomy (GTDB): domain Bacteria; phylum Bacteroidota; class Bacteroidia; order Flavobacteriales_D; family Crocinitomicaceae; genus UBA952. Next base: position 12,646 of record JAHEMQ010000049.1, on the reverse strand, counting down.
GCAACAATTTCCGCTTCTTTCTGATGGTATTTCGCATTTAAGACTTGGTGTTGGATTTTTTTCATTTGCAGCATGCGCGATAGCAACTCTGAAATTTCTACCGTCGTAGTTCCAACCAAAACGGGTCTTCCCGCTGCCACTAATTCTTCAATTTCGAGAATCACGGCGTTGTATTTTTCACGTGCAGTTTTATACACGAAATCATCTAAGTCTTTTCGTGCAATCGATCTATTTGTTGGAACCACCACAACATCTAATTGGTAGATATCCCAGAATTCTTTTGCTTCCGTTTCCGCCGTACCTGTCATACCTGCGAGTTTGTGGTACATTCGGAAATAATTCTGTAAGGTGACTGTTGCGTAGGTTTGTGTAGCTGCTTCGACATCCACATTTTCTTTTGCCTCAATCGCTTGATGTAATCCATCCGAATAGCGACGTCCTTCCAAGATACGACCTGTTGATTCGTCTACAATTTTCACTTTTCCATCCAAAATCACATATTCCACTTCCTTTTCAAAAAGCGTGTAGGCTTTCAATAATTGATTGATGGAGTGAATGCGTTCCGATTTAATCGAGTACTCTCTGACCAAGGAATCTTTTTGTTCTAAGAACGATTCTTTTGGTAGGTTTTGCTTTTGCAATTTTGCGATTTCATCACCGATATCTGGCATGACGAAGAAGTTTCGGTCATCCTTTCCAGATACTAAGTCAATTCCTTTATTCGTAAGTTCAATGGTGTTGTTTTTTTCATCGATTACAAAGAACAATTCTGCATCGATTTTTTTCATTTGCTTACCTTGTTCAGCCATGTAGTAGTTCTCTGTTTTTTGCAAGTGAACTTTAATTCCAGGCTCGGAAAGGAATTTAATTAAGGTGCGATTTTTTGGCAAACCACGGTGTGCACGTAATAAGGCAATTCCACCTTCTTCCAACATGCGTTTCGCTTCATTTTTGTCTTCCGGTGCTTCATTGATTACCGTTAGTAATTTTTTAGCTTCCGACAAACATTGTTGCACGTATTGTTTTTGTGCTTCGACCACGCGTTCGATGCGCGGTTTCAATTCATGGAATTCGTGTTCATCCCCTTTCGGTGTGGGACCAGAAATAATCAAAGGTGTTCTTGCGTCATCAATTAACACTGAATCCACCTCATCGACAATCGCAAAGTGGTGCTTGCGTTGTACCAAGTCGTCCACATGTCCTGCCATGTTATCACGCAAGTAGTCGAAACCAAATTCGTTGTTCGTTCCAAAGGTGATATCCGCCATGTACGCTTGACGTCGTTCTTTCGAGTTTGGACGGTGTTTATCAATGCAGTCCACTGTTAATCCATGGAATTGATACAAAGGTCCCATCCATTCGGAGTCACGTTTTGCCAAGTAATCATTGACCGTAACGATGTGCACTCCTTTTCCAGCCAAGGCATTGAGGTAAACGGGAAGGGTTGCTACCAACGTTTTTCCTTCACCCGTTTGCATTTCTGCAATGTTTCCTTTGTGCAAGACTGCTCCACCCATTAATTGTACATCGTAATGCACCATGTTCCACTGAATGTGTCCGCCAGCGGCAGTCCATTCGTTGTGCCAAATTGCCTTGTCGCCTTCAATGCTAATTCCGTCTTTCTTGGAAGCTAATTCACGATCGAAGTCTTCGGCAGTAACGACCAATTGTCCGTTTGTTGCCCAACGATTCGCAGTTTCCTTCACCACCGCAAAAGCCTCCGGTAAAATTTTCAACAAGGTTTCTTCGATTTGAGCGTCCACTTCTTTCTCTAACTTATCAATGCGATCGAATAAGTCTTCTTTCTCATGAATGCTTGTCTCTAAGCTTTCCGCTTTTTCGCGTAAGTCAGCGAGTTGTTGCTCTAAACTTTCTTTTTCAGTGCGGATTTGCTGTTGAAATTCGCGGGATTTTTGACGTAATTGTTCGTCAGATAAGGTTTTAATATGTAAGTGAGCAGCAGTCGCTTGCTCTACGTAAGGCCAGTATAATTTCTTGTCTTTCGCGTTCTTATCACCAAAAATGGATTTTAAGATATCTCCAATCATTGTTTTTCTCTTTAATGCAAGCCCCAAAGTTAATCAATTCTACTTATTTAAAGGCGTTTATAGGTGTCGAATTCTGCGCAGGCGAATAGTTTTTTTTCCACAGCATTGAACGGACGATTTACATAACAATTCGGGCTATTTTTCTCATGTCGCTAATTAGCAAGAATGCTTATCTTTGCGGCATGCATGAAATGATATTAATATTAGATTTTGGATCTCAATATACGCAACTTATAGCGCGTAGAATCCGTGAGTTAAACGTTTATTGTGAAATTCATCCTTGGAATAAAATCCCAGAGCTAGGACCAAATGTGAAGGGAGTAATTCTTTCTGGAAGTCCTTTTTCAGTGCGTGATGAAGCTTCTCCAAGACCTAATTTGGATGCCATTAAAGGTAAAATGCCCTTGCTTGGTGTTTGCTTTGGAGCTCAATATTTAGCACACCATTTTGGCGGGGAAGTACTTCCTTCAAGCATACGTGAATATGGACGTGCACATTTATCCTATGTAGATGGCAATCATATTCTCACAAAAGGTATGACCAACGGTTCTCAAGTGTGGATGTCGCACGGTGATACCATTAAAAAAATCCCTAGTCATTATCAAATCATTGCGAGCACCACTGATGTTGAAATCGCCGGATATCACATCGAAGGGGAAGAAACCTACGGGATTCAATTTCACCCAGAGGTCTATCATTCTACCGAAGGTAAAATCTTGTTAAAGAATTTTATTGTGGAGGTATGTCATTGCGCTTGCGAATGGACACCAGATTCCTTCGTGGATGAAACTACGGCTCAGTTAAAAGCAAAACTTGGCAACGATAAAGTCATTCTCGGCTTGTCGGGAGGTGTTGATTCATCCGTAGCGGCGGTCTTATTACACAAAGCAATTGGTGCGAACCTACATTGCATTTTCGTGGATAATGGTTTGTTGCGTAAAAACGAATTTCAATCGGTATTGGAGTCCTACAAAGGAATGGGCTTAAATGTGAAAGGGGTAGATGCCTCTCAGCAGTTTTACGCTGCGTTGAGCGGTTTAACCGATCCGGAATTGAAAAGAAAAGCGATTGGTAAAGTGTTCATCGATGTGTTTGATGAAGAATCGAAAAAAGTGGAAGGAGCGAAATGGCTCGGACAAGGAACGATTTATCCAGATGTGATTGAATCTGTTTCGGCAACAGGTGGACCTTCACAGACAATCAAATCGCATCACAACGTTGGTGGACTTCCAGATTACATGAAATTACAAGTAGTAGAACCTTTGCGTTTGTTGTTCAAAGATGAGGTGCGCCGCATTGGACGATCACTTCAAATCGATGAGCGTATTCTTGGTAGACATCCATTCCCAGGTCCAGGACTTGGCATTCGAATTTTAGGAGAAGTGACGGCTGAAAAAGTACGCATCTTGCAAGATGTCGACGCCATTTTTATTGATGGGCTGAAAGAGGATGGACTGTACGATGATGTCTGGCAAGCGGGAGCTATTTTCCTTCCGATTCAATCGGTTGGGGTAATGGGTGATGAGCGAACGTACGAAAATGCGGTCGCGTTGAGAGCGGTGACATCCACGGATGGAATGACAGCAGACTGGTGTCATTTACCATATGAGTTTTTAGCGAAAATCTCGAATAAAATCATCAACCAAGTGAAGGGAATCAACCGAGTAACCTACGATATTAGTTCCAAGCCACCGGCAACAATCGAGTGGGAATAACTGACTATTTATGAAACAAATGTTGCTTTTTCTTTTGTTAATTGGTTCCTTGTATGTGCAAGGACAGCAGTATGCACAATTGACGGAAAGAGAAGGAAAGAAATGTTATGTTCACACCGTTTCTGAGGGCAATAATTTGTATGGCTTACAACAATTGTATGCTTGTCCTGCCGAAGAAATCTTGAACATGAATCCGGGAATTGAACGTGGATTAACGAGTGGAGAAATTGTATTTATTCCCGTTCAACGCAAGACGGTAAAGCATACCGTTGCTCCAAAGGAAACACTGTATTTGGTGTCTAAGTTATACGATGTTTCCATGGATAGTATTACAAAATACAATCCTTCGGCAAAAAATGGATTGAAAGTCAATCAGCGACTGTTGATACCTAATGCTGTTGCACGTATTCAAATCGATGAGCCTTCCACTTCTGTTGAGGTGATGCAGCAAGAAATTCCCAAACCAAGTGAAGCGGCGAAGTCAAAATTCAATATTTCATTCTCAGATCAGGTGATTTCACATGTGGTGTTGCCGCAAGAATCACTATACACAATTTCTAAACGGTTCATGGTTCCTGTGCCTGAACTTCAGTCTTTGAATCACTTAACCTCAAGTCGGGTTAGTCCGGGACAGAGTATTCGTATTCCAATTAAAAAAGAAAAAGTAGAAGTCGTGCCCATTCGTGCAGTGCCACCAAAGCGCATGGAGCAAACGCCTGATGAACTGTCTTTTCCGGCGCGAAAGTCCTTTGAAATTGCACTATTCTTACCCTTGAACTTGGATTCAACTGCGTCCTACAATCGCTTTGTTTCAAGTGCGGCGCTGGATTACTATATGGGAGCCAAACTTGCGTTAGATTCGTTGTCGCGCATGGGACTCATCGCGCATGTACACGTGTATGATTACGAAGCTGCCACTCAAAATGTGAACACAATTTTGGAGAAACCAGAATTGAAGGACATGGACATCCTCTTCGCTCCTTTGCAGCAACGCGAAGCTGAAATAGTGAGTGCTTTCGCGCGTAGAAATGAACTTGCCATTGCCTTTCCTGTCTACATGAAGGAAAGCGAGTTGCTTGGAAATCCGAATGCCGTGTGTTTATCGCCATCGACTGCGAATTTGATGGAATTATTGGCATTGAGTGTTCACCGTCAATTTGTAAATCAAACGATTGTACTTATAAAAGGAGAAAATGAGCAGGACATGAAGAATGACGCACTTTTTTTAGAGGCTTTTCACCATGTTCCATCTTCCGTTTCGAAGGCAAAAATCATTGAAGCAACATGGAAAAATTACCGTCAATATGAGGTGATGAACGAAGACATCATGTATGTTTGTCTTAGTTCAGATAAAGCAAAAGTTTTGACCTTGCTTGAAAAATACAAGGAGAATCCGCACGTGAAACTCTATGGGTTAAAAGAATGGGTAGAGTGGAAAGAAGTTAGTGGGACCATCGCTAACAAATACACGTTTACCTATGCCAGCCCATCGTATTTCTCCTATCATTCACCAACGGTGCAAACATTCCATAAAAAATACAGAAGAACCTATTCAGCGGATTTAACAAAAATGTCCTGTTTGGGCTTTGATGCGACGCTCATGGTTTGTCGACAATTGCTCGAGAAAACAGCGGTTCAGTCTGGGGTCATTAGCAACTATCAATTAAAACAAATGGGGACCGGAAACGGTTATCAAAATACTGCCGGATTTATCTTGCAGTTTAAAGGATTTGAATCAAAGCCAGAATGAGTATCACACGAACAGAAATTGAAAAAGCGTTTCGGGCGCTGCAGTTGCATATTTGCCAAGGACTAGAGGACATCGATGGACAAGCAAAGTTTCAAGAAGATCCTTGGGAAAGAGAAGAAGGTGGCGGTGGATTTACTCGAACGATATCCGATGGGAACATACTCGAAAAAGGCGGTGTTGCGTTTTCGGCAGTACATGGACCAGTTTCCGCTGCGATGAAAAAACAATTGAATTTGGAAGGAGAACATTTTTTTGCTACCGGAGTATCCATTGTCTTGCATCCTCGTCACCCCCGTCACCCGATTATGCACATGAATGTGCGTTATTTTGAATTGGATAACGGCGCTACTTATTGGTTCGGTGGTGGCATTGATTTGACTCCGCATTATGTCGATTTGAATTTAGCAACGGATTTCCATCAGCAATTAAAAACAACATCTGATCACTATTCCATGGACTTCTATCCGAAATTCAAGGAATGGGCAGATCGATATTTCTTCTTGCCGCACCGCGGAGAGTCTAGGGGAGTTGGAGGAATTTTCTTTGATCATTTGGATGAAGAGTGTGGGTTGAGTAAAGATCAAATCTTCCAATATTGCCTCGATTTAGGACGCTTATTTCCAGTTGCCTACAAACACCAAGTGGAAAACGTTTCCTTGAATGAACCAACAGATGCTGAATTAAATTGGCAAGCGCTGCGCAGAGGAAGGTATGTTGAGTTTAACCTATTACATGACCGTGGGACAAAGTTTGGGATTTACTCAGGTGGACGAACAGAGTCCATATTGATGAGCATGCCACCGCGCGCTAATTGGGAATATAATTTAGAATTGAACGAAGCGTCAGAAGAACAGCAAACCTTAGCGTTTCTTCAAACAACACAAGAATATAAGTTAGATTAATGAATATGGCCTCCATGAAAAGTCCTTTTGTAAACGTAAATGGCATGCAACACATCGGTGTGGCTGTTAGTAATATGAATGAAATACTTCCCTTGTACCGAAAACTGTTCGGAATGGACATTCCATTTTTTGATTCTGTGCAAGCAGCACCATTGATGGATGTGTATACACATGGAAAAACCATCACCAAACGCGCAAGTATGATCATGAACTTGCAGGGTGGTTGTGCAATGGAAGTCATCGAAGCAACCTCGTTCATAGGAAAGGGGAATTTAAATACGTTTGCTTGGGGAGATCTGGGGATCAATGCGGTCCAAATGAAGTCCAAGGACATTCATAAAAGTCATGCGTTTGTAAAGACGTTGGTGGATTGTCAACCAGTGCAAGAAGGACCGGATGCGCGTAAAGGATTTTTCATGAAAGATCCGGATGGGAATTACTTTCAATTCGTAGAAAATGATGAATGGTATTCCAATCATGGTCATCATTCCGGAGGAGTACTTGGAATCAGTATTGGCGTAACGAATGTCGATGAATCCATGAAGCTGTATCGTGATATTTTGGGATTTGATCAAATCGTTTTTGATGAATCCGCCGTTTTCGCTGATTGGGCAAACCTACCCAATGGAGAGGAGCGTTACCGACGAGTATTGTTGACAAAGTCCAAGCCAACTGGTGGTGGATTCGGAAAAGTGACCGGAAAAAATTACATTGAATTGGTTCATGCGTTGGATCGTGTTCCACAAAAGATTTTCAAAGGTCGAATGTGGGGCGACTATGGCTTTGTTCATTTAGGATTGGACGTGAAAGGCATGCGCCAGTTAGAAACTCAAATGAGTCAAAAAGGCTTTCCATTTACCTGCGATAGCCAATCAGCTTTGAGCATGGGAAACACGAAAGTTCATTGCGTGTACATCGACGATCCGGATGGCACCTTGATTGAAATGATTGAAGTATTCAAAGTTCCCATTGTTGAGAAGTGGGGCTTGTTCCTAAATGTGGAGAAGAGGGATCCTATGAAACCACTCCCTGATTTTATGCTGAAGTTTTTACGTTTCTCACGGATTAAAGATTAGGTGCTGGTTACACGAAAAAGTGTAAATTAGAGCATGCGCTTCATTGGTCTCCTATTCATTCTGGTTTCACTTGCTTGGTTTTATGCCTGTTCAGGTGAAAAAGTTGTGGACCGAATTTACCAAACAAAAAATGTGGTAGTGGTCGTCATTGACGGACCCCGATACTCAGAGGCATGGGGTCAAACGGGTCGTCCAAACGTTCCATACATGGATTCTGTTTTATCTTTGGTAGGTTGTACGCATTCGTACTTTTACAACCTTGGTGAAACCTTTACAACCAATGGACACACCGCCATCAGTACAGGTGTTTATCAGTCAATCAACAATACCGGTGGTGAATACCCACAGAATCCAGGAATTTTCCAGCATTATTTGAAAAAGCATCCGGATGAAAAAGAAGTGGTTTGGTTGATTACTTCGAAGGATAAATTACAAGTGCTATCGGATTGTAAAGATTCAAAATGGAAAGGTAAATACCTTGCTTCCACTGATTGTGGCATTTCTGGGCTTGGCACAGGTTACCGGCATGATACCATTACGTTTCGACGCGTCAAGTATGCCTTGCAAGTTCGTAAACCAAAGTTGCTTCTTGTGAACTTTAGAGAACCAGATTATTCAGGGCATAAAGCAGATTGGAATGGGTATATCAGAGGGATTCAACAAACGGATTCGATGGTGCATGAAATTTGGAAATACATTCAAAGTGACCCGTATTACCAAGGAAAAACAACGATGTTTGTGACGAATGATCATGGCAGACACCTCGATGGAGTTTCAAATGGATACATTTCACATGGTTGTACGTGTGAGGGATGTCGACGCATTCACTTGTGGAGTTTTGGTCCAGATTTCAAGCAAGGAGTTTACCTCAATCAAACAGCGGAATTAATCGACATCAATGCAACGATTGGTGAACTTTTACAGTTGCACAGCTTGAAGTCAAATGGCCGTGTATTGTGGGAATTGTTTCAGTAGCCTAGGAACCGCAGCCAACACAGTCAATGTGGCTATCCATTGGACGAACACCATTCAATTTCATTTCTAAGTTGTGGATTTGGTCTTTAATGTCCATGTCCCCAAATAAATCACCAGTTAATTGAGTTTTTAGCTGGTCGATTTGTGCTTGTAATTGTAGTTGTTGTTCTTCCATGGCTTGTCTATTTTTTATGGTTCTAAAAATATCGTTTTTTTTCTTTCGATGTAAAATAATGCATAAAAATATTATACTCCGCAAATATATTACGGAATAAGTACTACATTCGTTTCATGTTTCCACTAACGAACCAAAGTCGCCGCATTCAAGTGTTACTCGCCTTTTTAAGGCAACAAGCCAATGCGCGAGCTACTTTTACAGAATTATTGAATTTCCTTCAAGAGGAATTACCGAAGATCGGACAAAAAAAAATCAGTCGACGTACCCTGGAGGGTGATTTACAGTTCATTCGATTTGAATTAAAGCTCCATTTGAAACATGTAAACATCGCAAGGAAACATTATTATCAACTGGTGGAGCCGGAAGTAATGGGTCCAGAAACCAAGGAGCAGCTGCACGGATTAATGATGCACCAATTGTCCAAAAGTTTAGGGATTGCGGAGGATTTTCCCGGAACAACGATGGGGTCAAATTTGGAGGGATTAATGGTTTTTTCCTTTGCTGCTTTGGATGACGGTGGTCGTGCTATGAATTTAGCGAAGGATGTCCTGCAAAGTATTTTGATGCAAGAAGCCATACAGTTCTGGTACAAGCCTATTCACACGACGTATCGATCGAAATTACAAATCGTTGCTCCGTTGCAAGTCCGTTTTTACGACGGTCGATTTTATTTAGTTGCGGTCGATTATAAGGATAATTCGGAAGGACAATTCAAGCGCAGCATTAAGATTTTTGCTTTCGACATGATTGAAGATTACGTCATAGCTCCAGCGCAACTCGAACAAGATGAAACGATCACAGAGCAGCAAACCATTCGTTTTCATCATGCGGATGTAGCACATCGTGTCGGTTTGAAAGATTATTTCAAACATTGTTTGGGAGTGGCACGTTTCAAGGACAGTGAGCCGGAATACATTCGGATCAAATTTACCGATTGGGCCATGTCGTATGTCAGAGCGCGCTTATTGCATCGCAGCCAGCGTATCGTTGTCGATCATCCCAACTACATGGTAGTAGAATTGTATATTTTCCGAACGTATGAATTGGATATGCTTCTAGCTCGTTTTCGCGAATTCGGGGTGGAAGTAAAATAATTCAGTGTTTTTTCGGCACAACAGCTTTCGGTAATTCCATGAAAAGGTGCGGAAGAGCATAAGATTTTAGTCCGGAAATGCTGACGACCTTGCCTTTTTCAAGTTGCAATTGATGGCTTGAATCTAACAGTTCTTCTTCATAGAAAATGGATTCAATGGAGGCGATCACATGAATACAGCCATTTTCTTGTATTAGGTATTCATTGATGTATTTACAAAGTAATTTAACTGGACTTCCTTTTACAAATGGGACAGGACAACCACCATGGTAAACGGCTACTAAATTTGTATGGTCGAATTCACTTTCCTCGGGCGGGTAATTTGCAGAGGACTGATGTGCTTCCTCAATAATGTCTGAATAGATGTGATTGATTGTAAAATATCCGAATTCTTTGATGTTGGCGTAGGTGTTCCTTGGAGTCGAGCTAGGCCTGATGATGATTCCAATTAAGGCAGGATCGCTTCCTAAATGAGTGACACTGGAGAAAATAGCCACGTTACTTTTTCCTGTATTTGAAATGCTTGCAATAAGGTTGGCAGATTTATATCCGGTACAACTATTGATTAAGTTTAAGCGTTGGACTTTTTCCAATTGTTTAAATTGTAGTTTGTCTATTCGGAGTAATGCCATTTTCAATTCCTTTTCTTCACAACAATAATAAACAGACTTTGTTGACGATGGATGCTTGTTTTGGGTAATTTTGTAGTGAATCAAAGCAACCGATCAATCACAGAAAGAAGGAACATGAAAATCGAAATATGGAGTGACATTGCCTGTCCATTTTGTTACATGGGCAAACGAAAATTTGATATGGCTTTGGCGCAATTTGAGGGCAGAGAAGAGGTGGAAATTGAATGGAAGTCATTTTTATTGAATCCAAGTTTAAAAACCGACCCAAGTATTTCAATTTTTCAATATTTGTCTGAGATCAAAGGATTCCCGGAAGAACAAGCGCGGCAAATGAATGCACAAATTACAGAAGCTGGAAAAGAGGTGGGTTTAGACTACCAGTTTGATCAGGTGGTTTTAGCGAATACCATGAAAGCACATCGTTTGTTGCATGAAGCGAGGGCGCAAGGTCTACAGCACGAAATGGAAGAACGTTTGTTTGAAGCGAATTTTGTGGAAGGGAAAAACATCGATGATGTCAACGTACTTCAAGATTTGGCAGCGGACATCGGCATGAATACCACTGCACTAGATGTACATCTTTTAAGTTCGACATACGATTCAGCTATTCAAAACGATTTAGACCTCGCGCAACAGTTTGGTGTTCGCGGCGTTCCTTTTTTTGTTTTTGACCGAAAGTATGCAGTGAGTGGAGCACAGTCTCCAGAAACATTTTTGAAAACGATGGAGCAACTCGCGCAAGAAAAATAGTCTGTGATTTAAGGGCAATTCCCTTCAGCGACCTCCAATTCAACTTTGGAAATCATTTGATTGAATTTTTCTTTTTCTTCTTGTTTCAAGTGTTTCAAGGCTTCCAAACATTCATTCTTGATGGAGTCTAATTTTTCTTTTGCTTGCATACGCTCCTTGGGTGTGTCTCCTGTTGAACTCATGGTAGAGCAAAGCACTTTCTTGTAGTCAGAAATCAACGAAGAATAATCTTGGGCTTTTCGAGAACAGCTGACTAAAAGGGCGCAAATAAAGAATAGTCGAGCGCTATTTTTGAGAAGTGTAATCATAAAAAGTAAATAAGAAAAAGTTGGGTAAAAATATTCAATAGACTTTTTTTAATTGGTACACAAATGGTACATTTACAGGGTGATTGAAGATTTAAAACAAGAAGTTGAAAAGGTTTTTGGACATAAAATCCAAAAGAGAAAACAATGTGAACAATTGGCTGCAGATTTATACAGTAAAACTGGGGTGTTCATTTCATATAATACCTTTCGGCGTTTATTTGGAATCATCACTTATCGAGCACCTCGTGAATCCACGCTAGATGCGATGTCCAAATATGTGGGCTTTTCTTCGTATCGCGATTTTGAGAATCGTTTTCAAACGGTGGATGATTGGACCAAATGGGAAAATTTGTTTTTGGGAATTGACGAGAAAAAAGCCAATGAATTGGTGGACATGTTTCACTATTATTTATCCCAAAAGGATGAATTTCCGTACATCTTTACTGTTCTTTTGCGCGAATTGATTTACAGACGCGATTTGAAAACTTTACAGGTTGTTTTGTCAAGGGAAGAGTGGTCGTTTGCAAATTTACCTTATCAACTGGCTTTAAAAATTGGTGTAATAGTTGGACGCATATTCCGTTTCATAGACGACGAAGCATTTGAAAAAGAATTACTAAAACTTCCTTTATTTCGTGACCTCGTATTAAAAATGTTTGTCGATTATTCTGGGCTAAATAAGAAATACGGAAGTTGGATTTCGTATGTAAATCAACTTCCAAATATCGATGAGGAGTCAGTGATGTTTACGAATGGAGTCTTAATATGGAAGGATTTATTGAACGGAAATCAAATCACTGAAGAACATTTGAAACGCATTCCAGCATTGAGCGTCGAATTACACCCCATCTTGTACGGACGAATTTCGGCCTTGTACTTAATGACCGATCAATCGGAAATGGAGCGGCAAAACATTTTTAAAGATTGGTCCAATTTAATCAAAAAGCACCCAGAACGAACTTTGGAGTATATTTTCGTTGCTAATGTGCAATGCCTTGTTTTTCCGGCAAAAGACTTTTCTGATTTTTTATATCGTTTCGAAAAACACGCATCGAATGTCCATTTTTGGTATAATCTGTCTCAATTGAATGTATATTTCTTGTCGCTCGTTCAACATGCTCTTTTTAACGGACAAAAGAAAAAAGCAAGTGAGCTTTTAAGTCAAATTGATCTTAGCTATTTGCGCTATGGCTACGATGAGTTTTTACTTGTTTTTGTT
>JAHEMQ010000047.1 GCA_024643555.1 Crocinitomicaceae bacterium | reverse complement strand
GCATTGCGAAAATGGATATCCTTCTCTTGAAAATGGCCCTAACGGAATTGCAAACTTGTAGTAGCATCCCGACGAAAGTGACCTTGAACGAATACATTGAGATTTCGAAGTTTTACAGTACACCAAAAAGTAATTTGTTTATCAATGGTGTATTGGATAAAGCCATTGCGCAATTGACGAAGGACAAAAAAATAGTTAAAATTGGACGTGGTTTAATTTCATAATAATTTAGGATGAAAAAGTTAATCGTATTAGCAAGTGCTGTCTTGTTTTTTGCTTGTGGTGAAGATCAATCTTTGGAAATTGGACAAAAAACAAGCATGAAAGTGGAAAAGGTTTTTGAGGCAGGAACCGTGATGAAAGGTGAAGTGATCAATGCCAAATTTAAAGTAACGAACACGGGGGAATACCCCTTGATTATTGGTGAGGTTACACCTTCTTGTTCTTGCACAGTTGCCGAAGAACCGGAAGAGCCCATTCAACCAGGTGAATCAGGTGAAATCATTGCACAAGTAAAAACGGATAACTTGAGCGCAAAAAATATTCAGAAAATGATTACCGTAATGGCAAACACAGAGCCAAACGTAACCGTGTTAGAGATTAGAGGGAAAATTAGATAATAACAAGTAACAAAAACAGAAAAAAATGATAAATGCACAAATTTTAGCAGGTGGACAAGGAGTACAAAGTATCTTAATGCTTGGACTAATGGTTCTAGTATTTTACTTTTTCATGATTCGTCCACAAATGAAAAAACAAAAAGAATTGAAAAAATTCCGTGAAGGATTAAAAGCGGGTGACAAAATTGTATCCATCGGTGGGATTCATGGGAAGATTTTAGAAATTTCAGATTCAACTGTCTTAATTCAATCGGAAGGAACGAAATTGCGTTTGGAGAAATCTGCTGTTTCTCAAGCAATGGAGGATACACTTCAAGCGAAGTAATTAGTACTTAATAGAAATTGGTAGGAGGGCATTTGCCCTCCTTTTTTTTATTTCAACAATTTCATTTTGAGTACTTTTCCTTTTACACAAGAAACATATAAGTACTTTTTGTCTGTGCACATGGCTAGTGCATTTTCTGAGGATATTTTCACCCAATGTTGACCATGATCCCTGGAGTAATCAATGCCATTTGTTCCGCAAGAATAATAAACACCGTTGGCAAATACGACGGATGAGCGATATCCCGATGGTGGATTTTGTGATGCTTGCCAACTTTTACCACCATCCAAAGAATAAAAGCATGTGTTGTTTGATTCATTCGGCCTCGTGTAATCGCCGCCAACTGCGACCAATTCTTTTCGGTTTTTGTAGGCAAGTGAATAAGCTCCGCAGGATTTACAGGATTCGAACGGAATCTTCGTTGACTGCCATGATTCTCCTAAATCTGAGCTCCAAATGAAGCGTGTTGTTTCTCCGCCACTTATAAAAACAAAGTCTCCGTCAATGATGTGGTTCGTTGTGCCACTTGCAGCATAAGCGGCTTCGTTTGCTTGACTAAGAACTTTTCCCGGACATTCTTCCCAGGAGTCTCCAAAATTCTGTGTTCGAAACAAGGAAAAGTCACCATCTACCGGATCGCCGAGCAAAAATCCTACCTTGTCATGCAACGCAATTCCATCCAAAAAGACGGGTTGACCGTGATGTGAAAAGTTTAGTAAACTGTCCTCTTTTCCGTTCCATTTTTCACGAAGAACATGCGACTCATCGTTGCTCTGCATGAAAAATAAGTAGTGTTCATTTTTGTCAGCATCGCGTATTTCCTTAATGGTATGACGGGTGGATGGAAGATACATGCTGACTGGTTTCTTTACATTTTTCGAAACAAGCACGAATTTTCCTTCGTTTGTTCCCAGTAGCAGTTCATTTCCCGAAAAATTTTGAATGCTTCGCGCGTGAACATTTGTAGTGGAATACGTGAGTACTTCAAATTTAGGTGGACGAGTAAAACACATCACCAAGGCAATTGCTAGGATAATTTTCATGAGAATTAACGGTATTTTGCTTCAAATTTCGACTGCTGCTCCTTTTTTAAAAGAGCTAAATCTGCTGGGGTTTCTCGTTTCCATCGCTTGTGAGACCACAGCCAATGACAAGGTTGTTCCATGATGCTTTCTTCCAACAAGTGCACATGATTTTCCGTCAATACACCGTAAGGGAGGATTTTAGGTTCGTCTGTAAGCAGCTTGAATTCAATGGAATAATGTCCACGTTTGATTTTATTCATGGTAAAATACACGACGGATAAATCAAATTCATTCGCCATTTGTTCCACGCCAAATAGGACAGGAGTGGACTGATGTAAGAAATCCATCCAATAACTTTTACGAGCATCTGCTGGAGCTTGATCACTTAACACAAGTACCGAAACGGGTTTGTCTTGCTGAAAAATCTCCTTGTAATTCCTTGCGTTCACAACAGTTAAACCAAAACGTTGGCGTCGCTCTGTGAGTTTTTTGTCCCAAAAGCCATTACTTAGCGGCATCCCAATTCCAAAAGATTCAAAGGGGACTAAAAATGCTTGTGAAGTGATGAACCATTCCCAATTATTGAAGTGTCCGGAAACGAATAAAACGGATTTTCCTTTTTTCTCGAGTTCTTGAAGGACTTCCGGATTGATGACCTTCATCCTGCTCAGTAATTCATTCTTAGAAAAGCTTAAGTTTTTGATACTTTCTATGAATAAGTCGGAAAGGTGACGGTAAAATCCGCGCACAAGTACTGCTCGATCACCAGGACTCAAATCCGGAAAGGACTTTCGAATGTTTCCTTCTACGACTTTTTTGCGGTAAGGCAGAATCGTTATGAAAAGCAGGAATAAAACATCGCTGAGTCGATAAAGGATCCACAAGGGGAGAAAGGACAATGGATAAACCACGCAATAATAAAGAATGGCTGACATCATTTTTGGTATTTTTCCTTCCATAAAGTGGAAATCGTATGTGCAATTTCTTGTTCTTTTGTACTACTTCCTGCCTGAAAGAAATTCGTTCCGCTGATTTCACTCGGTAAAAACTCTTGTTCCGCGAAATTCCCAGGAAAATCATGACTGTATAAATAGTTTTCGCCGTAGCCTAATTGTTTCATCAAAGCTGTTGGTGCATTGCGCAAAGGAAGAGGAACGCCAAGGTTACCCGTTTCTTGTACGAGTTGTTGTGCTTTGTTTATCGCCATGTATGCTCCATTTCCCTTTGGAGAGGAGGCAAGGTAAATCGTACATTCAGCCAAGATGATTCTAGATTCTGGCCAACCCACACTTTCCACCGCCTGAAAACAAGCGTTTGCCAACAATAAGGCATTCGGATTCGCAAGTCCGATGTCCTCCGTAGCTGAAATCAATAACCGTCGAGCAATGAATTTGGGGTCTTCGCCTCCTTCCACCATGCGCGCGAGCCAATAAATGGCTGCATTGGGGTCGCTTCCACGAATGGATTTAATGAACGCTGAAATGATATCGTAATGTTGTTCACCATCTTTGTCATATCGAGAAAGACTTTGCTGCGCATTTTGAAGAACAATTTCGTCGGTAATATTTATTTCGGTTTGACCCTGAAAAGTTCCGATGATTATCTCGAAAACGTTCAGTAATTTGCGTGCGTCTCCTCCTGAAATGGCTAACAAACTATTCGTTTCAGTTAAGGTAATTTTCTTTTGGTTTAAGATGGAATCTTGATGGATGGCACGATCCAAAAGATGCAATAAATCATCTTTCGTATGTTCTTTTAATACGTAGGTTTGACAACGACTCAGTAAGGCGGAAATCACTTCAAAGGATGGGTTCTCTGTGGTTGCACCAATGAGTGTAATGGTTCCTTTTTCAACGGCTCCTAGAAGGGAATCCTGTTGCGCTTTACTAAAACGGTGAATTTCATCAATGAACAAAATCGTTCCTTTCGCTTGAAACATACCACCGTTTTCTACACGGGTAATGACCTCTCGCACATCCTTTACACCAGATGAAATCGCAGAAAGTGTATGAATGGGACGATCCAAGTGTTTTGCAATCAATTGTGCTAAGGTCGTTTTCCCAACTCCGGGTGGACCCCAGAAAATCATAGAGGGAATCACGCCAGCATCTAAAGCCCGACGCAATGCAGCACCTTCTGCCAGTAAATGCGCTTGACCGATGTATTCATCGAGTGTTTTGGGACGCATTCTTTCAGCAAGTGGGGCATTGATCATGTTTCAAAGTTAAGCTATTCTGATCAAATATTCTAAGCTTTTCGGACAAAGAAACTCCTGCTAGACAAGTAAATTATGAAACAATTCTCTTAACTTTGTTACATGTTAAACGGAAAGAAAATCTGCATTGTATTGCCCGCTTACAATGCTGCGGAAACCCTGGAAATGACCTATGCTGAAATCCCTTTTGATATTGTGGATGAAGTGGTGCTGGTAGATGATGCCAGTAAAGACAATACTAGTGAGGTCGGACGTCAACTAGGAATTCAGCACATTGTTCGTCACGAGCAAAATCGTGGTTATGGCGGAAATCAAAAGTCGTGTTACGATAAAGCCTTAAGTTTGGGAGCGGACATCATCATCATGTTGCATCCGGATTATCAATACACGCCAAAGTTAATTCATGCGATTTCGGGCATCATTGCCTACGATGTGTATCCGGTGGTGCTTGGGTCTCGCATCCTTGGGAAAGGTGCGTTGAAAGGTGGTATGCCGATGTACAAATACATTGCCAATCGCTTTTTAACCTTGTTTCAAAACATCTTGATGTCTCAGAAATTATCCGAATACCATTCTGGTTATCGTGCTTTTTCGAAAGAAATCTTCACGAAAATTAACATCGAAGCGAATTCAGATGATTTCATTTTTGACAATCAAATGTTGGCGCAAATTTTCTTTGCAGGATTCGAAATTGGTGAGGTGACTTGTCCAACCAAATACTTTGAAGAAGCTTCCTCCATTAATTTTGCCCGCTCAACAACCTATGGATTGGGTGTGTTATGGACATCAATGAAATACCGTTTGGCAAAATGGAAAATCTATACCGCAACTGAATTCAAATAATGTAGTCGAATTCAGTTTGAAATGAATTTATATCTTTGAACAAAATAAAACATATGGGATTACTAGCAAATAAAATCGTCCTAATTACAGGAGCTTCACGTGGAATTGGAAAGTCAATCGCGGAAGAATGTGTGCGTCAAGGCGCTACAGTTGCGTTTACGTATTTGTCATCAGAGGAAAAAGCTCGTGCCTTGGAAGCTGAATTGACTGCAAACGGAGGTAAGGCAAAAGGATTCCGTTCAGATGCTTCTAATTTTGACCAAGCACAACAATTAGTAGACGATGTTGTTGCTGAATTTGGAACGGTAGATGTATTGGTGAACAACGCAGGAATCACGCGTGATACCTTGTTGATGCGTATGACCGAAGAACAATGGGACGAAGTCATCAATACCAACTTGAAATCAGCCTTCAATTTAACGAAAGCGGTTCAAAAACCAATGTTAAAAGCACGTAGTGGATCCATTATCAATATGTCTTCCGTAGTTGGTGTAAAAGGTAATGCGGGACAAGCGAACTATGCAGCGTCAAAAGCTGGATTGATTGGATTTACGAAGTCAATCGCAGCAGAACTTGGTTCTCGCAACATCCGTTGCAATGCGATTGCACCTGGATTCATTGAAACAGAAATGACAGATGCCCTGAACCCAGAAGTGGTTCAAAGTTGGAGAAATAGTATTCCGTTGAAACGCGGTGGTCAACCCATCGATGTGGCAAATGCAACCGTATTCCTTGCTTCCGATATGTCAGCGTACATCACCGGTCAAACGATTCACGTTTGTGGTGGAATGTTAATGTAATCTTATGAATATTCGCCCAAGACGCAACCGAAAAAGTAGTGCCATTCGCCACATGGTGGAGGAAACGAAATTAGGTGTCGAAAACTTGATTTACCCCATCTTTCTAAAGGATGGAAAAAACATCAAAGAAGAAGTTTCTTCCTTGCCAAATAACTTCCGTTGGTCCATCGATCAATTATTGCCGGAAATCGAAGCGTGCATGAATCTTGGGATTCATACCTTTGATATCTTTCCCGCAGTTGAAGAATCACTAAAAGATCAAGTCGCAAGTTACAGTTACGCAAGCGATAATTTTTATTTGGAAGCCATTCGTCAAATCAAAGCACGTTTCCCTGAGTCAGTGGTCATGAGCGATGTCGCCATGGATCCATATTCATCCGATGGACACGATGGGCTGGTGATTGATGGTAACATCGTCAACGATGAAACCTTACCGATTTTGGCAAAAATGTCCGTGGCACAAGCGCAGGCAGGTGTAGACATTATTGGTCCTTCTGACATGATGGATGGACGTGTTTCTGTTATTCGTGAAGCGTTGGATGTTGCCGGATTTACAGATGTGAGCATCATGTCATATACGGCGAAATACGCAAGTGCATTCTACGGACCATTTCGAGATGCCTTAAATTCCGCGCCAAAATCAGGTGACAAGAAAACGTACCAAATGAATCCGGCAAATCGACGCGAAGCACTTTTGGAAGCGCAATTAGACTTCGAAGAAGGTGCGGACATGTTAATGGTGAAACCGGCTTTGTGTTACTTGGACATCATTCACGTGCTGAAAGAACAATTTCCGATTCCAATTACAGCGTACAATGTCAGCGGGGAATGTGCCATGGTTCATGCCGCAGCACAGAATGGCTGGTTGAATTATGACCTGGCCGTGTACGAAATGCTTCTAAGTATTCGTCGTGCTGGTGCCGATGGAATCTTAACGTATTTCGCGAAAGATTTCGCGCAAATGCTCCGAAAATAACAAGCTCATGTCACAGTATACAATTCATTTAAATTACATCGAACTATCTGAATTCGAACAAATTATAAATGACAACTTAAAGTTAAGCTTATCTAAAGAAGCGACGGATGCCGTTTTGGCCTGTCGTGCGTATTTGGATCAGAAAATGCAAGATTCCGACAAGTTGATTTACGGTATTAACACAGGATTTGGTTCCTTGTGCGATACTGCCATATCATCAAATGATTTGGAAGCGTTGCAGCGAAATTTAGTGCTTTCTCATGCCTGTGGAACAGGGGAGGAAGTTCCTGCGGAAATCGTGAAGCGCATGTTGTTCCTGAAGGTTCTTGGCTTGTCAAAAGGGAACTCAGGAGTTCAGTTAGAAACAGTGGAACGTCTATTGTTTTTTTACAACGAAGGAATTTATCCAGTGGTCTATCAACAAGGAAGTCTTGGTGCCTCTGGTGACTTGGCTCCACTAGCGCATTTGTGCTTGCCTTTGCTTGGTGAAGGAGAAGTGGATTTCCAAGGAAGACGCTATTCCGGTGCGGAAATCAATGCAAAATTTAATTTAAAACCGATTGTACTTCAGTCCAAAGAAGGATTGGCACTCTTGAACGGAACACAATTTATGTCCGCTTATGCTAGTTATGCGGTGAAGGAAGCGCAAGATCTATGGGATAAATGGATTTTAGTAGCAGGAATGTCCTTGGATGCTTACGATGGACGATTGAATCCATTTCAAGCAAATGTGAATGCGATTCGCAACCAACACGGACAAATTCAATTGGCGGAAGCGATGCGTGACTTGATGTCGACTAGTGAAATTATTGCCCAAGAAAAGCAACACGTGCAAGATCCATATTCCTTCCGTTGCATGCCCCAAGTGCATGGTGCGACAAAGGATACGATCGATCATTGCGCACGGATTGTTGAACGTGAGATGAATGCCGTTACGGATAATCCAACAGTTTTCCCAGATACAGATGAAGTGGTATCTGCTGGGAATTTTCACGGACAACCGTTGGCACTGATCATGGACTTTCTAGCGATTGCGATGTCGGAGATGGGGAGTATTTCTGAACGCCGTGTCTACAAACTCATTTCAGGAACACGCGGACTGCCAGCGTTTTTAGTAGCAAATCCAGGATTGAATTCAGGGATGATGATTTCTCAGTACACCTGTGCTTCCATTGTTAGTCAGAACAAGCAATGGTGTACACCGGCTTCTGTCGACACCATCGATTCCAGTAACGGACAAGAAGATCACGTGAGCATGGGTGCAAATGCTGCTACAAAACTGTACCGAGTGATTCAAAATTGTCAGACCATTTTGGGAATTGAATTAATGCATGCCGCACAAGGACTGGACTTCAGACGTCCATTGAAAAGCGCTCATCAAATTGAAAAAATACACGCTGCCTTTCGTGAGGAAGTACCGTTCTTATCAGAGGACCGCTACTTATCAAAGGATATGAAAGCAGCACGTCATTTTGTGACTAAAAATTGGAATGAATGGAAGAGTTAAAGGAAGTGAACGAAGGACGGGTATTTGAAAAACGTCCAAAGTTCTTATTAGTGATTTCGATTCTTTCCTTCGTCAATATCGGAGTGAGCATGTTGACATCCCTTTTCGGTGTGCTAGGAGGAAAGCCTAGTTCGGAGGAATTAGAAGCGGCGAAACTACAATTCGCCAATTCACATGAGCAATTAGATGCCTTGGCGAAAAGTGAAAAGGTCGATATGTCCTATTGGTCTGATGTTCTGACTAAATTGGAAATTATGTCCGACAACATGTACGCGAATTTTTCCATGTACAATTCCCTCATCCTACTCGTAGCCATCTTCGCCTTGCTTGCTGTTTATCTGATGTTTACAGGTAAAAAACTCGGATTTCACTTCTACATCGGCTATTGCTTTTTATACGTCATCCAAAGTTATTTCTTCACCGCGCCAAGCGATGTTCCAACCTTTGTCATCGTGTTAAACATCCTCTACGGTGGAATCTGGGTGTTTCTATATTCGAGAAATTTAAAATGGATGAGGTAATGAACTCATGATAAAAAACGATCAACCTCATTAGCACATTAGCACATTAACACACTAGCATCCCGAAGGGTCGGGACTAACATTAGCACATTAGCAAATTAACACATTAGCACATTAACATCCCGAAGGGTCGGGACTAACATTAGCACACTAGCACATTAGCACATTAGCATCCCGAAGGGTCGGGACTAACACTAGCACATTAGCACATTAGCAAATTAACACATTAGCACATTAACATCCCGAAGTATCGGGACAAACATTAAAAAACCTTACCCGGATTTAAAATTCCTTTTGGATCGAAGACTTTTTTGATGTTTCTCATCAATTCCAAAGTGACTTCTGGAAAGGCAAGGTCCATGTAGGGTTTTTGTACGAGTCCGATGCCGTGTTCGCCTGAAATGGTTCCGCCGAGTTGAATGACTTCAGTAAATAATTCCCGAATGGCTATTGGTAATTCATTGTTCCATTGCTCGTCGCTCAATTCTCCTTTGATGATGTTCACGTGTAAATTTCCATCACCTGCGTGACCGTAGCAAACGGAATGAAATCCGTATTTCTTCCCGATTTCTTTTACGTGAAAAAGCAATTGCGGTAAAGCGTATCGGGGAACAACGGTATCTTCTTCCTTGTAAATGGACTGTGCTTTCACCGCTTCACCGGCTTTTCGCCTCAAACTCCACAAAGTGTTTTTTTGTGCGTCAGAATCTGCAAAGAGAATTTCGTCGGTTTCGAATCCTTCTAGAACTCCTAAAATCTTTTCACACTCCTGCATCAATTGATCGGGATCAAATCCATCCACCTCAATGATCAAATGCGCCTGATGATTATCCGCAACTGGAATCGATGATTCTCCCGTAAATGCTTGCGTCCAAGTTAAGGCATCTCTTTCCATGAACTCTAATCCACTTGGGGTAATCCCTGCTTGGAAAATGGCTGCGACCGCTTCGCATGCTTTCTGTGCATCGAAAAATGGAACCAACATCAATAAATCGTGTGTCGGATGTGGAATCAACTTCAAGACAATTTTGGTAATGATGCCCAATGTTCCTTCGGATCCAACGAGTAGTTGGGTGAGGTTGTATCCCGTTGCGTTTTTTAGTACGTTAGCACCTGTCCAGATGATTTCTCCGGTTGGAAGGACGATTTCTAAATTCAAGACATAATCCTTGGTGACTCCATATTTCACGGCTTTTGGTCCGCCAGAATTTTCGGAAACATTTCCACCGATAAAGCAAGAACCTTTGCTCGCAGGATCTGGCGGATAAAACAATCCTTTTTCCTTTACGGCATCTTGCAGCACTTGCGTAATGACTCCAGGCTCTGTCGTGACTTGATGGTTTTTCTCATCTATGTGTAAAATGCGATTGAATTTCTCCATCGAAAGTAAAACCCCTCCATGAATGGGAAGAGCGCCTCCACTTAGGCCTGTTCGCGCACCTGCTGGAGTGACCGGAATCCCGTGTTCGTGACAATACGACATGATCTTGGAGATTTCCGCAGTGTTTTCGGGTCGCAATACCATGCTTGGTGGGAAAGATAAGTCTTCCGTTTCGTCATGTCCATATTCCTTTAATTGTTCTTCCGAACGCAAGGCATTCGAACCTAAAAGCGATTTGAAAAAATCGAAATCCGCCGACGAAAGCGCATGAAAAGTGTACCTGGAATCTTGCATGACCAAATTTTCTGTCCGTTTGTTTGTCTTGCGAACTTAGGAATAATTCGCTTTGAGCGGATCGATTTCAATGTGAATTTTAAACACTAAATGCATAAAACAATTGATTTGTCACGCCAAGTTTCCTGCTTTTTCGTTTATCTTTGATAAAACATTAAAATTCATGTCAAAAGAAGTATACTTGGTGGACGGAATACGTACGCCCATCGGAAGTTTTGGAGGAAGTTTGTCACCCCTACGTGCAGACGATTTAGCGGCGCTTGCCCTAAAAGCGTTGGTAGACCGACATCCAAACTTGGATTTAACGAAAATAGAAGACGTCATTCTTGGTTGCGCCAATCAAGCTGGTGAAGATAATCGAAACGTGGCTCGCATGGCTTCGCTGTTGGCAGGACTCCCACAAGAAGTGGCGGGTGAAACCGTGAATCGATTGTGCGCCTCTGGATTAGCGGCAGCAGTGAACGCTGGGCGTGCCATGAAAGATGGAGCAGGGGATTTGTACATTGCTGGTGGGGTTGAGCACATGACTCGTGGTCCTTGGGTGATTTCGAAAACCAGTAGTGCTTTTGGAAGAGATGCGCAAATGTTTGATTCTTCTTTTGGATGGCGTTTCATTAATCCAAAAATGGAAGCGATTTACGGTGTAGATTCCATGGGGATGACTGCTGAAAACCTTGCAGAACAATTTCAAATTAGCCGTGAAGATCAAGATGAATTTGCAAGTTGGTCTCAAGAAAAAACGGCTAAAGCAACGGCAAGTGGATACTTTGAAGGTGAAATTACTCCTGTATCCATTCCACAACGTAGAGGCGAAGCGAAAATTTTTGACAACGATGAATTTGCCCGTCCTTCCACGACTGTTGAAAGTTTAGCCGGATTGCGTCCAGCTTTTAAAAAAGACGGAACAGTGACTGCAGGAAACGCTTCCGGATTAAACGATGGAGCTGCAGCTTTATTGATGGCGAGTGAGGATGGATTAAAAGTTCATGGTTTAACACCAATGGTGCGTATCGTTTCTGCTGCTGTGGCTGGAGTTGAACCGAGAATCATGGGAATCGGACCCGTTTTAGCTTCCCAAAAAGCATTGAGCCGTGCAGGATTAACGCTTGACCAAATGGATTTGATTGAAATCAATGAAGCATTTGCTGCTCAAGTGTTGGCATGTACTAGAAATTTGGGCTTGTCAGACCATGACCCACGTATCAATCCAATGGGAGGTGCCATTTCTTTGGGGCATCCACTTGGAATGTCCGGAGCTCGATTACTTTTGACAGCTGCCAGACAATTAAAAGCAACAAATAAACGTTATGCGTTGGTCACGATGTGCATCGGCGTTGGACAAGGATATGCGGCGGTAATCGAAAGATTTTAAAAATGAAAAAAACTCTCTTCCTATTTTTGCTTGTTGGACTCATTTCTTGTCAGAAGAAAGAGACGTCATGGAATGTGGACCTCGAAGCTCCTTTGCTTCATGATACCTTGTCGTTAAATAATTGGGTGAATGATTCCACCTTGTCAGAGATCAACGGGGAAATGGAAGTAGATCTAACGAGAACCTTATTGAATATCGGTTTGTCAGATTTGATTCAAATACCGGACACATCGGTAACACAACTGTTCTCTCCACTCATTACCTTAAGCAATATCCCTCCCGGAACGACGTTTGTCAATGCGATTGAAGAGCACTCGTTTGATATGGATGATGTGCAATTAAAGCACATCAGAGTCAAGGATGGACGTGTCAAGGTGAAAGTTTATAATCCGCTTGGAACCAAAGTATTATTTAAAGTTCAAATGCCAGGAGTCACTCAAAATGGAGTCATGTTTGAACAAAATTACAGTGTTGATGCTGGTTCGGTTGCGAATCCAACCGTCCAAGAGGAGTGGTTGGAATTGGGGAACTATGACATCGACTTACGTGGCGTCAGTGGATTGGATTACAATGTGTTGCAAACAAAATTGAGTTTGACAACTGATCCGAATGGTTCACCCGTTTCCATTAGTTCCGCTTACGATTTTAAATTTGAAGCGAGCTTAGCGGATATCAAAGTGGATTATGCCAAAGGGTATTTTGGATCTAAAATCTATGCAGATACATCGATTGTCACCTTGGACTTCATGAATAAATTGACACAAGGAACACTTGATTTACCGGAAACAGCTGTACAAATTACGGTTGAAAACGGAATTAAAGTTCCTGTTCGAGGACAAATTCACTATTTAAAAAACATCAATCAGCTTGGGAATACGGTTTCCTTAACTTCTTCTGAAATTGGTCCGAGTTTCTATATCTCACCTGCTGTTGGTGCGTGGTCGACACTTCAATCCAATTCACAACAACTCGCTTTTGATGCCAGCAATTCCAACTTGGAGGCGTATTTGGAAAACCTCGGCGTGAGCAATGAAGTTGCTTATGAAGTTCAATTAAATCCTTGGGGAAACATTTCTGCCGGAAACGATGAAGCTTTTCCGAATAGTCGCATTAAGGTGAAAGCTAGTGCGCAACTTCCGCTAAAGCTTGGATTAGATGGTTTAACTTTACGTGATACCTTTGAGATCAACCTCAAACAAAATCAGTCGAAAACCCATGTGGAATCTGGGGTCATTACCCTCGATGTTACAAATGCCTTTCCTTTCAGTTGTGATCCTGTCTTGTATTTGATGAATCAACAAGGACAAATTTTGTATTCGATTATCGGGAATAGTCAGATTTCTTCCTGTGAAATGGGAGCAGTCGATCCGCAAGATGGCTTGAAAAAACAAGATTCTCACATAGAATTTGTGATGAACCAAGACATGGTGAAGGATTTAGGTATTCTTACTAAAATGATTGTGGAGGCTCGCTTCGATTCACCGAATTCTACTACGGGTATCAATGAACCGAAACAAGTTAAAGCACATGCCTTTTTGTCTTTCAAAGTTCGCATGAAATTGAATACTAAAATGATTTTATGAGATATTTGTCACTCCTTGTTTTTATATGCGGAAGCTTGTCACTTTATGCCCAGCATATGTTGCCAATACTTCAAGATACCATAGGTCAGAAAAAGTCTATGCTGACCTTCACAGCCAATGGTGATTATGCATCAAACGCTATCGGAAAAAACATCGTTCAATCTTTCTTTTATGGTGGTTACATTGATCAAAACATGAAGAATAAAAGCATAGAACGCTTGCAAAACATCAATCAATTTGGTTTGGATATGAATGCCGAACTATCCTATCGTTCGAAAATTGATATCAGTAATAAAGAAAGCAGTCCCTTCTTTAACCATGGATTTATTGTTCAAGCAGGATTTCATTCTTTTTCATCTTTGATCTTTTCAAGAGATGCTTTTCGCTATGCTTTTGAAGGGAATGGTTTGTTTTTAGGAGATACGGCTGATTTTTCTGGTACGAGATTTCAGTCCATGGGCTATTCAAAAATTGGCTTTGGCGTTTTCAATCGCTCGACAAACAATTCCTTGACCTTGAATTTGGTGTCCTTAAATCAATTTACTTCCGGTTCAATTTCAAAGGGTACCATTTATCAAAATTTGGGGAATGACACCATTTTCATGCAGTATAATGGAGCTTTTTCCTTTGCGAATCAGCCAAGTTTTTCAAAAGGAATCGGTGTTTCCGTGGATTTTGATTACCGTTTTAAAACAACGGAAAACGATCACGCCATGACCTTTCAATTGTTAGCGAAAAACATTGGATTCATCGTGCCAACAAGAGCAATGACTCGTTATGTCGCTGATTCCACATTTCATTATACAGGATTTAATTTAAATCAAGTGCTGCAGCAAAATGTGTTGAATACCGTTCATCTCATGGATACGTTGGGAATTCAAAAATCGACACAGAAAACCACACTGTTTATTCCTGGGTTTATTCAATTTTCGAAATTAGTGGACATGCAGTCAACCCAGCGGATTCAAAGCTTTTATGGAGCACGCATGTTCCTTTCAAAAAATTACATACCATATTTCTTTATTGGGGCGCATGGACGCTTGACCAAATGGTGGTCCACGGGTGTGAGTGCTTCCTACGGTGGATTCTCTCATTTGAAATGGGGGATGTACTCGAGTTTTCAATTTTCCAATTGGAACATTGGCGTGGCAAGTGAAAATTTATTTAGTAAAACGGGTGAATCCATAATTCTTCAAGTCAAATGCGCATTTTAATCACAGTTGTCATTTTTATGTTGGTCGCTGGGACTTCAATTAGCCAACAGTCCTTTTATAAATTGTATTCAGGCAATGGATTTGATAAAGGTGAGGATATCATCGAATTGCCCGATACTTCGTACTATTTAACGGGGAGCTCCGGAAGTTGGGGCGGAAATAGTCAAGCTTTTTTGATGAAAATCGATTCACTTGGAAATTATGTTTGGAGTCAAGCATACGGCGGAGCAGAATCCGAGGAGGCTGTTAAAGTGATGCACCGTACAGGAAGTGGATTTTACCTAGCTGGAATGTCCAATTCCAGTAACCTTGGGAATTTCGATGCCATGCTGATAAAAACGGATGAAAACGGAAATCAGGAATGGTTGAAAACGTATCCAACTGCTGCATGGGAGCGCATCAATGATGCCGTCATGACAAAAGACACTGGATTCGTGTTGGTTGGACAACGACAAGCACTGATGGGAGCCAATTCAGACATTCTATTAATGCGAATCAACAAAAACGGCGACACACTTTGGACAAAATCTTTCGGGACTATTGGAGAAGATCAAGCCAATGCGATAACGCGTTATCAAGATTCTTTGTACATAATGGTGGCGGATGTCTTTGTACCAGATTCCAATTTGGTGAAAGGCTCACTGATTACGTTTAATGATCAGGGGACCATTTTATCACAGATAATGGTTGGAAATTTACCAGGTAAATATCACTTGGAAGATATCGAACCAGGTGAAAACAAATTTTACATCACTGGTAACCTAGAAAAAGAACCCTTCAATCATGATAATTACATGCGAGTCATTGATGAGAATGGCGTTGTGCAAAGCGAGTATACTGAAGGTGATAATCCTTTGGACAACTATCCTACGGATCGAAAATTAACGCAGATTGTATTTCTTCCAAATCCAACTTACATCCTTTCTTCTGTTTGTCAGTACACGAACCTATCTTTTACAGCATTTTCTAAGGATTTAAATTTTAGTTTTTATGATGCAACATTTGGATATTGGATGGGATCTTCATCTTCCATCATTAATGCTGGACTAGATCAATGCAACCAAATGTTTCCGACGCACGATGGAGGGTTTATTGCGGTTGGATTTAACACGATGGTCGTGGATGGACAGAATGCCGTAAATGGAGGTGCGAATGTGTTTGTGTTGAAGAAGAATACACAATTGATGATGCCGGTTATAACAGATACCGTGTTTACACTAAACCAACTCGTTGAAACCATTGAGTTAAATGAGACTTTTGTGGAATTGACCCTGTACCCAAATCCGGCAACGAACGAACTACACGTAAGTTTGAGTGAGCAGGTGAGTGGAGATTATACGGTAAGTGATTTAATGGGTAAACAATTGTTGAAAGGTGAGCTAGCGTCTCAATTTACCGTTGAAACGGCCACTTGGAATGCAGGAATTTACTTCCTAAACATCGGACAACATTCGTTTAAATTCGTAAAGCAATAAGGCTTACTTTTTGGCGCGACGATCCAATTCTTTGATGATAAGCGAAAGTTCGCGTCCAGTTTGACCTGCAACGGAAGTGTTCTCATCAGCTCGACGTAACAAATACGGTAATACTTCCTTCACGGGACCAAAAGGAACATATTTCGCTACACGGTATTTTTCATGTGCGACATTGTATGAGATGTGGTCACTCATGCCCAACAACTGTGCAAAGTAAAATTGCTCGCTTTGAGGATCAATTTGCGCTTCTTGCATCATTTGCATCAATAAAGCGGAGCTAGCTTCGTTGTGTGTCCCTGCACAAAGTGAGAAAACGAAACGATTTTCCAAAATGACTTTTAATGCGGCATTGTAATCTTTATCCGTATCTGCTTTGTTAGCTTGAATCGGAGAAGGATAACCTTTTTCGGCAGCACGTGCGCGTTCTTTTTCCATGTACGCACCACGTACTAATTTGATTCCATATTTGACGTTGTTCTCTTTCGCCAAATTCAAACAGTCTGTTAGAAAGGCTATGCGATCGTGACGATACATTTGCAAGGTGTTAAAAACAATGCACTTTTCTTTGTTGTATTTCAACATCATGTCGAAGGTCCATTGATCTATGGCATCTTGAATCCAAGATTCTTCTGCGTCTATAAAGACTGGAGTTCCAGCCTCGTGCGCAGCTTGACAAATGCGATCTATACGCGCAATTATCACGTTAATTTCCGCTTGTTCCACGGATGTTGGTGTATAGCCTTTCGTTGATGCTTTTTCAATTAAATCGTGACGACCAATTCCAGTCACTTTAAAAACAGCAAATGGAATATGCGGGTCGTTTGCAGCGCGGTGTATCGTTTGAATGATAATATCCACCGTTTGATCAAAATCTTCGTCACTCGTTTTTCCTTCCACCGAGTAGTCTAAGATGGTGCCAATTCCAAATTTACCAAGATTGGCAATCGTTTGATCACATTCTACGATTGTTTCACCTCCACAAAATTGACGAAAAATCGTTGCTTTGATCGGTGCGGAAATGGGAAGTCTTAGGTTCAAGGCTAGATTGGTCGCTCCTTTGCCAAATTTTACAATGGACGGGGAGGAAATGATACGAAATAGCCAATATGCTCTTTTTAAGTCGCGATTTGATTTGCTGGAGAATGCAACTTCGGTGTTGTCAAATGATATCATATTCCAAATTTACATCGTTTTTTAGAATAGATGTCATCTCGAAAGTTTAATTTTATCCCACGAAAGAAAAGCATGAAAATCGAAGGTAAATATTGTCAGTTGGAAATTGGGTCGATTGTGGATGGTGGATTTCAGGAATTCTTGAAAGCATTTGAAAATCAACAGATTCTCATTCTGGTGGATGAAAACACGCATGATTATTGCCTCGAATACCTCATCACGAGTTTTCCTGAATTAGAGCGAGCAGAAATTATGTTGCTTCCATGCGGTGAGGAAAATAAGGTAATGGAGGTTTGTTTTCAAGTTTGGCAAGCATTTACGGAATACGGTGTGGGACGAAAAGACTTGGTCATTAACCTCGGAGGTGGGGTGGTGACGGATATGGGTGGATTCATTGCCTCCATCTACAAACGAGGCTTGTCGTTCATTCACGTGCCGACTTCACTACTCGGAATGGTTGATGCGGCCATAGGTGGTAAAAATGGCATCGATTTAAATGGATTTAAAAATCAACTGGGAACCATTACGCAGCCGAATCGCGTTTTTGTTGATACTGTTTTCTTATCCACTTTACCAGCGGAAGAAATTTTTAATGGTTACGCGGAAATGTTGAAACATGCCTTAATCGGTGATGCGGATTTATGGGAACAAATTCGGCTCATTCAAAGCGAAGAGGAATTGATTCAAGAAGACGTTGTCGTGAAATCTATTCGCGTGAAAACGGGCATCATCGAACAGGATCCCTTGGAAGGTGGCTTGCGTAAAAAATTGAATTTTGGACATACGGTCGGACACGCCTTGGAATCCTATTTCTTGCAGTCGACACCTATTTCACATGGTCACGCTGTGGCTTTGGGAATGATTGCTGAATCGTATCTTTCAATGAAACGAGGAATGTTGAGTCGGGAAGTTTACAAGGACATCGAAGAAACCATTATTCGCTCTTTCCCAATGATTTCCTTGAACGCCGATGATGTCTCGGTGGTGATTTCCCTAATGTATCAAGATAAGAAAAATGTCGCAGGCGAAATCCGTTCCTGTTTATTGGAAGGTGTCGGAACATGTGTGTACGATCAATCCTTAAACGAAGAGGAAATAGGGGAGTCCTTGTTTCATTTGACCTTGCTCCATAGCGCACAAATCAATTAACAAAAAAAAAGCCCTGACAGAATCGTCAGGGCTTTCTAATTCTTTGCTTTTGTATTAGCGAATAATCGTCATTTCATCTACGATATGTTTCGCTCCTGCGTATTTGTCAATGATGAACAATACATAACGAATGTCCACATTGATTGTTTTTTGCAATTTCGTATCAAAGATGACATCTCCAGCCATCGCTTCGATGTTTCCGTCGAAGGCCAAACCGATTAATTCACCTTTGCCATTTAATACAGGGGAACCAGAGTTTCCACCCGTGATGTCGTTGTCAGTCAAGAAACAAACGGGCATGTATCCTGCTTTGTCCGCATATTCGCCAAAATCTTTCTTGTCATTCAATTCCATTAAACGTTTTGGTAAGTCAAACTCTTCATCATTTGGTTTGTACTTATTGATTGCACCTTGAAGTGTCGTGTAGTAATTGTATTTCGCGTCGTTTCGTTTGTCTGCAGGCAACGCACTCACATTACCGTATGTCAAACGTAGTGTACTGTTTGCATCTGGATACTGGATCGTACTCATTCCTGATTCACGTAGTCCAGCAACCAATAAACGGTATGATTTCGTGAAATCGTCTGTTAATTTGATTAATTCATCTGAACGGAACAACAAGTGAGAAGTGATATCCGCTGACAATTTCATCAAGGGATCGTTTGTCAATGCAGCTTCACTTGGTAATTCCAAGAATGCCAACATTCGTTCTTTGGAAGAAAGAATAGACATAGCAAATGCTGCGTTGATTTCGTTTGCTACCGAACCATCTTTGTACATGTCCTCTACTGCTGGAACTAATTTGTACCCTGCTTTTTTAGCATATAGATTTAATCCGTCGATTAAGATGTCGATTTCAGCTGGAACATACGTTAATTCAAAGAATTCATT
>JAHEMQ010000044.1 GCA_024643555.1 Crocinitomicaceae bacterium | reverse complement strand
CAATTATTTCAACTATATGTTGGGAGCTGATCAGTCAACATGGAAATCGAACATTCACGCTGTAGCTCAGCTCACCTACCTGTCCTATTTCGATGGCATTGATCTATTGTACAATGGTCAAGGTGAACAATTAAGCTTTCATTTTCTCGCACAAGCACATGCGGATTTAAGTCAATTATCGTTTTATCTGGAAGGTGCTGACCATGTGGATTTAGACAAACTTGGGAATTTAGTGATCACGCATTCACTAGGCACCATCACCTACTCTGCTCCAAAAGCTTGGAATATTTCCGAAAGCGGCAGAAAATCCGAAGTTGCCATTTATTTTCAAGTGTCGGATCAAAACGTTTCATTCATCCTTCCAGAGGGATACAATGCTTCCGAAGCATTATTCATTGACCCAAGTTTAACCTTTTCCACCTTTTCTGGCTCAACAGCTGATAACTGGGGATTCACGGCTACACCTGATCCGAATGGAAATCTCTTTGGTGGCGGAATCGTTTTCGGTTCTGGCTATCCCATCACAACGGGTGCTTTTGACTCTAGTTTTGGAAGCGGGACAGGAATGTTTCCTATGGATGCATCCATTACCAAGTTCAACGCTAGCGGAACAGCTTTAATATACTCGACTTTCTTAGGTGGATCTGGAAATGAAACGCCACACTCTTTGGTTTCTGCCCCGAATGGAGAGTTATACATTTATGGCGTCACTTCTTCCAGTAACTTCCCTATTACTTCCGGTGCGTTTGACAATTCCTTCAATGGTGGACCATATCAATTACAAAATGAACTGGAATTCAATGGTTCAGATATTTACGTTGCACGACTGAATCCACAAGGAACAGCTTTGTTGTCCTCGACGTTTATCGGTGGTTCAGGTACTGACGGATTAAATACGAGTTCGCTAAACTTCAATTACGGTGATCAATTTAGGGGTGAAATTGTATTGGACAACAACCAAAATGTATACATTTCCAGCTCAACCTCATCCACCAACTTTCCGACAGCTGGTGCCACTCAAGCTTTTTTGAATGGAAGTCAAGATGCCGTAATTTTCAAATTTAATTCCACACTCTCCAATCTTTTATGGAGTACCTATTTTGGTGGTTCTGGCAATGAATCAGGAAACTCTGTAGCCGTTGCAAGTAATGGATCTATCTACGTAGGTGGTGGAACATCCTCTTCCTCCATTCCTGTCTCGACAGGAAATGACTTGACCTTTAATGGTGGGGCCGCAGATGGATTTGTGTTGAAAATGAACGCAGGTTCAGGGACATTTCAAGCGGGATCCTATATGGGACTTTCCGAATACGATCAAACGTATTTCGTTCGTACAGACATTGACAACAATGTTTACGTTTTTGGTCAATCCGAAAGTGCTTGGCCAATCAGCGCAGGATGTTACGGAAATCCCAATTCAGGACAATTTGTTCGCAAATATACCAGCGACTTAATGACCATCTCTTGGACAACCATGATTGGTGCAGGAACTGGACATGTCGAACTTTCACCAACCGCATTTTTAGTGTCGGATTGTTACGACATTTACCTTGCCGGATGGGGTGGAATCTTGAATCAAACGTATGCGCAAGCAGCCTATTCAACAACGACCGGGTTTCATACGACCTTAGATGGATACCAACAAACGACAAATGGAAGCAATTTCTACATTGCCGTACTGGACAACGACGCCAGTCTTTTAAAATACGCCACGTTTATGGGCGGATCAGCAAGTAGTTACAATCACGTAGATGGAGGAACAAGTCGATTTGACAACTCAGGAAGAATTTATCATGCTGTATGTGGTGCCTGTGGTGGAAATAATTTCGGATTCACAAGTACGCCTGGAAGTTGGTCGCCTCAAAATCTCAGCAGTAATTGCAACATGGCGACCTTTAAGTTTGAATTAAGTACCATTCAAGCCATTGCGGCACAACCTGCACCTTTAATTTGCATTCCACAATCTGTTTATTTTGTCAATAATAGCGTGAACGGGAACGCCTACATATGGGACTTCGGAGATGGTTCAGGTTCTACCGTCATGCAGCCCATTCACCAATACACAACACCCGGTTCCTACGATGTTCAGTTGATTGTTTACGACTCTACTGGATGTTATGCGCCGGACTCTGTCACAGTCACAGTGAATATTGGAGCATTTACAGCGGGTGCAACACAACCAGCCACCAGCATTTGCCCCGGTGATTCCTATCAATTGGATGCCTATGGAGGAACAAGCTACAGCTGGAGTCCAGCAAATGTGCTAAACAATCCGAACATTCCCAATCCAATTGCTACTGTCAACATCACGACCGCCTTTAGTGTCATTATTTCTGACTCATGCGGGTCGGACACCGTTCAAATTACGCTAAACGTCGCTGCGCCAACAGTCAATTTGAACAATGACACCACCATTTGTTTGGGAGGATCCGTCGATTTAGTGGCAACAGGAACAGGAACAATATCCTGGACACCGACCAATTTTTTATCTAGCACAAATACCTTTACGACAACGGCAACGCCTACTACTACGACCACTTACACGGCAACAGTCACATCCGCTAACGGATGTACGGCAAGTGATTCCGTCAATATCCAAGTGTTTTTTAATCCGCCCTCCCCAGTTTTGGATGATACCTTAAGTATTTGTTTCGGAGGATCTGGGTCTGCCTTTATCTCGGGTGGAACAAGCTATTTCTGGTATCCCAATAACAACCTTATTGGACAAACCAATCAAACAGTGGAATTGAGTCCGACCAGTGAACAATATTACTATTGCGATGTCACCAATAGTTGTGGAACGGAGAGTGATTCCATTTGGGTCCATATCATCACTCCTCAAATCTATGCCGGAAATGACACCATTGTTTGTCCCGGAGCTCCTGCAGCCGTTTGGGCAAGTGGTGCTTCCTATTATGTTTGGTCGCCTCATCCAGTTTCCACAGCAAATAACGGAGCTTTTGCCGTCGTTCAAACGCAGACCAACACCAATTTCACTGTCATTGGAACCGACTCCAATGGTTGTCAAGATACCGCAAATGTGCAAATCAACGTGTACCCGCCACCTCATATCAATGCAGGATTAGATGTCTACGCGCTTGTGGGTGAAACGATTCAATTCAATGCCACTACCAGTGGTCCAGGATCCATACTCTGGACACCTCAAGATGAATTTTCCTGCGCCACGTGTGCAAGCACAACCGTTTCGCCAAATCAAAATGCGGTTTATAACGTTTACTTCACAGATGTCAATGGATGTCAAGCTCAAAGCCAAGTCAGTGTTTATTTTGACCCATTTATCTACATTCCGAATACTTTTACTCCGGATGGCGATGAATACAATAATGAATTCAGACCAATCCTAGGGAATATCCGTAGTTTTGAGATGCTCATTTTCGATCGTTGGGGAGAAATTGTCTATGAAATGACCTCTTTAGAAGATTATTGGGATGGGACATATAACAAACTTCCTTGTCAAGATGGAACCTACGTTTGGAAACTTAAATACACGGATTTCGCCAACAATAAAAAAGAAATTACAGGACACATTAATTTATTGCGCTAGTACCCATTCTTTCCGCTAAATTTGTAACATGGGAGTACAAGTTAGCGTTTTTCAATTCAATGCTTTTCAAGAAAATACCTATGTCGTTTCTAACGAACAAGGTGAAGCACTTATTTTTGATCCTGGATGTTATTCCAAAGAGGAAGAACAAATTCTAAGCGATTTTTTGGAGGAAAATGAATTAAACGTCCTAGCGGTACTCTATACCCATGCGCACATTGACCATATTTTGGGCGCAGCGTTCGTTCATCGTACATTCAATGCGCCTGCCTATTTGCATCCTTTGGATCATAGTACTTGGACATCGGTTGCTAGTTATGCGCATGTCTATGGATTTGAAGGATATCAAATACAAGATCTTCCCAGTCATCCGTTAAGTGATCATCAAGCGTTAAACATTGGCGCCTTTCGGATAAAGGTTCGTCATACACCTGGACACGCGCCGGGACATGTGATTTTTTACTTTGAAGAAGACCAATTTATCATCAATGGGGATGTGTTGTTCAAAGGCAGTTTTGGACGTGTAGATTTACCTGGTGGCGATCTTGAAACCTTGAAATCTTCGATTTATAATATTCTCTTCCAATATCCAGAGGAAACGATCGTTTATTGTGGACACGGTCCGGAGACAAACATTGGACAAGAAAAAAGAACGAATTACATCCATCAATTCTAGCATTTTGACCATCGGAATAAACGCACGAAACATACTCGGCTCCAAAATGGAAGGTTTTGGGAATTACTCGTATGAACTCGTCAAACGAATGGTCAACAATCATCCTGAACAGTCATTTGTATTGTTTTTTGACCGTCCGGTTGATCCGAAATTCGTTTTTCCAGAAAATGTTCAAACAGTGGTTTTATTTCCACCGACGCGCCACCCATTATTATGGATACTTTGGTTCGAATGGCGCTTGAAAAAGGCGTTGAAAAAATACAACATTGACCTACTTTGGACACCAGATGGTTTTTGTTCGCTTGGTTCGTCGGTTCCACAGATTGCGACCATTCACGATTTAAACTTCGAACATTATCCAAAGGACTTGCCTTGGCTTGTCTCTCGCTACTTTCGAACATTTTTTCCAAAGTTTGCCAGAAAAGCAAGGCACATTTTAACTGTTTCTGAATTTTCCAAAAAAGACATCCTTGACAAATATGGCGTTTCAAGTACAAAAATCTCAGTGGTGTACAATGGGATTAACGATGCTTTTGGTGTATTAACGGAAGATGAGCGATTTGCAACCCGACAAAAATATGCAAATGGCAAACCGTTTTTTCTCTTTGTTGGTTCCCTGCATCCTCGGAAGAATGTCAAACGCTTGGTGGAGGCCTTTACTGAATTCAGTATCAATCATTCTGAGATTGATTTGGTCATTGTTGGAAATGCCATGTGGAAACAAGAAGCATTTAATCTTTCGGAGGACACAAAGAAACGTATTCATTTTCTTGGACATTTGTCCACGAGTGAGTTAAGTCGAATCACTGGGGCGGCCTTTGCACTCAGTTACGTCCCTTATTTTGAGGGATTTGGAATTCCTTTGGTCGAAGCCATGCGCTGTGGTGTACCGATCATCAGCGCCCAAACAAGTTGCTTACCAGAAATTGCTGGAGATGCTGCTATTTATTGCGATCCGTTTTCAGTAAAAGATATTGTCCAAAAAATGGATAAATTAGCGAATGATCCCGAGTTGCAAGTATCTTTAACCCAACATGGATTAACACGTTCTACGCAATTCAGTTGGGATCTTGCCGCTGAGCAAGTATGGGAAGTGCTCGTCAAACATAGCCCTGTAGTTTAATGGATAAAATTAGCGTTTCCTAAACGCTCGATCCAGGTTCGATTCCTGGCAGGGCTACTTAATATCCATCAAAGTGAACAGCGAAAGCAGTTTACGCTATTTTGTTCGTCTTCTCAATCAACAGGCTATTGTGGTTCTTCCGATGTTCATTTTAGGTCGCCTCGAATTCCTAAAACCAAAATAGTTCCCAATAAAAGAAAAAGCACAAGAGAATCATGTACATCACATTGTTTAGGAGAAACAAATTTCGTGGAAAAAGATTCCATGATTTTGCTTTGAAAACACCATAATTCAGGTATATCAATGGCAGAATCAAGCAAGCCAAAATGTTGGGGAGATAAGCAGTCAAACTAACCCATCTGCTGAATTTATCTACATAAGGAGCTTCAAAATAAAAGATCGCCTGATGGGTACACAAAAGGAAGGCGTAAAATGCAATTGAAAATCCAAGGAAAGAAAGAAGAAGGCTCATGTATTTTTGCTCGTGTTTTTTGAAGAGGACACGAAAGATGAAATAGGTAGAAGAGCAAAAAAAGAAAATCGAAAGGAAGGACAACGTCCACATCAACCACCTGGAGTTTTTCGTGGTGAAATATCTTCCTAGTTTCTCGAATTCTAGGTTTTCAGGAAACAACTTTTGAATGGATTTTATATGGTCGCCTTTTCGTAATTCTTCCTTTAAATCAAAGGTTTGACAATGGGAATAATCATGGTAGAAAAATAAATGAAATTTCCCCTCATTCAGATTCCAAATGGAGGTCAGTAAGGTGCCATCTCCAATTTTAGTTCGACAAACATGCATGGAATCAGATAAAGATTGTAAAAAACGAAGAGAGGTATCCTGTTGTATTTTTAACACTTCCAGTCCTTTGCGATACCGCTGAAGTTTGAGTGCATCTTTTGGGGAAGTAATAGAAGGACAAAAATTCGATAGAACGTATGTCGGCTTTTGACCTAGCTGAGTGGAGTATGGTTCTACCACAAGGTATTTCCCTGATTTATCAATGTAAATAAACACATCTTCCAAAAAAATCGTTCGGTCATATTGTGACATTAGGGCATTCACTTCTTCAACTGTCCGACAGGAATGAAGTACCTGTTTCAAAAATTTTGTTGGATTTAGAATTGACTTCCTGTGAGCTTGGGCTTTTCTCCGAGGTGTGTAAGATGCCAAACGAGAAAACGACAAGCCTACTTCATTCATCCCTGACTGTGGCGCAAAACCATTCGCTCCGTCGTAACGGGAACCCGTAAAAGCAGCGCCATATTTCGTGTTTTCATTTTTAGATTCAAACCACAAACGAGGTGTTGTTCTCCATGCATCTTCATTGCAACCAACATAGGTTTTACCATGCAGCGTCAGCTTATACATACTGCATGCATCGAGCGAATTAATTTTAATGAAAAGGAAAATTACGGCAATAAAATAATACCCGGTTTTTCTCATGTAGAATTTTTTGTAAAACGTGATCCTTTCTATAAGTTACTCACCTTTTCTTTTGACAGGAACTTTCTCAATTCCAGCATCATCTGACGATGTTGCGCAATCGTTGGATGTTTGTCATAGCCAGCTGTATAGGTTCCATCATATGAAAAAGCGCGAATTTTTGTATCACCTTTTTTTGTTTGACTTTGTACAATGCCTTGAATACATGCCTTCATTTTTGCTTTCATGGTTCGATCTGCCATTGGACTTGTGCAACAGATGAACCAACTTTTTGGGTAAACTTTGCGCAATTGTTTTAAAAAACCAAGGTACTTTTCTTCATATTGATCCATGAACTTCGTCCCATCGTTTTGACCCAAGGTAATAAACACAATTGTTGGTTTGACTCGGAAATTCCATTTTTTACCACCCGAATGAAAATCGATGTGCTCATAAACCTCCGGCATGTTATATTTCATCCCGCAACAACTATGGTTCATCCCGATTCCAGAAACGGAACTCAGCATCCAATCGGCTTGAAGGTTACGAGCTAATTGCGGTCCATAACTGTAGTAAGCATTATGATAGTCATACCAAGCGCCTTTTCCAAAAGAACATTGTGAAGAATCTGCACCATTCCCACACGTGATGGAATCTCCAATGAACTCCATAACGAATTTTTTACGATGCTGACAATGGATCAACTGTCGACACTGAATCCCTCGAATTTGAATGTATCCAATTGCACTTTCTGTATTCTTACAAATCAACACATGGTGATGCTTTGCTGATTTTTCAGAGAAGAGCAAAATGCGATTTACATTTCCCTTCAATTTTAATCGTTTGGAATGTCCATCCACAACCAATTGAATGTAGTTGTGTGTTCTTCCAAATTTAAGCTCATCCGCTATCGTGATGATGGCCTTTGAACCATATACGTCAAATGTTAAATATGCTCCCGGTGACCAAACTTTGGGTGAATGATTGTCTGAAAAATCGAACCGTCCAACGTAATGAATTCGCGCGTCATCTCCTTTAAAAAAGGACATTTGTTCTTCCGTCCGAAAATGATAAACTACATAGACAGACAAGGAGACTAGAAGTCCGAACAGTCCAATTTTAAGAAATTTCATGCCTTGAGTCAACTTCGTTTTCTGTCTCGCATCTTCATGAAAGGAACTTCAATGAGTTGATACAGTACGTAGGAAATGGAAATGGTGAAAATCCAAAATAACGCGTAGTCAAATAACCATCCATCCCCAGCTACAAATTTACCCACGCTATAGTTACCATGAATGGTATGTTTGATGATGGCGATTGTTACAACATTCAAATTCACCAAATACATGGAATAAGAAATGAGGCTGAAAAAAGAAATCCAAATGGTCCATTTTCCAAATCCTTTTTTCAAATTGGATAGAAAAGGAAGCATCAAAAATACGGCTAAGGATTTCAATGTTGGACACCAAATGTTTGAAAATGGGCCATAACTTTTACCCATGTGAAACTTGGAATAATACAATAAATACAAACCAACAAAAACCAAAAGAATGTTCCATTTCGCAGACCAAATCTTTGGATAATAATAGGCGATAAATGCTGCCAATACACCAAACATGATGGAGTCCAAACGAGGAATCACCTGATAGTCGATTCCATAACTCAAGAATTTCTTAAATAATTTAATTTGATATGGATTCGGATTCTCTGAAATTCCGTAAGAATGATACAAATAATAACGGTAGTAAGTGATGGCTACCAACAATCCAAGGGAAACCGATAAAATGGTCCATTTGGTGGAAGATTTGAAGGCCATGAGCACCACAAATAATATCAATGGAACGGATAAATAAAACCACTCCTCAATACTCAAACTCCAAGCCTCTGCAAAGAATCCTGGACGATAATGTCCAAAAATATTCTGTGTGAAAAAGAAAAAACGAAACCATTCTTTTGGAAAGTTAACCGGGAAGAAAAGCAAGGTATAACCTAACAAAAATAGCAAAACGACCAAATATACAGGGAGTGTTCGCATCCATCGACGTTTCCAAAAATCCAACAGTCCTGACCAAGACGCAGCCTGCTTATTCAATATTTTAACAAGGATTCCACCGATTAAAAATCCACTCAGAACAAAGAAGATCGCTACTCCGTCGTACAGAAATGGATTCACGGATTTTTTAAATTCTTTTGGGACGAGAATTAAACTGTGTCCTAATAAGACCATGAAAATCGCTACAAAACGCAATACATCTAAACCAAAAATTCGGTTTTCAGAAATTTCAAATTGAAACAATCGACGCATGTAGTACAGGTATTAAGGTAAATCTTATTTTGTAAGGAATTCAAATTTAAACAATGTTTTATGATTTTATCTGATTTCCATTCAATTTGTCCTTTTCCATGTATTCCTGCATCTTTGATTTGAATTTTTAAGTCTCCGATAAGTGCATTTGACTAATTTCGTATGGAAAATCACTGACCATGAAAAAACGCTTCTCTTTTTTATTTCTCCTTTTCTTCGCCTTTTCGGCACGTGCGAGCATTGTGCTTCCGGAAGTACTCAGCGAAAATATGGTGCTGCAGCAGAATAGCGTAATTAAAATTTGGGGAACCAGCACGCAAAAAAAAAATGTGACCGTTCGTGTAAGTTGGACCACTACAGTTTTTAGTACGACTTGCAAATCCGACGGGACTTTTGAAATTAGTATTTTCACTCCGAAAGGCAGTTTTGAAAAACATACCATTAGCGTCAGTGATGGAATTCCCCTTACCTTGAAAAACATCCTGGTGGGTGAAGTTTGGTTTTGTGCTGGACAGTCCAATATGGCGATGAGTTTCAGTGGTTATCGTAACCAGCCCATCGCCAATGCCAAAGAGGAAATGGAAAAAGCCAAAGAAGAAAATGGCATTCGGATGTTTAATGTTGAAAAAACAGCAACGTATGCCCTCACGAATACCATCAAAGGAAAATGGTTAGTGAGTAATTCCAAAAACTTAGCGGCTTTTAGTGTCGTCGCTTATTATTACGCACAGCAATTGCAAAAATCACTTCATGTTCCGATCGGAATCATCAACAGCAGTTACGGAGGATCAACGATAGAAGGATGGCTGAATCAAAGTACGGTTCAAAAATATACCGACTATCCATATACCACGAACATACCAGATTCTTTGAGTCAATTGCGTCCAAGTGTGATGTTTCAAGGCATGGTGCGTCCATATCGCAATGTCCGCGTGAAAGGATTTATTTGGTACCAAGGAGAGGGTAATGTGGGACGTTCAGCGACCTACGCACAAAAACTTCAAGACTTGGCGTATTTATGGCGCTTTACCTTTGATGATCCAAACTTGCCTTTTTATGCGGTAGAAATTGCGCCGTATTTGTACGAAAGTAGTTCGGAACCCGCAAAAATCAGGGAAGCTGCATTCAAAGCGACAAATGAATTGGCGAATGCGGGTATTGTTTGTACCAACGATTTGGTGCCAGCGGCAGAAGCAAATTGCATTCATCCTTCTGTCAAAAAACCAATTGGAGAAAGATTGGGTAACTTGTCCTTACTCAAAACTTATCATTTCGATACGATTCCAGCTTTATCCCCTGAATTCGATCACTTTGAATTGACCGTTGATTCGATCATACTATTCTTTAAAAATAGTTACGAAGGACTTCAGCATCAGGGTGACATCAGCGGATTTGAATTGGGGAATGCAGCGCATGAATTTCATCCTGTTCATGCTAGAATTGGATTAAAAAATAATACTGTCGTCATTCCCTTGGAAAAAGGAACAAGTTTTCATTCGGTTCGTTACTGTTTCAAAAATTACCAAGTTGGAAATGTCAAAAATAGTGTGGGATTACCTTTGTTCCCATTCAGAACAGATACTTGGCTGGAGTAATTCATCAGAAATGATGATCACTATATTGTATGAATTGCTTAACTTTAAATAGAAATGAAGCAAAATGAAAACTCCATTAGACGAAAACAGTAGACTCAACACGTTTTGGAATAATTTGGCTTTTGTCAAACGTAAAAAACGAGAACGCATTGCCAAAGGCGTACTGCTACTGATCATCGGTACCGTGTGGATGTTGAAAGAATTGGACTATGCCTTACCCGATTGGATGTTCAGTTTTCCTAGTATTTTCTTTCTGATTGGAATGTATTCCTTGATGAAGAATGGTATTCAGCAAATTGGGGCGTACATATGGATTTTCTTGGGTGCCTTTTTTATTGTGGATCACTTAAACCCTGATTGGAATCTGAAGGATTTTATTTTACCCTTTGCGTTGTTAATGTCAGGCGTTGTTTTTCTATTAAATCCGTTGAAAATCATTCGAAACTGGCAATGGAAAAAATTTAAAAAGGACATCGATTTGGCGGAGGATCTTAGTACCCCTGATGTACTTTCCATCAATGCCATTCTTGGCGGAATTGAAAAAACGATTACTTCTAGAAATTTTAAAGGTGGGAGGATTACGTGTTTACTGGGAGGAGTAGAAATCAACCTAGTCAATGCCGACTTTCAAGAGGATTTGACAATTGACATTACCACGATAATGGGTGGAGTTGAATTGATCGTTCCAAGTCATTGGGAAATTGTAAATGAAGTCTCTGCGATTCTTGGAGGTGTAAGCGACAATCGAACGGTTCAAATCGCGGATGACTTGCCAAAAAGAACGCTTCATTTGCGAGGAACGTCCATAATGGGCGGCGTTGAAATCAAAGCATATTAATGGGGATGTTGTCATTTTTTCAGAAGCATCTTTCCAAAATCATTCTACTCGGTTTAACCCTGGCTTTTTTGTTGTGGAAACTACCTGCTCTTCTTTTGCATCCAAATGAGTTATTACTGACCTCAGATGGCGATGGATTGAAAAGTTATTATTGCTTCGTGTACCACCTGCAGTTCGATGAAACATTTTTGCATTTCGGTGGTATGAACTATCCTTATGGCGAACATTACTTGTTTACGGATGGATTTCCGGCGATTGCTTGGCTAATACAATTACTACCTTTTTTAAAACCCTATGGCATTGGTATCGTCCATTTATCGTTGGCAGTCAGCTTACTTTTTACACCATTTTTCTTGTATTTGATTTTAAGAAAATTTCAAGTCAATCAGTGGATCGCCGTTCTTGGTGCACTCTGCTTGTTCATTCTTCAACCTCAATTCCCTAGGCTTTTTAGTCATTTGAGCCTGTCCTATTCCATATTCTTTCCTTTGTCCTGGTATCTATTACTGCAATTCAAGGAAAAGGGCGCTACGTTGAAATGGACTAGTCTTCTTCTTGTTAATCAGTTGTTTTGGTATTTCATGCATCCCTATTTAGGATTCATGATCAGTGTTTTCTATGGCGTGGATTGGTTCGTTGCGCAATTCAACAAATCGGACTCATGGAAGAAGCGTTCATGGACCTTGATTCCGGTTGTACTTCCGGTAGTCCTTGTTCAACTATTTTTGAAACTGACAGATTCGATAAAAGACCGTCCGGCTACGCCATTTGGATTTTTCGAATATCAAGCCCATTGGAAAAGTATTTTTCTACCTGATGCTGGTCCAATTCACGATTGGGCTTCAAACTATCTTTCATTTAACGAATTCCGTTGGGAAGGCTATGCATACATTGGTATTTT
This sequence comes from Crocinitomicaceae bacterium, assembly GCA_024643555.1. GTDB lineage: Bacteria > Bacteroidota > Bacteroidia > Flavobacteriales_D > Crocinitomicaceae > UBA952. Next base: position 7,012 of record JAHEMQ010000044.1, on the reverse strand, counting down.
AACGATCGCTATGCTTCTAGTGATTCTGGTCGTCCTATTGTGGTATTTTTTGAAAAAGTCTGTTCGAAAAATTACTTTCCCAACACCATTATTCCCTGCCATTTTCGCAGCAGTCTTTTTACTCATCCTTTCGTTTGGATTCCCATTTAATGGAAACCCACACTGGCTCGAGCAATTGACGTTTTTGAAGCAATTTAGGGCACTTGGACGCTTTTCCTGGGTTTTTTATTACGTCATTGGGGTTTTTGGAATTTGTGTCTTGCAGTTACTATTTCACAAGGTAAAAAATTGGGAATCAACACATCGTTTTCAATTCAAATCAAGCCTACTAATCAGCTCATTGTTTGTTGTGCAACTCTGTGAAGGACTGACTTTATTAAAGATTCCTACTGCATTCTCAAAGAATTTGTTTGACATCGATCAATTGAATGAAGCCGAAAGAAAACTCATTTATGAAGCCAAATCAAAGCGAATGAACGTGAAGGCAATTTTGCCATTGCCTTGGTTTCACATTGGCTCCGAAATCTACGGAAAGGAAGTTGATCCGATGACATTAAGAAATTCCTTCTTACTTTCTGTTCATACCGGAATTCCACTTTATGCGGTTATGCTCGGACGCACATCGAAACTTCAAACCTTGGACTATTTCCATGTTTTTAATGAGCAACAGAGGCGTCGAATACAAGCCTATTTACCCTTATTCGTGTACCAACACAATGGGGTAAATTTGTATCAAGAAGATGAGCAAAAACTAGCGGATTTAGCTTCGCCATATTTCAGTAATTCCGAAGGAAGACTTTCCGTGCTTTGCCGTTCTGACCTGAATAAAGCCAAACGATTGAAAAAAACACTTATTTGGAGTGACTCCTTTTCAGATGAGCAAAAATGGCAAGGTTTGATAGAAGGCGGGAGATATCGCGGAAAGATTGAAGACTACAATACCATATTGCGATTAGACTCATCGCAATTGAAACCGAATGTTTGGTATGAAATGACATTTGATTATTTCCCAGACTGGAGTAAACCGATTGCAAATGTTTGTTATATAGAATACGTTGACCCCAAATCTAAAGCGGTCAACTGGTTTTACAATCGTAGTTTGGGCTCTTTTCCAGGACTTTTTAAGGAACACATCCAAGTCAACATTCGCTTTCAAGCTCAGGCCATGCCTTCTGAGTACCATTGCTTTTTCATTGGAAAATCTACCAATGTCTTCTTTGAAGTGGACAATTTAAAGGTTTATGAATTAAATCCTTAAGAAATAACCCCTAAATTTTTTCCTACTTTAATAAAAGCGGCAATTGCTTTGTCCAAATCTTGTTTGCTATGTGCTGCAGAAATCTGAGTTCGAATACGCGCTTGTCCTTTGGCCACCACTGGATAAAAGAAACCAATAGCGTAAACACCCTCTTGCAACAATTGATCCGCAAACTTTTGAGATAGAGCTGCATCGTATAACATGATTGGTACTATCGGTGAATCGCCTGGCTTAATGTCGAATCCTGCCGCAATGATTTGTTTTTTAAAGTACAGTGTGTTTTCTTCCAAACGATCACGTAATTCCGTAGTGGAACTCAATAAATCAAAGACTTTAATGGAAGCACCCACAATGGCAGGTGCCAATGAATTCGAAAATAAATAAGGTCTCGAGCGTTGGCGCAACATATCGATGATTTCCTTGCGACCCGTGGTATATCCACCCATTGCTCCACCAAGTGCTTTACCCAAAGTTCCCGTGATGATGTCCACACGTCCCAAAACACCACAATGTTCAGGAACACCGCGTCCTGTTTTTCCAATGAAACCAGCGGAGTGACATTCATCGGTCATAACGAGTGCATCGTATTTATCCGCCAAATCACAAATTTGATCCATTTTTGCGATGTCACCATCCATCGAGAAAACACCATCAGTAACAATCACACGAAAACGCTGATCTTGTGCTTTTTTCAGCTGTTCCTCTAAATCATTCATGTCAGAGTGCTTGTATCTGTATCGTGCTGCTTTAGCCAAACGAACACCATCAATAATGGAGGCATGATTTAATTCATCAGAAATAATCGCATCTTCTTCTGTAAACAAGGGTTCAAAAACACCACCATTGGCATCAAAAGCCGCAGCGTACAAGATCGTATCTTCCGTTCCATAAAACTGCGCGATTTTCGCTTCCAATTCTTTGTGAATATCTTGTGTCCCACAAATAAATCGAACGGAGGACATTCCATAGCCATGTGTATCCAAAGCATTTTTTGCCGCCTCTACAACTTCTGGATGTGAAGACAAACCTAAATAATTATTTGCACACATGATCACTACTTCATCACCAGAGGAAACCGTTACATTCGCTCCTTGTGGACTCGTAATAATGCGTTCCTTCTTCAATAATCCATTTTCCTCAATGGATTTTAACTCATCTGACAAATAACTTTTGATTTTTCCGTACATAGTATTATTTTGAACGTTCTTGAATTTTCTTCGTAATCAATTGCGAAAGCAACTTTGCTTCTTTTTCATTTAATTTTCGTCCGAAGGTGATTTTCTTTTGAAAATAATCAAAGGTGAATCGTTCTCCTCCATTGATCCATGGAGATGATTCCCAAACATTTTGAATGGACCCCAATTTTGGGATTTCGTATTGTAAGTTCTTGATATTGTCAAAATAGTAAGGATATGATCTTCCATAGGAAAGGATACTTTTTTTCAAATGAAAAGCTCGGTCATCTATTTTTATAAATTCTTGTCCAAATAGAATCCATAGGAAAGACTTCGTCACACGAAATGCATAATAACACCAGAAAACAACAAAGATCCAGAGAATGATTACTTCCTGTTCTTTTAAAGGCATGACATTCAAGGCCCAAAATACAGTACCTCCAATCACATACCACATCGCTAACCACGCACCCATGATCGCATTAATCCACCCATTTTTCTCTGGATCGATTACAATGGTTGTTTTCGCACGTTGGTCTACGAAACTGATTCTATTTCCTATCCATTTCACCTTACAAAAGTAAAATAAAAAAGCCCCATTTCACAATGGGGCTTCAAGTTATCTTTTTAATTTAGAAATGCCAAAGGTCATGTTCCCATTTACGGATATCCTCTTTAATTCTTTCTGCTTCATAAAGTGCATCTACACCGTATTTGTAATCTTGAATCTCACGATCAAATTTATCAGATACTTTGTAAATAGTAGAATTAAATTTACGTTTCCAGAACAAATCATCCATTGACATCCATTGCGCATCATTTTTGTCGTTGTACACATAGTAATTTACAATGACATTGCGCAACTCTTCAAAATAAATCCAGAACATTTCACGCTCTTCTACACGTCCTTCATATTCTTCAAAAATATTTCCTGTTGAGCTGAACAAGAATGGTTTTCCAGTTTGATCATAAACTAACAATTCTCCACGAGACGGTAACTCACCTTCTCCTGGTTCTTCATAAGTGTAACGAGCTACCGGAGCAATTCCGATGATACGACGGTCTAATAATGAACGTTCTTTATCGAAGAACCAATCCTCTTTTATGTTGTATGCAACGATGTTGTTTGAAGGAATGTACATGGTAATTCCATCTTTACGAACCGGTGAATTTACCGAAGCAAAATCCCACCACTCTTGTAACTTCGTGATTTCAATACCAAATAAATCCTCGTAGTCTGCATCTGAACGCAATGAATCCAAGTAAGCCGTTAACGTTTGGCTCGTTTTAACGATATCCAAGGTATCTTCCGAAATCGGACGATAAATACGCAACTTTGGACCAATACCGCCTGACGTTACAATACTGTTCACGTCATTACGGTATTTTTTCACCTCAAAATAATCATTTTGACCTTGGTGTACGATTGGATATTTAAAACTGAATCCATCCTCAACATCTGGATAAAATTCACTAGAAACGCGGTACATGGTCAAATCACCTAACATGATGTGACGCAACATGATAGTCCAAAGGGACCAACGGCGTTGATCTTTGTTCCAAGTTGGATCATCGATGTCGTTCGGTGAAGACGGTCGATAAGATGAACCAGAAGCTAAATCACCATCAAAGTAGTCATATGGCAAAAAGATATCATGATTGATCTTTTCACGGGCATCAATTCGAGAGAACACACGTTTCGACCAAACTAAGTCCGCTTCGCGAACGAATTCTGGTTGAACAGCTTGTCTCACAGGAACTTCTTCCTTAATAACGACCCCGTCTTTTACCCCACCGGGCAATGTATTATAGGGTCCTCTTTGAGGACGATCTTGGCTGTAGCTTACTGCTGTAAACATACATCCGACAACCAACAATACATTTTTCATACGCATTTCTTTTAATTAATCACTATTAAGGAACTACTTTAAGTACTCCAGATGCAATCGATGGAGTTGCAGTACCTGTTCTTTTGTAGGTTACGTCAATGGCGATTTTCTTACCTGCTTTGATTTTCGCAACCACGCTAGATGGTACACGGTCACCAGAGAAAGGAATCGTTTCATTTCCAATGGAAACTTCACCACCCATCACCGTAAATCCAACACCAGTAAACGGACTATCAGCCCCTAAACTCACAACTGCTTTGAATCCAGTTGTTTTTGAAATTGTTGTCCCTTGTAACTGTGCACTTGGGAAAGGTTTCACTTTGTATTTAAACGTACCAAAGCTTTTCGATTTACCATCTTTGTCTTTTCCAGATAACGTGATTGTCACAAATTTTGATGGTCCTGTGATGTTCACATAGAAACCATTGTATTTGTTACCATCTGCGTCAGTCCAAGAAGCTTTTGTTTTTGTTCCACCATTCACGGTAATATCTGAACTCACCATACCAGCTACAACTGGAACGACTTTATTGTTCCATCCTTTGTAAAGCACACTCATCTCTGGCAAAGAAATCGAACCTTGTGGTTTTGCGATTGCTACCTTCCAAGACCAATTTTTAGGGTACTCCACACCTGATTTGTTACGAATCATCACCGTACCTGACAAGTTCATTTCACCAGATCCAGAAGCTCTTGTTTTAATGGTACCGATACCATCTTTAACTTCGACAGATCCAGGACCTGTTACAACTGGATTATTATCCGAGTCATAAGCAGCCATTGTCACTTTCAATTCAATTTCCTCACCTTCAGTCGCCACACCAGGACCACTAACCAATTCTTGAATTTTGTTGAAAGAGAATTCTCCAACTGTTACCTTACTTTTCAATAAGTTCACTGCTTTCGCACGTGCACTTAAAATCTCATTTTGCAAAGAAGAAAGAGAAGCTAAGGCTCCTACCATTGGTGCATGGTCAAATGTACGACCCATCCAATGGATGTTTTTCTGCTCATGGTGATCTGCAAATTCAATTTTAGTAAGCTCTTGATATAAACCAAGTAATACTTCTTGATCTTCAGGATTTACTTTATTGGATTTAGCTGTAATCATTTTAATGATTTTCTCTTGCAACTTGAGGTTTGGTAAGTTATCGTTGATGTCAGTCACTTTCACCTTCCAGTTGTTTTTCTCACCTTCTTTATATGTTCCAGTTGTCTCGACAATGAATTTACGGAAAGCATTGTACTGTTTCCATAATTTTGCACCGTGTTTCGTAGGGTCTAATTTAGAAATTTCAGAACCAACGATTTCGTGCATTGGGATATCAAATTGATCTTTTGCTTGAACAGCGATTAAGTTCAAACGTGTTGGTTGAAGTGGGAATTTTGGGTCGTATTTTTTCCAAACGATTACCTTCTCATCTTCATCCTTTACCGTCTTCACATCTTCTTTTGCTTGTTCTAACATCTCCAATTTGATGTCATCGATGTATTTGATCAATTTTCCAGCCTCACCATCGATTTTTTCAATCATACCTAAGTATTTTTTGATTTTCTCGATTTTTGCTTTACCCGATTCGTCTTTCGCCGTCGAATTCATTTCTTCAATCAAGGCGCTGCGCGCAGCATTTCCACGCTCTAACTGGGTGATACTACCACGTTGAATGTTATCTTCGATTGCAACGAATGCGTCCAAAATCTGTTTGGAAACGTTCAATGCAAGAAGAGCAGTCAAAACGAGGTACATCATACCAATCATCTTCTGTCTTGGGGTTTCCTTACCACCTGCCATAATTTCTAGCTTTTAGTTTGTTTGTAATTAAATAAAATTAGTACGTACTAAAATTAAGCTCTCATAGCTTTTAACATGTTACCATATACGTTGTTCAAGTCAGTTAAGTTTTGAGACAACATAGACATGTTTTCACGGTAAGATGCCGTATCTTTTGCCGAAGCAGCAAGATCCGTCATGATATTTTTGATATTTTCTTGAAGCGCGCTCATTTGTCCTAATGAATCCAAATAATCTTGAGATGATTTCAATTGTAACTCATATACATTGTTCAACGCACCAAGGTTTTGACCTAATTTTTGCATTTCAGAACCAAAATTTCCTTGTCCCTCTCCTGCAATACCTGCGATTGCTTGCGCAGAAGCCGCATATTGGTCTGTCAATTTAGATAATCCAGCAGAAGCCGTTTCTAAACTTTTCACATAAGAATCAGTTGCACCAGCAGCTGTAGCCACTGCTCCTAAAGACTTCGCGTTGTCAGCCAAGTTTGACATACCGTCTTTTAAACGAGTCAATAATGCTTGATCGATACCAGCTTTATCTAATTCTTTCGCCAAACCATCAGCAGCACCACCGCCACCTAAACCACCTTTTTTCAATAAAGGCAATAAACGATTTTCTTCATTATTTTCTTGCACTGCTAATTCAGGGAACACACGTGTCCAATCTGGATCTTCATGCATTGGTTCAAGTGCAATGAATGCAAAAATCCCCGCCTCTGTCAACAATCCCGCGATCAACATCACGTCACATCCAGGCCAGTGCATGATTTTAAATAACGCACCAACAATTACCACCGATGCTCCAAATCCAGAAAGGTATTTAACAAATAACTTGTACTTTCTTGAAGCAAAAAAACCACCATTACCACTCATAACTTTTGATTTTAAATTAAACT